>SBEK01000004.1 GCA_009668925.1 Deltaproteobacteria bacterium
GCTTCAAAGGAGTAAAATTCATGGCGGGGAAGGATTTCCCCCAGCACCGCCGCCTCGGGAAGTTCGTTCCCCAATACCGCACATTCAATCTCGCGGCAGTCAATGCCGGTTTCAATCATGATGCGCGCGTCGAACTGGAAGGCGTAATCAATGGCCCCCGCCAGCTCCCGGCGCGTTTTTACTTTCCTGATGCCGACGGAAGAACCGGTGCATAAGGGTTTCACAAACAGCGGCAGGTCAAGTTCCTGATGCGCCCGGCGCAGAATCTTCCCGGGTAAATTGCGCCACTCGGATCTGCCCAGAGTCATCCAGGGAACCACCGGGATACCGGCCTGGGCGAGGAGGCGCTTCGCGACGTCTTTATCCATGCCGATGGCGGCGCCCGTCACATCCACACCCACATAAGGAACCATGGCCAGCTCGAGAAGCCCCTGCAGGGTGCCATCCTCGCCGAATGTGCCGTGCAGAACGGGGAAGACCAGGTCGACGACGACCTCTTGGCCTTTTGCCGTAAGATCATAAAAGTGCAGTTTGTTTTGCTCCTCAAAATGATTGACCAGCCACCGCCCCTTTTTTTTCAGAGACAGGATTTTACCGAAGGCGTGATCCGCAACGATTTCCGGCCGGTCCTGGACGTACCAGCGGCCATCCCGGTCAATGCCGACGGCGATGACGTCGTACTTTTCCTTGTCGAGGGCTGAAACGACCGACGCCGCCGAGCAAAGCGACACATCATGCTCGCCGGACCGGCCGCCGTACAGGACGCCGATTCTTAATTTGGATTTCTTTTTTGACGGGTTTGGCTTCATGATGCATCCTTTGCTGCGCGTGAGATCAGGGGTAATGAAAAAATCAATAGGTGTAACTCACGGCCGATCCGACAGAGATTCGGTCCGCAATCTGTCCTTCCAGGTTCAGGTGAAATCCTTTGGCCAGCGGGATGTCGATGCCGAAAAATCCGCCCGCGAGCGACTTGTTATGCACGGAGACTCTTTCCTCACCGAAAAGGATTCCCGGAACAGCGGGGGTCAAAACCGCGGCGGCTTCCGAATAATAGACATAGGGACCGCCGTAGAATTTGATGTTCCGGACCGTTGCCTGAAAGCCGATGCCGCCGTGGATGTTCCAGAGATTCTTAATGCTCAGTTCGGCTTCGAAGGGCGCGCCGTTATGAACGCCGCACACGGTGTCCGTGTAGTTGCTGAGATGATAGGTCCCCTGCACAAAGGCTCCGACGCCGAAGATCGCGCCCAGCGGGAGAAAGGCCTTGGCTCCGAGTGTGCCGAAGAATTTCCAGTTTTCCGCAAAGTCGGTTTTGGTCGTGGACGTGGCCGTATCCGTGGAAATAAACGCACCGGACATTCTGAGGTCCGACAGGCCGACGCGCGCGTAGACCTCCCAGATGTCGCCCGCGCCGTAGGCCGCCTGGGAATAGATCTGCTGCTGCCTGAGGACGTATGCCGTATCCTGCCGGAACGTGTCTTCGGCATAGCGGTAGGCGACAGCCGTGTTGAGGCCTCCCGCTTTTCTCGACAGGGTTTGCGGGGGGCCGAACAGGCCGTCCGCCAGCGCCCGGGTGCCCGGGGCAATCAGCAGGAAAATTGCCGCGACGATGAAAATAATTTTTTTCGTAAGGAGCTCTCCTCTCCTGGTTCTTAGCTCTTGGGGGGCGCGTCCGCCGCGGGACTCGCCCCGTCGCCGTTTTGGAAAAGCAGGGACTTCGCCTTCCGGGCCTTCACGTCTTTCATCCGGTACTGGATATAGGCGTTGCGGATGGCCACATAGGGATCAATGGCGGCCCCGATCAGCGCTTCATAGTCACCGATTCTGAAGGAGGTGGTGTTGATGACTTCGACGGGCTTGGTGATGAACGAGGCGTACCATATGTTCAAAAAAGAAAGCGGATATAAAACCTGATTGCCGATAAGATCCACGGAGTCTCTCGGGCTGGACGGTCCGAAAAACGGCCAGACGATGTAGAATCCGTGGCCGACGCCGTAAACCCCCAGGGTCTGCCCCAGGTCGGTGTCTTGTTTTTCCAGCGCCAATTCCGGGCTCGATGCGGGATCCATCAGCCCGCCGATGCCCCACACGGTGTTGATGACGAACCGGCCGGTTTCCGCGGCGGCGCCCTTAAAATCCGTCTGGAGGACGCAGCTGACGAAACGGACGGGGAATCGGAGATTGAAAAAAAAGTTCTTCACGCTGATTCGCGCGGGCTCCGGGACAACGGCTTTGTAGCCCTGGGCGGCGGGTTTGAGCAGCCAGAAGTACATCTTATCGTTGACCTGGTTCATGGCCCGGTTGAAGGGTTCTATCGGATCGGCGATGGTGACCTGCTCCTCGGCAAAAGGTTCGTCTTCGTAATCTCGGTTCTCGTCATCGGTGTACTCGTCGGACAGGGCGTCATCCGGACCTTTGGACGCCGGAGCCGCCGCCGGGGCTTCTTTCCCGGACGCCGCCGGGTCAGCCGACAGGCTTTTCGTATCGCCGGCCGGCGCCGGTACGGCGGCGAGGCACGGGCCGGAGACCCATCCCGAAAGCAGGATGATGAATCCGATAACCGATAAGAAGCGAGATCTCATGAAGGAACATCCATTTTTCCCGGACTCTTTTCTGGAAGCGTCCGTTGCCGGTTTGCCGGCGCCGGGCCACGCGCCCCGCGCCGTTTACGGAACATATCCTGCCCCGGCGACCCTGCGCGGCCGCCGCTTTCTTTTACTGTTTTTTAACCTTTTCGCGCAGCGTCTGCAGCAGTTGCTCCGGTGTGCTGTCGGCAAGGATTTCATTGAACTGGTTGCGATAGTTCTGAACCAGGCTGACGTTTTCCACGACCACGTCATAGACCTTCCATTTGCCGTTCTTCAGGATCATCCGGTAGTAAATCGGCACTTCCTTGGATGCGGTGACAATCTTGGACTGCACTTCCGCCTTGTCGTCCCCAATCATGGTTTCCTTGTAAAAGACGACCTTTTCGTTGGAGTATTCGAGAATCCTGTCCAGGTAGGTTTTTTCCATGACGTGTTCAAACAGATCGACGAATTCTTTGCGCTGCGGCGGCGTGAATTTGTTCCAGTTGCGCGTCAGCGTGCGCCGGGAGAATTCCATTTCGTCAAACATTTCCTTGTAAATGACGCGAAGCTTTTCCGTTTTGGCCTCCTTGGCGGACGGACCCTTGAGTTTCGGATCTTTCAAAACGTCGAGCACCCGGTTGACCGTGGATTCCACGGCCACTGTGGGCGCTCCGGCGAATGCCGGCAGGGATAAGAGGATGACCATCAGCAGACTAAACACCAGGGCACGCGTTTTCATTTTTTGCCTCCTGTATCTTGTTTCTGTTCCTTTTTCACTTCGCCGAAGGCGTATTTGCTGATCAGCGATTCGATATCCACGGCCGCCTGCGTATCCGTGATGACGCCGTTGGGTTTCAGAAGGTCGCCTCCTCCACCCGGGTCGATGCTGAGATACTTGTCGCCGATGAGACCTTCTGTTTTAATCGAGGCGATGGCGTCGTCATAGATTTTGATGTCCTTCTTGATTCTGACTTCCACGACGGCCTTTTGATTTTCCTGGTCCATGGTAATCTGCTCCACGCGGCCGACATTGATCCCCAGAATGTTCACCGGATTGCCCGTTTTCAGGCCCGTAACCGTTGTGAACTTGGCGACAAGCGGGTACGTGTCGTCGCCGAAGAGGTTCAGTTTTCCGAGTTTGACCGTCATGTAGCCCACGCAGATCAGTCCGATCACGACGAAGATGCCGACGATGGTCTCCATAGAATATTTCTTCATGCATTCACTCCCTCGGCGGAGCACTGGATCCGCCCGATTTCTTTTTGCTTGGCCCTGGCCTGCGCGACCACCCCGTCGATATCGCTCTCCGCGACGCCTTCGGAAACTCCGGCGGTGATCGACACGATGACGGAATTGCTGTCCGCCCACTTGCACGATTGGGCCTGGATCAGCGGGATCGTCTGGTCATTCAAATCCTGGATAAAATTCTTCATGATGCCTTCCGTCTCGGCAAGGGTGGAGTAGGGAAGCATCGTGATGATCTCGCTCGTATTGCGGCGGGTGGAAATACCGCCGATGGTGCCGAAGTGTTTATCGATGTACAAGCCCATGTTCCGGACCGCTTCCTGCGCCGCTTCATGCCCGACAGCGCTGATGAGCCCGTTCAGTTCCTCCAGGCGGAAGTTAACCAGGCAGTAAGGTTCGCCGGCGATCCGCCGCTTCAACTGCAGGTGATTGAGAACCTTGAACTGCCGCTGCGAATACAGTCCGGTCAATTCCTTCTGCAGCGCTTCCAGGGAACCGATGACCTCATTCATGAACGGATGGTCAAAATTTTCCAGTTCCTCCGGCGTTCCCTGGAAGACGATCTGCCGGTCGTAGAGGGCCAGGATCCGGTTGGAGATGAAATAGACGTCCGGGATCTCATGGCTCACCAGGACGGCGGTGAAATTGAACTTGCGCTGGTACTGGGCGATCATGCTCAAAATCGCGTTTTTGCGGACGGGGTCCTGGCCCGTGGTCGGCTCATCAAAGAGAACGATTTTGGGATCGGTAATGAGCGCGCGGGCCAAAGCGGCTCTTTTCTGCATTCCCCCGGAGAGTTCGGACGGGTATTTATCCGTCGCTTCGGTGAGCTCCGTCTGTTTGATGCGGGACATGACCCGCCGGTGAATCTCCGCCTTTTTTAAACGGGTGGTTTCGCGAAGCGGCAGAGCGATATTGTCATAGACGGTTAAGGAATCGAACAGGGCATTGCCCTGAAACATATAGCTGATCTGATGAAAAGATTCGGACATATCCGCGCGATTGCCGCCGGTAATCGGCTGGCCGCGGAAGAGGATGACCCCTTCGTCGGGCTCGATCAGACCGATGATATGCTTGAGAAGAACGCTTTTGCCGGAACCGGAAAGTCCGATAATGGTCGTGACCTGCCCCTCGTAGATCTGCAGATTGACCCGATCCAGCACGGTTTTATCGCCGAAGCGTTTGGTCACATTTTGAAATTCAATAAGCGGCGTGTCCATGGAGCCTCTCTACAACAAAAGGGACGTCACGACATAGTCCGAAATTAAGATCAGTACGCACGACACGACGACGGCGGATGTGGTGGCGAGGCCTACCGCCTGAGCGCCGTGGCTGTCTTTGCGCATGTGGGCGAAATAGCCCTGGTAACAACAAACCGTGGCGACGATGACGGCGAAAACGATCGACTTCGTAAAGCCGTTCGTAATATCGGACATGGCTACATACTTCAGGACGCTGTTCCAGTAGACGCTGCCGTTCAAACCCAGGAGCACGACCCCGGAAACGTAGCCGCCGAAAATCCCGATCAAATCGGATACGGCGGTCAAAAGCGGAAAGCTGATAATCGCCGCCGTAATTTTGGGGCTCACGACGTACCGGAGCGGATTGATGTGCATCGTATGCAGAGCGTCGATCTGTTCGCTGATTCGCTGAATGCCGATTTCCGCGGCGATGGCCGAACCGGCCCGGGCCGTGATCATAATTGCCGTCAGCACCGGACCCAGTTCCATGATCAGCGAGAGAGCGACCAGGGATCCGACGGCGCCCTGCGCTCCGAATTTAGACAGGGCATGGTAAGCCTGTAGCCCGAGAACCATCCCGGTGAACAGGCTGACCAGCATGATGATGGTGATCGATCGTGCGCCGATGAAGTAAATCTGTTCGATCGTCTTGGAAAATTGTTTGCGCCGGAAGGTCTGCAGAAGAGCCAGATAAAGAAAAACAGCCGCCGCCCCGAGATTATTCACCCAGTCGATGACTTTTCGTCCGATGTAGGCAAACGGCCGGAGTGTGGCTGAGCCCTCGCCGGCGGCCGGCTCGCCTTTTTGTCGGGTCCGACTCTTGGCGATGGATTCCATCATCACGTTTCCTTTTTTTGCTGTCATTGCAGTTTAAAACGAGTGCGGATACTAACATCGGCAACGTTATTTGACAAGAAATTCCTTATCCTGGGATACATGTAGGACACTCAGTCCCTGCGGCCGGTGCCCCCTTCGGGCGGGACATTGACAGGGAAAGCGTTTATCGCTATATTACCCGCGCTTTAAAAATGGTTCGGGTGCTTTTATGATGCGTTATTTTAGTCAAACCCAGATACCGGTCGCCGCCAGAGCATTTAACGATGCTGAGAAACTGGTTTCGCGTCATTTTCATTTAAGCGAGACGGATCTGCGTAAGAATAAATATGATGTGAAAACACTTGCTTTTTTAGAGCAGCATGAAGTAAAAGGCGACGCCTTTGCGCAGCTTTGCAAATATTCCTACGAAAAGCCTTCGGGCTTAAGCCCGGACGGGAAAGAGGGGTTTGACTTTTACCGGGTATGTCTTCAGGACAACATTATTCTGGACGCGGTGGACCGGGCTAATTCTTTCATAAAATTCAGCCCTTTGATGCTTTACATTGCCGTTCACGAGTTAATTCACGTGCTGCGGTTCGGAAGAGACGGCGTTGATTTCAACGCCCCGGAGGAAGAAAAAGAAGCTGAAGAGAAGATCGTCCACGCCCTGACGAGGAGGGCCTTGCAGTCGGTCCGGCAAAATGATCTGGAAATCGTGCTGGACTGCTTTTCGAATGAATTTAAAATCAGTCATTTATATAATTAATGGGAGGAGGTTGTACCATGCCTATCTATGAATACCGGTGCAAGAAATGCGGCAAACAATTTGAAGCATTTCAAGGAATTACCGAACCGGATTTGAAAACATGCAAATTTTGCAAGGGGAAAGTTCAAAAGATGATGTCACTGTCGTCTTTCAGCCTGAAAGGTTCCGGCTGGTATGCAACGGATTACGCCGGGAAGAAGCCCCAGCCAGCCAAGACCGAAAAGACGGAGACGGCGGCCAGCGAAAGTTCTTCGGCACCATCCGACACGCCGGCAACAACCGGCGCAGGTAAAGAAGACTAGAAATTTCAGGGATTCAGAAGAAAAGGCGGCAAAAGATGCCGCCTTTTTTGTGTCCAAAACCGGCCGGGCCCCGGGCAGCAAGCCGGCATTTACGGCGCCGTGAAATACGCCTGCAATTCCCTGCACAGTTGTTCCGGAACGACCGGGCAGATAATTTCATTGTGCAGCTTTTCGAAATAATTGAGGTCGCTGGTGCCCAGCGGGTTGATTTCAAACCGGGGGATGATTTTGCCCTGCACCCAGAAATTTTTCTCCGGGGTCAGCGTGGCATAAAGCGACAGGTTGAAACTCATATAGTTGTTGACGTAGAGATAAAGAAAGACCCGGGCCAGGCCCAGGAGCAGCTCCTCAAAGTTGGCCTGCGTCAGATCAAAAAATGATGTCTTTTCTTTGAAGTAAAAATCGATTTCCCCCGCCATGCCTTTGGGTGAGAAGGCAGTAAGCCACGAAATGGCGCCGGTCGTGGCGATGAATCGCTCCCCCGCTTCCTGCTCCAGGATCAGCAGATTCCTCCATAAATTGCCGCCTGCGGCCTCCGCGTAGTTTTCTGCGCTCGCCAGAAGCCGTCTCATAAAATTCGTCGGATGCTTGCCAAGCGTCGTCTGCAGATGGGGATGAATCAGACCGCCTCCCGCGGGCGGCATGTAATTCCAGTTGATGGAGCCGTAGGAATATCCTTTCTGCAATTCGGACATCCGGTAAAAATAATCGCGGCAGACGGCAAAACCGTCGTGCATCGTTTCCGCCGTCAGCTGGTCCAGCGGCGTAAAGTGGCGCGATGAAAGAATCGCAACCGTATTGGTGGCGTCGTAGGGGAATGCATTGGGAAACAGGCAGGCGCCGCCGTGTCGGAATTTTCCCTCGCTGATGATGTCCGGCGTAAACTTCGGCGTCATTTTGTCAAAAAGCTCCGGGCAGAACGGGCAGATCGATTCCGGAGATTTCTCGATATAAGCGGCCGTGTCGGGTTTTTGCGTGGGGCGAACGCGGTAGGGAAGGATGCGGCTCGCAACGCCGGTGGTTTCGTCGTAGCGCTCTTCGATGGGAATGTCTTTCGGTTCAAACCCCACAAACGGACTGAGGTAACGGCCGGTCGTCAGCTCTTTGTGAAACCCGATATCTCTCATGAATTTTTCGTCCCGTTTTCCATTGCTGCAGGATATTCCTTTATTTTGTGGACTTTCTTCAGGCATTGATTCAGAAAATGATCGATGCTTTGTTGGGACAAATCGCCCTTCAATTCGGCTTTCAAAACGTCCAGCGATATCTGAATGCGGGCGGCGCTGCGGTGCCCGCCGCCCTGGCCGATGAGCCCGCAGGCTTTTTGCGCAATGGCGCCGCAGTCCTGGCGGTAGCCGTCGCCCCGGAAGATGATAATCAGCTGATCGTTGACGATGCCGGCGACGACGACGTAGTACGTGCCGATCAGCCGCAGATAAAAATCCGCCACCTGCACGCAAACATCCGGGCTTTCCACATGGCCCAGGAATCCCACGCGGCGTCCGCGGTAGTGGGTCATATGATGAAAGGCGTGATCGAAGTATTTCAAATAGCTCCGGGGCGTTTGATTGAGTTCAATGCGCCGGATGAGCCGCATGTTGGCGCGCCGGGCATGATACAGATAGGCCTGAACATCTTCGCTCAGGGTTTCCCGGTCGAAATTGTCCGTATCCGTTTTAATGCCGTACAGAAGCGCCGTATGTAAAATTCGGGGAATGCGGATGCGCGCGGCATGAAGGTATTCCGTCAGAATGCTGGCGAGCGCTCCATACTGCGGACGGATATCCGTAATCTCCGCCGACCATTCGCCCTGGCGGGGATGATGATCGAAAACGATGGTCGGCTTAACCGACTGGAACTGATCCCCGAAGAAAGAAGGCTGCGCGTCGACCAGCGCGACCAACTGGAAGGCGCCGAGATCCAGCTGCGAAAGCAACCGGATGCCGATCCGCATCGCCTGGGCCAGCTCCCTGTTCTGGTGCCTCCGAAAGGGCTCGGTTGCCGCAAAAACAAACTTCGACATTCCTTTTTTCCGCTGAAACAATTCGCGCAGAGCCATCGCCGAAGCCATGGCGTCCGGATCCGGGCTGCCATACATGAGCAGGAGCAGCACGTCATCGGGATGGGCCATCTCCAGCATCCTTTTCAAATTCTGCTGGGTCTCGTTCTTGACGGATATCGATGCCTCTCTCATGATTTCTCCGTTTCCGTTCCGGGCCGGATCAGACCATCAAAATCTTGCCGGGGTGGGCGTCCGTCACATCGCCGACGATGGCGGCGTCTTTTAGTCCGGCCTCGCGAAGCGCTTCGAGAAGCGTCTGTGCTTTAGCCCCAGGCAGACTGAAGAACAAACCGCCGGCGGTTTGCGGATCAAAGCAGACGTCGAAAATCCAGTCCGGGCAGGATGCGGCCTTTTCGACCTGGGCCAGGCGGTAGTTCCGGTTGCGCGTGAGACCGCCCGGCGCATAGCCTTCTTCGAACAGCTCCTTTACGCCTTCGAGGATCGGGATCGACCGCGCATTGATCCGGAGGCCGACATCACTGCCTTCAATGGTCTCCGCAGCGTGTCCCAGAAAACCGAAGCCGGTGATGTCCGTGCAGGAATGGATATCGCCGGCGGCGATCATCAGCTCCGCGGCTTTCCTGTTGAGCTCCGTCATGCAGGCGATCGCTTTGGCCAAAACGGCATCACTTACGGCATCGGCCTTGAGCGCCGTGCTGATGATGCCCGTGCCCAGCGGCTTCGTGAGAATGAGTTGGTCGCCCGGTTTCGCGCCGCGGTTCAGGAGCACGCGCCTCGGATGGATGGTTCCGGTTACGGAGAGGCCGTATTTGATTTCGTTGTCTTCCACGCTGTGGCCGCCGACCAGGAGAACACCGGCTTCGCGCATCTTATCGAGCCCCCCGCGCAGCACGTCGCGCAGGACGGATTTGTCCATCGTCTTGATCGGGAAACAGACGATGTTCATGGCCGTCAGGGGTTTTGCGCCCATCGCGTAAATATCATTGATTGCGTTGGTCGCGGCGATCTGCCCGAAGGTATAGGGATCATCGACCGTCGGCGTAAAAAAATCCACGGTCTGCACCAGGGCGAGGTCGTCGGACAGTTGATACACGCCCGCGTCTTCCGCATGTTCATATCCGGTCAGCAAATGGGGATCGGAAATGAGCGGCAGCCCGCTGAGAATGTCGGACAGGTCCCCCGGACCGATCTTACAGGCTCAGCCCGCGCTCTGGACTGTTTCCGTCAACCGGATCCGTTTTTCTTCCTTCATTTTTCCTCCTGATGATTTAAAGTCAGGCTTCTCGTCGGAAGCGTCCTTACGATTTTTAGCATAGAAGACGGCATTTTCCAAATAGTATTCAAGATAGCGGACGACCCCGGTTCGTTTGCGGGCGTCGTTTTTAGTTGATTTATTTTCGTCAATAAGTTTATAGGAGAGCACCTCAAAGAAGGATGAGCACCGATGGCCATCAGATATTACAGCACCAACCGTTACGTGAAGCATGTTGCCGGGATCACCCCTTTTACCGGGAGCGTATCCTTCAAGGAAGCGCTGCTGGCCGGCCAGGCGCCGGACGAAGGTCTGTTTGTCCCCGATGCCGTCCCGCAGCTGGCGATGAGCGACATCCTGTCGCTGCGGGATCAACCTTACTGGCGGGCGGCGCTTCTTGTCGCCGCGGCGTTTCTGTCCGAAGAATTCCCGGAAGAGGTTCTCGAAGCGATCGTGAAAGACGCTTACAATTATCCCGTACCGCTGGAAGCGGTTTATCCGCGCGCTTTTATTCTGCGGCTGGATCAGGGTCCTACCGCGTCCTTTAAGGATTTTGCCGCCCGGATGATGGCGCGGCTGATGAGCCACTGCCGCCCCGAAGGGGAGCGGCTCAATATTCTCGTGGCGACGTCCGGAGACACGGGCAGCGCCGTCGGCGAAGCATACAAAGGCGTGCGCGGAATCGATGTGACCATTCTCTATCCCGCCTCCGAGGTGAGCCTGATGCAGAAAAAGCAGCTCGACACCATCGGCGGCAATGTCCGGGCGATTTCGGTCGACGGGAAATTCGATGATTGCCAGAATCTCGTCAAAGAAGCGTTTGCCGAGCGGGAGTTGGCCCGGTTCAACTTATCATCGGCCAATTCCATTAATTTCGGCCGCATCCTGCCACAGATCGTTTATTATATTTACGCCTACGCCCAGCTCGCCGGCCGCGGCGAAGAGGTCGTCTTTTCCGTTCCGTCCGGCAATTTCGGCGATGCCCTGGGGTGCGAATACGCCCGCCGGATGGGGCTGCCGGTGGCCAGGCTGATCATGCCCACCAACGAAAATAATGAATTTCCAGTTTATCTGGAAACCGGCCGATACACGAAGGTGTCGCCGTCGCGGGCCTGCATTTCCAACGCCATGAACGTGGGACACCCCAGCAATCTGGCGCGTTTTTTTGAACTCTACGGCGGAACCGTAGACCGTGTGGGGACGGTGCACCGCTATCCGGACATCGACGAAATGCGCCGCCGCATTTTCTCCGTCAGCATCTCCGATGAAGAGACCCGGCGGACGATTAAAAGCGTTTACGAGCGCTATCGGGTGATTCTGGAGCAGCACGGCGCCGTCGGCTGGGCGGGCCTCGAAGCCTATCAGAAAAAAACCGGCGATGCGAAGCTGGCCGTGTGTCTGGAAACCGCTCATCCCGCCAAGTTCCCCGAAGAAATCAAAAGCCTCCTGGGCATCGACCCCGAACTTCCCGAAAGCATGAAAGGCCTGGCCTCCCGGGAAGGGAGCGCGGTCGGCATGTCCAAGGACTTTGCGTCATTCAAGAATTATTTGCAGAAAAACCTGAAGATCAAAGAGTAGATTTATTTTCGATCCTGCGGGGCCGCGGGCAATACCCCTTCCGCATGATTTTACGATCACGGCCGCAGACGCTGGGGTTTCGGGCAGAGGTCATTTGATGGTTGCAATATCCGCCGCCTCTGCTTTATTGTTTCCCGGGACGGGAAACGCGGGCGGCGTTCCCGCGCCTTCTCAATCAAACACCTCGCGGCAAGCTCCCGGGGTATGGAATGAACGGCGTTGTTGCCAAAGCAAGCTCAAGAAAATTAACGCTCGTCTTGGCAAAGCGAGATTCAAAACGGGCGCAAAGGGGATGAAGGGTATGGACCGTAATCACGGGCGGAAATCTTGTCGGGCGCCGCTGGGCGGCGTTCCCACGTCCGGGGAGCTGGCCCTCGAGATCGGCCGGCTTTTTCTGGGCGCGCCCTATCGCGCCGGCACGCTTACGACCGGGGGCCGGGAAAAGCTCCTGGCCATCCTCACCGCGTTCGACTGCACGACGTTTGTGGAAACGATTCTCGCGCTCACCCGCGCGGCGGCATCCGGGTCCTTAACGCCCGCCCGATTCCGCGGGAATCTGAGGTTCATCCGGTACCGTCAGGGGAGGATGGAAGGCTATGCCTCGCGCCTGCATTATTTCACCGACTGGCTTCGTGATAATCAAAAGAAGAAAGTATTGAGGGATGTCTCGGGGCTTCTGGGCGGCCGCCCCGTGCGCAAAACGATCGATTTCATGACGGCGCATCGCGACCTGTACGCGGGGTTGAAAAGCAAAGACCAATTTTGCAGAATGAGGACCATCGAGAAAAAGCTCTCGCGCCGGATTTTCCATATTGTGGATCAGAGAGCGGCGGCGAAGCGGCCGTCCGCCATTCGCGGGGGCGATATTATCGCTTTGGCCACGGACCGGGAAGGATTGGATGTGGCGCATGTCGGTTTTGCGATCCGCCAAAACGGCCACTGGCACCTGCTTCATGCATCGAGCAAGGAAAACGCCGTCGTGATCTCAAAAGAAACACTCCTGGGCTACCTGAAAGCGCATCCGGACTTGACCGGCATCCTGATTGCGCGCATCCTGTAATTCCTTAATCCGGCCTCCCCGCGCCGGGGCCGCGGGATCAGCCGCGGCCGGGCCCGCTTCGCCGTTTGCCCGTCTTCTTCGGTTATTGTTTCAATCTCCGCTGTTTCCATTGATCCCCCCGCCGGATGCGCAAATCAGCCGTCCCTAAAGCAACCAGCCGGACTGGCAAACCGGCGTTTTGCGGAAGATTGCTTTCGTCTGCCGGGTCAGCCTGTCCGTCGTTGCTGATTTGACAATCACTGATGCGATCCTTAAGATTTGAGAGGCAGGAGGTATTTATATCCATGAAAAGAGTTATTTTCTTCGTCATTGCGGCGGCCTTGCTGTGGGGCTGCGGCAATGCCGATACCGGATCAAGGGAGGTGAAAAACAAAATGGCGGACAAGGCAAATGTCGGGAATGCGGCAATCGCAACGCTGGCGGGCGGCTGTTTCTGGTGCGTGGAGGCGGATCTGGAGAAGATGCCCGGTGTCCTCAAGGTGATCTCGGGATATACCGGGGGCAAGGGAGAAAACCCTACGTATGAAGATTATGCGCGCCTCGGGCATATTGAAGCTGTTCAAGTCTATTATGATCGGGAGAAAGTAACCTATGAACAGATCCTGGAGAGCTTCTGGCGCCTGATTGATCCGACCGACGCCGGCGGACAGTTTGTCGACCGGGGGCCGCAGTACGCGAGTGCGATTTTCTATGCCGATGAAGAACAGAAACAAATCGCCGAAAAGTCGAAACAGAAGCTTGCCGCTTCGGGTAAGTTCGCCAAGCCCATCGCCACTGAAATCCTGAAATTGACGAAATTTTATCCGGCGGAGGACTACCATCAGGATTATTACAAGAAGAATCCTCTCCGGTATAAGTATTATCGCAGCGGGTCGGGCCGTGACGCCTTCATCAAAAAAACATGGCCGGCCGGCGCCGGGGAGGCGGAAGGAAAGTATATGAAACCGGATGATGCGACGCTCAGGAAGAAGCTGACCAAAATGCAGTACGACGTGACGCAGAAAGAAGGCACCGAGCCGCCCTTTCAAAATGAATATGACAAAAATAAGGCCGACGGCATTTATGTCGATATTGTTTCCGGGGAGCCGCTCTTCAGTTCAAGAGACAAGTTTGACTCCGGGACCGGGTGGCCCAGTTTCACGCGGCCGCTGGCTCCGGAAAATATTGTCGAAAGAGAAGACCGCAGCCTCTTTGAGGCACGGATCGAAGTGCGCAGCAAGCATGCGGATTCCCATCTCGGGCACGTGTTTCCCGATGGTCCGCCGCCCACCGGACTTCGTTATTGCATGAACTCGGCCGCCCTGCGCTTCATCCCGAAAGAGGATCTGGAAAAGGCGGGCTATGGCCAGTATGTGAAGCTGTTTACGTCCCCAAAATAGCCGATACAGAGGACAATGGATACAGGGTTCGATTTCATCTCTCAGGAAGGGTTTGTCCGCGCGATCTTTTTTGCCGTTATCTTTTCCGGTGTGGCGCTTGCCGAACGCGCCGTCCCCCGCCGTCCGCCCGGGGTTTCCAAAATCAGGAGATGGGCGGCCAATCTTCTGATGCAGGCAATCGACGTGGTTGCGGCGCGGCTGCTTTTTCCGGTGCTGCCGGTTGGTCTGGCTCTTTTGTGCGCGCAGAAAGGATGGGGCCTTTTTAATTATGCCCCGCCGCCTTACCCGGCGGCTGTCATAGCCGGCGTTCTGCTTCTGGATCTGGTGATTTATGTTCAGCACGTCCTGTTTCACCGGACACCGGTTTTATGGCGTCTGCATATGGTGCATCACACGGACAGAGATATCGACGTGACGACCGGGATCCGTTTTCACCCCCTGGAGATCCTGCTGTCGCTGGTGATCAAAATGGCCGCCGTGGCTGCCCTGGGCGCGCCGGCCGCGGCGGTCTTGATATTCGAAATTCTGCTCAACGGCGCGACGATGTTCAACCATGGCAATATCGGGATTCCGCTGGGCCTGGATCGGCTCCTCCGCTTCGGCGTGGTCACGCCGGATATGCACCGCGTGCACCATTCCGTTTTATTCAGGGAAACCAACAGCAATTACGGTTTCAGCTTTTCCTGGTGGGACCGGCTTTTCGGCACTTACAAAGCCCAGCCGGAGGCGGGGCATGAAAAAATGGAAATCGGTCTTCACGGCTATCAGGATGAAAGGGCGCTCAGATTGTCATCCCTGCTGGTGATGCCTTTTCTTTACGGCCGGAAATGATCCGGCAAATGGTTGCCCAAAAAGGAGCGGGTTCATGCAGTATGACCAATGTCTGATCGTTTTTGCCCAAACGGCTCAGGCCCGGGGCGCAGTGCCGCGGCTGGCGAAGGAGGTGGGGACGAATTTTTGCGCGGAGCTTTACAAACGCTTTCTCTCGGATACCCTGGCGACGATGCAAGGCGGGCCCTTCGCCGTGGACGTTTTTTATCCTCCGGATATGGGAAAGGAGGCCGGAACGCTTTCGGCGAACCCATGCCGGTTCTATCCGCAGCGGGGGGACGGCGCCGCAGAAAAAATGACCAACGCCTTTACGGAGTGCTTCGGCCGCGCCTTCCGGTCCGCCGTCTGGATCGGAGCGGATTGCCCCGATCTGCCGCGGGAGATCGTCGAGACGGCTTTCGGCGTTTTGGCCGACGGCGACGAATACGACGCCGTGATCGGTCCCACGGCCGGCGGCGGCTACTATCTGATCGGCTTTAACGGCAATGCCTTCGAACCGGACGTTTTTTACGGTCCGTCCCCGACAGACGCTTCGGTATTGGAGGAAACGCTGGATTTCATGCGCAACCGGGGCGTAAGGCCGAAACTGATCAGCCGGTGGCAGCATGTCACCGACCGCACGGCGCTCGCCAAGCTGATCGATAGGAATGTGGGAACCGGATTTGACGTATCCCAAACGATGACGTATCTCAAATCGAAGAAGATTTCATCCGGCTGGCAGATTCTCGATCCCCGCTTTGCCTTGTCCTGACGGCGGGCGGTCCGCTGCGCAGCTACTCTTCGGAGCAGGCGCGCCCCTTGAGACTGAAGATAAATTTGAGCACGCTCCGCGTGCGGTCACTGAAGATCTTTTCGGCAAAAGGCTTTCCGGACACCCGTTTGGATATTTCCGCGAGCGTCGGGTAGATATGGACGGCCCCGGCCAGCGTGGAAAGTTTCACGCCTCCGGACAGCGACAAAACCCATTCGTGAATCAACTCTCCCGCATGGGCGCCAATGATCTGGCAGCCCAGCATTTTACCGGCCGGACTCACAAGCAGCTTGATCTTGCCTTCCGTTTCGCCCTCCGCCATCGCCCGGTCGTTGTCCGCGAAAGACTCCTCCCAGACGCGATAAGGAATGCCTTCTTTTTGAGCCCTCTTTTCATTGAAGCCGATGCTGGCGATTTCGGGATCCGTATACGTGCACCAGCCGATTTTGCCGTAGTCCACCCGCCGCGGCAGATGCAGAACGGCGTTGGCCAGGGCAACGCCTGCTTCATAGCCGGCGACGTGCGTGAACGGAAATTGCCCGTTCACGTCGCCGCAGGCATAGATGTGGGGGATGTTCGTTCGCGTGCGGGCGTCGACCGGGATGCCGCGCGCCGTGTGGACGACGCCGGCGTTCGCGAGCCCCAGCCCTTCCGTATTGGGCCTTCGCCCCGCCGCCGCCAACAGGGCATCCGCCGTGATGACCCGGATCCCGCCTCCGGCCGCGTCGCCGGTCGTCAAATGGATTTGCCCGCCGTCGGAAGCGGCGCGCACGGCGCGGGTCGACGTCAGGATCGTGATTCCCTCCTGTTCCAGACGCCGCCGGATGATGGCGGCCATATCGGCATCTTCCGGTCCCAGAATCTGATCCGCTGCTTCGACGACGGTGACGGCGGCGCCGAGCCGGCCCATGGCCTGAGCCAGTTCCAGACCGACCGGCCCTCCGCCCAGCACGATCAGTTTACCGGGGAGCCGGCGTTCGTCAAAAAGAGTTTCGTTTGTTAAGCAGGGGACCGATCCCAGACCGTCAACGGGAGGGAGAGCGGGAGCGGAGCCGGTGGCAATGATCCAGCGGGCAGCCGAAATCCGCCGGCCCTGGAGGTCGACGCTGTGGGCATCCGCAAAAGACGCTTCCCCGAAGGCGATCTCGGCCCCCAGCGTGCAGAACCGCTGGGGCGAATCGTGTTCCTGAATTTTTCCGATGACCGATTTCACGCGATCCATGACGGCGCCCAGGTCAACGGACCCCAGGCTCGCTTCGGGTAAGCCGAATTCCCGGGACCGGCGGATAAGCGACGCGACTTTAGCCGTCCGGATTAATGTTTTCGAAGGAATGCAGCCGAAGTGAAGACAATCCCCGCCCAGGCGGGATGACTTTTCAATAAGGATCGTCCGGGCCCCGAATTGAGCGGCCCCGGCCGCAGCGGTGAGTCCCGCCGCCCCGCCGCCCAATATACCCAGATCATATTCATAGCCCGACATAAGCCTCCTTGGAAATCCGCGAAATTGGCGACTCGGAAATATCCTAAGCATTGGCCGGGCCTCTGGCAATACGGCACATTTTTCGTTTGGCTCCACCTTTTCCGATGGTTTTCAATCCCGATTAGAATGGTAGGTATTCCCTGACAATACGCTATCAATTATTCCATATTGTCTTCGGCTTTCCAGTCGAATAGTTTCTTCACGAAACGATTCTCAAAAATTATTAGACCAAAAGGAGGGTACACCATGAATGAGCAGACAGTTGATCCGCGCTGGCAGCAGCTGCAGTCCCGCATCGACAAGTTTGTGGGCCATTATCTGAAAGACAGTACTCCGGCCATTGAACACCGAAACACCATTGCCGGCCTCCTGCCGTCCCCCCTGAAATATAAGGAATTGGGCATGAAGAAGGCATCGTAAAGAAATCAACCGGCAGACGATTCGGCCGACGGCGGAGCCACAGGCGGATTTATTTTGCACAATTGCGAACTTCACGGGATTGGCCTGAGCGTTTAGAGCCTCCTCCGGGCAGCCCGGGAGAGGCTTTAAATTTATGATATTACAATATAAAACCCTTCGAATGCCGGCAACGATTTGGCAGGATCGGTGTTGGTAGTTTTTTACTACCAGTAACCTATAGAATAACCCTTATTGTAAGTTAGATATAATTGACTATGTTTGACAAAAAAAAGGAGGAATAATTATGTTTGCACCGAAAAAAATATTAGTGCCGACGGATTTTTTAGTCTATGCGGATAATGCGTTAAAGAAAGCGGTCGATATCGCACTGGAGAGCAAAGCAAAAATTTATCTCTTCCACGTGATTGATGATGGGTTCCAGCAGTGTGCAGTGGATTATTGTCTGGATGAGGGCACGGTCCAGAAAATCATGCAGGAAAGCGCGAAGAATGCAAAAGAGAAACTGGAGCAGGAAGTCAAGAAAGTCGTCGACAGCAACGCCGGTGTAGACATTATTTACGAGACGAAACGCGGTATTCCGTATGAAGAGATCCTCAAGGAGCAGGAAGAACAGGGAATTGATTTGATCGTCATCGCCTCCCATGGGAGGACGGGCATTTTAAAGAATCTCCTGGGCGGCGTGGCCGATAAAGTCGTCAAAAGAGCCAAAGGTCAGGTATTGCTGGTCAGAAACTGATGCTCCCGTACCCGCCCCGGCGCCAAAAAAGAAGCCAGGTTCCGCGGGTGCCCTCCCGGGTGGAAGCCCGGATGCCCACAGGGGTGATGAAACGTGCTTGTGTTGATATTTATTCGCGTTATAATGCTTTCCAAAATCCACGAGCGTTGTTTAAGAAAGTAAACCGAAGAATGACAAATTCTCTTCCTCAAGAAAAATACAAGCTTCCTCCGATCGTTTTCGCTAAGTTTCTTCCGGCTTTGTCGTCTGTCTTTTTCCTGGGGTCTGAGATCGATCAGAGACAAAAGCCGGACAGGGCATTTGCCGAGAGCGCGCGGCCCGCGGGCGAGTGCCGGGTTTTGGCGTCCGGGAGATCGGCAGGGGCGGAGGGGGCTCGGCGCTGTGCGGACGGATCCCATCCCGGCATCGACAAACAACCTAAGAGGGTAGCCAAATGAATGAACCATTGCGAATTTTGATTTTGGAAGACACGGCGGCCGACGCCGAATTGATGGAAGATGAATTAAAGCAGGCCGGCATCAACTTCGTGTCGATGAGGGTGGCCACCAAAACGGACTTTACCAGGGAACTGGACGAATTTCTGCCGGATCTGATTCTGGCGGACTATTCGCTTCCCGGCTTCAGCGGGAAATCAGCCCTGAATATCGTCCTGGGTCAGTGTCCGGACATCCCGTTTATTTTCGTTTCCGGCGCCCTGGGGGAGGAACTGGCGGTGGAACTGCTCAAGAAGGGCGCCACGGATTATGTTCTGAAAAATAATCTCGTGCGTCTGGCGCCCTCAGTCAACCGGGCTTTAAATGACGTAGCCGAGCGCAATGTCCGCCGCAAAGCCGAAGAGGATCTGAAACGCAGCGAAAGCGAGCTGCAGCAAAAATCCAAAATCCTGGAAGAAGCGAATATCGCCCTAAAAGTCCTGCTGAAGCACCGGGAGGAGGACAGGCTGGCGGTGGAAGAAAATATTTTGAACAATGTCAAAAGCCTGATTCTGCCGTCCATCGAAAAGTTAAAGAATTTGAAACTGAATGATACGCAGCTGGCCCACGTCAATATTATCGAAAGCCATCTGAAAGAAGTCATCTCGCCGTTCTTGAACAATCTGGCCACCCGGCATTTCGATCTGACCCCCCGGGAGCTGGAAATTGCGGCGCTGGTCCGCGAAGGCCGGACCACCAAGGAAATGACCGAGTATCTGAACATCTCGGCTACGGCCGTCGATTTTCACAGAAAGAATATCCGCCTGAAACTGGGGATCAAGAACACCAAGACCAACCTCCGGTCGATGCTGCTTTCGATATCGCAATAGCAGGCTGCTGAAAAAGGCTCATAACCTGACGGTCGCGCGTAACCTAAAGGTCACACGTACCCTTTAGGGCACGCATCTGCGGTTTATGACCTTCAGGTTACGTTACGTTTCGGCTCTTTGAACAGCCTGCAAAACAGTGGTTTTTTGAACACCCTGCTGGCGCAACGGAGGACGCCCCGGCCGGACTCCCTGTCGGGTGAGCCGGCGGACGTTTGATTCAGTGCTGGATGTTAAAGGCTTTGGGGTAGAGTTTGGCCGCACAGTCGGGGCAGACCCCGTGCGTGAAATTCGCTTCGGAATGATCCCTGATGTAAGACTCAATCTGAACCCAGTTGTCTTCCTTGTCGCGGATCTTTTTGCATGATGCGCAAATCGGCAGCAGACCGCTCAGCGTCTTGATCCGCGCCAGTGCTTCCCTGAGCGATTCCTCCGTCTTTTTTCGCTCTTCAATTTCTCCCTGCAGTTCGGCCGTTCTCTGGACGACCAGCATCTCAAGTTCATCATGCGCTTTGCGCAAGGCGTCTTCCGCCTCTTTGCGGGATCTGATTTCCAGGGCCTCTTCCAGGGCCCGCCGTACGGCCGGGCCAAGCCTCTGCAAACGATTTTTCATGACATAGTCGTTTGCTCCCTTGATCAGAATGTCGATGGCCAGCTCTTCGGCGATGGCGCCGGTTACGAGGATGAAAGGAACCTCCGCTCGCAGGCGGAGTCTGGCGTCGTCTAAAGCAGAGAGCCCGTCATACTGGGGAAGATGATAATCCGAAAGGATGATGTCGGGATTGAAATGATCGAGCGCCTCGAGATACTCCTTACGGCCCGAGACGATGTAGGAGACATGGTCGATCTCCGCGCTTTGCAGTTCATCTTCGATCAGAGCCGCGTCGGTCTCTTGGTCTTCCAGAATCAGTATACGAATGGCACGGCCCATTTCGGCCTCGCTCTTAGTCAATGGCTTTTTCCTTTCTGCGCCTCTAATGTAGCGGGCAATCCTTAAAAAAACTATGGTAGAAGATATCGTGAGATTCAGTAGGCAAATCCTCCCATCGTTTTGCAGCCGTCGGTCATGTCCAGACGCAAATACGCAAGCGACGGTCCGCCCGTGCGCAAGTGGCGAAGGATTGACTGCCGCTCGGCCGATTTTCAGTAGCTTTATACTATCAATCCTCTACTGATTTCTTATCATTGCAGCGAGCCGGATAACTATTTATTGTAGTTCGGAAAGAGGCGATTTGTTCTCATAAAAAGTCGTTCATTTCAACGGCTTCCCGCAGATGATCTCCCGGATGAGAGGCGTTCGGGGAAAGCCGGTAAATAGCCCGACCCATGAGGTATTGTAAGTGTTGCCATCCGCCATTTATCTTGAACCGGAAAATTTTCCGAAAGTCCCCTTTATTCTGGAGACGCTCTCCGCCCGCTTCATCCGGGAACATAAGATTGTGCCCATCGATTTTGCCGAAAATATTCTGAAAATCATCATTGCCGATCCGGAGAATCATGACGCCCTGGAGGCCCTCCGGGTCGCCGTTTCCACCGAGATGGAGATCTACACCAGTGATCCGCAGGCCATCGAAGACTACCTGGAAAAATTCTATGCGCAGGAAAATCAGGACATCAATAAACTGATCGAAAATATCGAAGACGCTGCGCTGCAATATGTCCGCGAGGAGGACGAGGATGTCGGACATTTAAAAGACCTGGCGTCGGAGGCGCCGATCATCCGGCTCGTGAACATCATTATCACGCGGGCCGCCGAGAGCCGGGCCAGTGATATTCATATCGAGCCTTTTGCCAGTGTCCTCAAGGTCCGCTACCGCATCGACGGCGTCCTGCATGATATGGATTCGATCCCCAAGAAACTGCAGGCGGCCATCGTTTCCCGAATCAAGATCATGGCCAAACTGAATATCGCCGAAAGGCGCCTGCCTCAGGACGGACGGATCAAGCTCCGGGTCGGCGGGTCGGAAATCGATATTCGCGTCTCCACGATTCCGGTTTTGTACGGAGAGAGCATCGTCATGCGTCTGCTTCATCAGGAAGGCATCCTGATCGATATGGAGCAGCTGGGTTTCCCCGCCGATACGCTCGCCACCCTGAACAGGATCATCAATACGCCCAACGGGATCATGCTCGTTACGGGGCCGACGGGAAGCGGCAAAACCACCACCCTCTATGCGGCGCTCGACAAGATCAACTCTCCGGACAAGAAAATCATCACCGTGGAAGATCCGATTGAATACCATCTCGAGGGCATCAACCAGATTCAGACCAAACCGCAGATCGGCCTGGACTTCCCCAATATCCTCCGGCACATTGTGCGGCAGGACCCGGACATCATCATGATCGGCGAAATCCGCGATCTGGAAACCGCCGAAATCGCGATTCAGTCCGCTCTGACGGGGCATCTCGTTTTTTCCACGTTGCATACCAACGATGCGCCGACGGCGATTACGCGTCTTCTTGATATCGGCGTCAGGAATTATCTCTTGGCGGCGACCATCCGCGGCATTATGGCCCAGCGCCTGGTCCGGCTGATTTGCCCCGATTGCCGGGAGCCGGACGAGGCGGCGACGATCGACGAAAGACTCCGGGGCATCTGGGGGAATGAACCGGTCGCCCTGTACCGCGGCCGCGGCTGCGAGAAATGCGCGAACACCGGATTTTACGGCCGGTCGGGCATCTATGAGCTTCTGGAAATGGACAGCACCATCCACCAGCTGGTCATTAAGGACGCCGATGTCCGGGAGATCCGCGACGCCGCCAGAAGAAACGGGATGCGAACCTTGATCGAGGACGGAATGCTCAAAGTGAAAGCCGGACTGACAACGATCAATGAGGTATTCCGGGTGACGCAGGAGATTTAAATGCCGTCCTATTCCTATCGGTCGACAACGAGAGACGGAGTGATTCAGGAAGGCGTGATCGAGGCTCCGGATGACCGCGTGGCGGTGGCCTTACTGAAGCAAAGCGGCGTTATTCCCCTGAGGGTCGCGCCCAAAAGAGCGCGGATGGGCGCCGGCCTGTTTAACTTTAAAGCGGCCAAGGCGGAGCTCCAGACGTTCACAACGGAATTGCATGCGCTGCTTTCCGCCGGGTTGCCGATCGACCGCAGCCTGAATATCCTGATGGAGATGACGGAAAATAAAAAAATGCAGGAGGTCGTCTCGTCGATTCTCCAGTCCATCCGGGAGGGCTCCACCTTTTCCGGCGCGCTGGCGAAACATCCGGATGTCTTTTCGGGTCTCTATGTCAACATGATCAAAGCGGGCGAATCGGGCGGGGCGCTGCCCGTCGTCCTGGAAAAGCTGGTTGATTTTCTGGAATCATCGAAAGAACTGAAAGATCATGTGTTCTCGGCTTTGCTGTATCCGGTCATTCTTGTGGTAACGGGCGTTTTGTCGATTATTGTCCTGGTGACCTTTGTCCTTCCCAAGTTTGCGGATATCTTCAGCGACATGGGAACGTCGCTGCCCCTGTCCACGCAGGTGCTGGTCGGTTTCAGCCATCTGCTTTTATCCACCTGGTGGATTCTGCTCATTGTCGCCGTCGCCGGCTGGCTTGGCTTCCGCAATTACCTGAAGACGGAAAGCGGCCGGTATGCCTGGGATGCGTTCAAGCTCAAAGCGATGGGCGACATCATTCTGAAGCTGGAGACGGCGCGCTTCTGCCGGACCCTGGGAGCCTTGCTCCACAGCGGTGTGCCGCTTTTAAAAGCCGTGCGCAATGCCACGGACATCGTCGGTAACTATGCCGTTTCTTCGAGACTGAACAAAATTGTAAGCGGAATCAAGGAGGGGAAGGGGATTGCGAGGCCTCTGTCCGACGCACAGATATTTCCGCAGCTCGCCTTATCCATGATCAAGGTCGGCGAGGAAACCGGGCAGCTCGATACGATGCTGATTAAAATCGCCGACACGTATGAAAAGAGCCTGAAGGTTTCCGTCAAGCGATTTGTAAGCGTCCTGGAACCGGTGTTGATCCTGGGGATGGGACTTTTGACCGGATTTATCGTCGTCTCCATGCTGATGGCCGTGTTCGGCATCATGGACATCCCGCTATGAGGCGGGAGGAGGACGGGATCAGACCGAAGCGAGGCTTCGCCGGATGCATGTGATGATAAGCCGCAAACAGGCACATAGACGGACCGGACGATCTTGCCGGGGGTTCACGCTGATCGAGATCACCCTCGTCCTTCTCTTGATGGCGCTCCTGGTCTCCATTACGGCGGTGATGTTTGCCAATGCTCTGCCGCGGGCCAGAATGACGTCGGCAGCGGGAGAATTGACGGCCGCCGTAAAATACGCCCGGAACCTGGCCCGGGCGACCCATGAACCCCAAACGGTTGCGATCGACCTCACGGCGCGCACCTATTCGGTAAGCGGCCGCCGGCCGAAAGTTCTTGCCGGGGATGCGGCGCTCACTATTTATGAAAGGCCCGAGGCGCAGCCCGCGACCGACGGCAAATATACGATTGTTTATGACGCGACATTGGGAAGCAATTGGAGTTCGATGATCCTGAGCCGCGGCGGGAGAAAAATAACCGTCAAAGCCGATCCGGTCTTGACGGCCGTTACGCTTCCGGGGAAGGCCGATGAAAATGCGCGCCGCTGAAAAAATACGGGGGAATCCCGCCGCTGCCGGGTTCACGCTTTTGGAGATTATGATGGCCCTGCTCATCATCAGCATCGGGATTGTCGCCGTCGTCTCCCTGTCCCGGACGAATCTGAAGGGGCTGGACCGCGCGAATGATCAGCTGGAAGCGTCGATGCGGGCTCAGGCCAAAATGCGGGAGGTTCAAAGCCTGCCGTCGTGGAAGACGAAAGCCTGGAGCACAACGGACGATGCCGGCTACACATACGATGTCTCCATAGAAGAAATGATGAAGGAAAGAACGGACTCGCTGGCGGTCATCATGAATGAAATAACGGTCACCACCTCCTGGACGCGGGGGGAAAATAGAAAAAGGATTATTCTGAAGACCGCAAAACTGTCTTTGAAGGCGGAATCATGATTTGCTGCAATCCCCGAGTCAGGAGCCGGCCCCGGAAGGCGCGCCGCATGAATGATCGCGGATTTACGCTGCTGGAGCTGCTTCTTTCGATTTTACTGCTTGTTTTGATCACCGGCGTTTTGGGAGGAGCCCTGCATATGGCGCACAGCGCCCTGTCGCGGGGCGAAAAGAAAGTGCGCGACCTGGAAACGCTAAAGACGTCTTATGCGCTGATGGAGGCTCAAATCCAATCCCTGATGCCCTATAAATACGGGCCGGACGGACCGAAGATTTTCTTTGAAGGCCGGTCCGACAAATTGCGGATATTGACCGCTTATTCCATCTGGCGCGGCGGCGGAGGCGGCGTTTTGGCCACCTATGACGTTGTGCCCGGTGCGCCGGGCAAGCAGAATCTGAAAGTAACGGAGCAATTGCCCTTTCAGGATGCGGCGGACGAAACGATCCTTTTTGCGAACTGCGACACGATTCAGTTCGAATATTTCTTGCAGGCCGGACAAGATGAAGGGAAATGGCTTTCCGGCTGGGGGGACGTCCATACGACGATCCCGGAAAAAATCGGCATCAACCTGACCTGCGGTACGAGCCGCCTCCGCTACGAATTCAAGGCGCCGGCTAAGCCGCTCGAGGTGACGACGGCCCGTCCGTCCGGCGCCAAAAAATAGAGATGATATGATGAAAGGCATCGGCAAAATAAGGTCGAAAGGGGAATGGGGAATCCCGGAAGGGCTGGAGGCCGCCGGCGCGCCTTGCTACAGAGCCCGTCCGGAGAATGCTCCCCGGGAACGCGGCATTGCGCTCATCATGGTCCTGTGGGTCATGGCGATAATCATTGTGGTTACGTTTTCACTTTCGCTCACGGTCCGCACGGAGCTTTTTTCCATCAACGCCTTCAAGGAAGAGATCCACAATAAACTGCTGGCCGAAGCCGGTCTGCAAAGGGGCATTATGGAAATCCATTACCGGCGCCTGATGGGCAACAAGGTGGCGGCAGCCGATGAAGGCCGGCCGTGCCGCGCCGACGGCACTTTATACAAGGGGCGGATCGGTGAAGACGACTACGCCTTCAGCCTGACCGACGAGTCGGGCAAGATCAACATCAACCTGCTTTCGGATTCGACCGGCGTCATCCTGAACAATTTGCTCGTCGGGCAGGGAGTCGATAAAACGCTGGCGGATACGATCGTGGACTCGCTTCTCGACTGGAAGGACGCCGATGATCTCCAGAGACTGCACGGCGCCGAGAGCGATTATTATCAGCGTCTGCCGCGCCCGTACCGGGCGAAGAATGCCGGTCTGGACAGTCCGGAAGAACTGCTCTTTGTCAAAGGCATGACGACGGACATCCTTTACGGGGATGAAAGGAAACCCGGGTTGATCCGGTTCATCACGGTTTCCTCGGGGACCAATAGAATCAATATCAATACGGCGGCGGCGGATGTTCTGCGCGCGCTGCCCTTTATGTCGGAAGACAGTGTGAAGAAAATAATGGATTACCGCTTAGCGGACAATTCCCCGAAGGACGGCTCCGCCTTGCCGTCGCTCCTGGGGAGCCAGTTTGCTCCCGTCGCCCAGTTTGTCACAACGGCGGACTCCGGCGTATACACCGTCGAAGCCACGGGATACCGGAAGGAAAATAAAAAAATCCGGTATGGATTGAAAGCCGTCGTGTCGCTCGCCAAAGGCGATCGGCATGAAATCAGCTACTATCAGAGTCCATCACGAATGAGGCCTTCTCTTGAAAATGAACTTTAAAGAACGTTTGGCGGCCCTGGGAATGATGGCGGGAAAGGCGAGCCGCGCCGCCTGGTCATTTCTGACATTGAGTCTGGCGGACAACCTGTTGGCGTTTGCCCGGGTCGTCTGCATTTCCGTGGAAACAACAGGAATTCATATGGTGTACGGCGTCAGGATTTCGACGGCTGTGTCCGTCCGGGCCGTGCGCAGTGTTTCCGCGGAAGACGGGACGCGGCCTACCCCCGAGTTTGTCGCGCAGGCGGTCTCCAGATTCGTCGCCGATCAAAAGATCGCCGCGGCCGAATTCGTGATGTGCGTGCCCAGGGAATGGGCGCTCCTGCAGACGGCCCGGTTTCCGGGCACCGTCAAGGAATATTTAACGAGCGTCGTTTACAACGAGTTCGACCGTCTGACGCCTCTTTCCCCGGCCAATGCCCTGTATGATTTTAATGTGATGGAAGAGGATCCCTCTAAGCTTACTCTCCTTATCGCGGCGGTCAAGAGGGAGGTAATCGGGCCGTATCTTGAAGCCCTGCAAAACCGGAAAATCCCGGTCGTCAGAGTAACGGTCGGTACATTGGCGATCGGGCATCTGATCGGCCGCGTCTACCGCAATCCGAATTCCATTTTTGCGGCGGCCGGCGAAACGTCGTATGAATGCGGAACCGTGATCAACCATTTTCCCGTTCGCTCGGCCTACGGCGCCGTTGTGTCGTGGGACGAAGCGTCCGTGGATGAGCTGGCCGGCAAAATGCGGAGGCAGAGCGACGCGCTGGTCCAAAAAGGATGCCCCTCCCGGATGGTGGTCTGGGCCGAGGGCGATCTGTATGCCCGCTTGCAAAAGAGGTTCACGGATATTCCCGTCTTTCATTTGAATAAGGATCTGAAAACCGATGGGCTGCCAAACGGCGCCGCCGTGTCCGCCGCCGCACTGGGCGGCTTTCTGGAAGCGGTCGGCGCGAATCCGCGCTCCTTTAATTTGCTTGCGGGCGGGGCGGAAAAGACCAGACGCAAGCCGCTGGGGTTGACGGTGCTGCTCGCGGCGGCCATTTTGTTCATCTGCGCATTTTACTATATTGCGCCGATCACGATTGAGCAAAACAAGGTAGACGAGCTCGAAGCGCGGCTGCAGGCTCTGAAGCCGGAAATCGCGAAAATTGAAAGGCTGCAAAAAGAAGCGGAGTTGCTGGCCTCCGACATAAAAACGATCAATGACTTCAAGAAGCAAAGTGTGCTGACCGTCGACGTTTTCAAGGAATTGACGACGACCGTTCCGGAGAAGACGTGGCTGACCAGAATAAAAGTGACGGACAGCACCGTTGAAATGGAAGGCTACGCCGTGAAGGCCACGGAAATCATTCCCCGCCTGGAAGCGTCCCGGCTGTTTCAGAGAGCCGAATTCGTATCTCCCACCTTTCGGGATCAGCGGACGAACAGCGACCGCTTTTTTATCAAGACGGAATTGAGAAGCAAGCGCGCGGAAACGAAAACTGCCGCTCAGGGTGATAAATATGGGAAAGCGAAATAAGATATTGAAATGGGCTGCCGTGCTGCTCGTCATTTTTCTGGGCATTGCCGTTTTGTATGACTACGGGATCCTGAGCGTTCATGACCGGTTGGATTCCATCCGGGACCTGCAAAAATCAAAGGCCCGGACCCTGCAAAAGTATACGGATGCCATTGCTTCGAAACCCCTTCTGGAAAAGCGGCTGCTGGCGCTTTCCGAAACCCGGAAACATGAAGAGACCAAACTCATTGCGGGCCAAACGCCTGCGATCGCCGCCGCCAATCTGCAGAATGCCGTGAAAGACATCATCCAGGGGAGAGGCGGAACGATTAATTCGGAGCGGGTGGAAAAATCGGAGGATCTGGGAAAGTTCAAGGTGACTCACGTGGTCCTGGATGTGATCTTCCCGGATATCCGGGCCCTGTCGGATATCCTTTTTAAAATTGAAACGCAGACGCCTTATCTGGTGGTCAAGGAACTGGATGTGCGCGTCAGAAATTATGCCGAGCCGAGGGATCTTGTTGCAAAAATCAAAATCGCGGCGCTGACGGGAAAATAGAAATGAAATGGACAAAAAGACTGACTGATCATTTTAATATCCTGAATATCCTGCTTATCGCGGCGGCTGTCGCGCTGTTTATTTGGCTGGATTATCCGCTCCTCAACCCTGAAACGAAGATCATCCGGCCCAGGGCCAAAGCCGCGGCCGTAGCCGGCGCGGAAAAAGCGGCGCCGGCGAGCGCGGTCGCCTACATGGATTACGCCGTTGTCGCGGAAAAGAACCTCTTTCATCCGGACAGAAAGGTGCCGGCGGAAAAGAAAGATGATAAACTTCCGGTCCGGCCCGAAATCGTTCTCTACGGGACGATGATTGCCGGCGATAAGAAACTGGCGTATATCGAAGACAAGAAAGCGCCCTATTCCACTCCGGGGCGGGGCAGGAGACAAGTGACGATTCCTGAAGGCGGCATGATTTCCGGATTTAAACTGAGCGAAGTTCACGAAGATCATATCGTGTTGACGCGCGGCGAAGATAAAATGCTGGTGCGGCTCAATGACGGGAAGGTTCGCGCTCCGGGCCAGACGCAGACCGGCGTGATGGCTGCTCCGTCAACCGGTCAGAAGATGCCGTTTCCGGAACGTAAATCCGGTTCGGCGGCGGCCCAGCAAATTCAACCCGCTCATCAGCAGCCCGCGACCTCCGCGCAGCCTGCCGTGCAGCCTCCCGCGCCGGCCCGTCCGAAACTGACGATCCCCCAACGCAGAGAAGGCAGACCGCTGCACAGACCGAATCCTCTGGAGTATAATCAATAACCGCAGGGTATTTGGGATCAGGATAAAACCCGCCGCATCGCCGGCTGAGGACGGCGCTCGGATAGGATGACGGGCGCTTCACCCGACCGGGGTGCCTGTTCCCGGATGCGATTGCGGCCGGGGGCTGGAACGGGTGACTGCCAAAAGCCGGCGGCTCAGGGGTAAAGCCAGTCCTGCCATTTGTTGCGGTCCTCGTTTTCGGGGGCTTTGATGCCCAGATCTCTTTCGAGATTTTTGATGACGCGCTCATCCGTCATTCTGCCCACCTGCTTGTCCGTGGCGGCTTTTGCTTCCTGCTGTGATTTGATGACGTGCGGCGTCAGCAGAATGACCAGCTCGGTTCTGGTATTGTCCTTGTCCGTGTTCCCGAACAGGTAGCCCAAAAGCGGAATCTTGCTCAGAAACGGGATGCCGGTGCGCGCTTTGGAATCATCTTCCCGGATCAGACCGCCGATGATGATGGTCTGGCCGTCCTGGACCACAAGATTGGTCGTGGCCTCCGTCTTGTTCAAAATAATCTGGGTTTCGTTCGCATAGAGTTTGATGGTGGAAAAGGTGGAGACCTCCTGCGCGATTTCCAGGGCCACCAGTCCGCTGTCGTTGATCTGCGGTTTGACCTTCAGGATGATGCCGATGTCCTTGTACTGAATGGTCCGCTGCGGCGCCACGGTTCCCGAGCCGAACGTTTCCGAGGTCGTAATCGGGACCTGCTGGCCCACCTGAATGCGCGCTTCCCGGTTGTCGGAAACGAGAATGTGCGGCGAGGCCAGGAGCTTCGCCCTCGACAGGCTGGCCAGAGCGTTGATCACCGCCCGCACGGATCCGCCCGTATCAATTCCCACCAGCGAAAGGCCCGATGCATCGATATTGGGCAGAGTCTTATCGATGTTTAAAGACGTGGGATTCAGCGAGATGTTGACCGAATCAAGGCCGAACAGATTGGTCTTGAGCGACCAGGCGAGCCCCAGACTCATCTTGTCCACCAGGGATATCTGCGCAATGGCGCCTTCAATGAGCACCTGCCGCGGGATGATATCCAGTTTGACGATGGCGCTTTTAATCACTTCGTAATCTTCGGGCGTTCCGAGAATGACGATGGCGTTCAAAACGTCATCCGAAAAAATCTTCACTTTTTCGGAAAGAATCGTGTCGCCGCCCGGTGCGGAGGATAGGTGAACCGGCGCGGGCGGCGCCGCAGCACTGGCCGGCGAATCGGCGGCCGGATTATATTTGCGCGGGCCCGCGGAGGGCGCAGTTGAGCTTACGTGGGATTGTTGTTTTGCGGTGTCAAATATCTGTTGAAGGATAGAACTGATGTCCTTGGCTTTACCGTTTTGAATGTGATGGACGAATACCTGCGGGCCTTTCTTCCTCTGCTGATCCGAATCAAAGATATTGATCAGCTGCAAAAGGCGCTTCACGCTCATGTCCGTATCCACGAGAATGATGTGGTTGGTTTTGGGAATATCGACGATCACGGCATTCGTGGACGCAAAAGGAGAAAGCAGTTTCACGACTTCCGTTGATGAAAGATAATTGATCGGCACGACCTGCAATACGGCTTTTCCCTTGAGGACGATTCCCTCGGCGCTCCGGCCGACCTTGATGGCCGCGGGCTCGCGGGAAAGATCCGTGATGGGAATAATGCGGTAAAGGCCGCCTTCTTCCACGACGGCGACGCCGTTGAGCCGGAGGATGACCTCCATCAGCGGGAGCACGTTGTCGCGGGGGACGGGCGCGATGGAGCGGAAGGTGACCCGCCCTGTTACCCGCGGGTCGATGATGTAGTTTACCCTGAGGATTTCATTGAAAACGGTCAGGATGACCGAATACACATCGGCGTCGTCAAAGTTCAGACTGACGGCGGATCTGTCCACGGGCGGCCTGAAGCCGCGACCCCGCGTAGCCGGTTCAGCTGCCGGCGCTGGAAGAATATTGGAATCAGGCGCCCCGGCGGGTGTAAGCGGTGATGATTTGCGGACCGGGGCGCCCGCAGGAGGATCAGGTCGGGGAACGGCGTTCTGCAAAGGCTCGGCAGCGGGTGACGGGGATACGGCGTTTGATACAGGATCAGGCGATGTCGCTTCGGGCCCCGCTTCTTTTTGCGCGGAGTTCTCCGGCGCGGCTTTATGGTTGGCCGCTCTTGGCGACCGTTGCGGGGCGCTTGGCGGCGCCGCGGGCATGGGAACCTCGTCGGCGGGGCTCGTGAGAACCGGTTCGGGCTGTCCGGCAACGGCTTTTGGCGCGAGATCGGCCAGTGCAAAGCAGGGCAGCAGCAGAAGAAGGAAGTAAATAAAAATGTTTTTATACAGAATTTTCATTTTTCCGGATAAACTATTCCCAGCTAAGAACATCTTTATCTTCACCTTCTCCCCCGGGATTTCCGTCGCGTCCATAAGAAAACAGATCGTAGTCTCCATGCTGGCCGGGATACTGATAATGGTAGGGCTTGCCCCAGGGATCAAGCGGTAGCGCCTTTTTTAAATACGGACCGTCCCAGTTTTCGATGTTTTGATTTTGGGAGAGCACCGACAACCCTTCCTGCATCGAAGGATATCGGCCGGTATCCAGACGAAACTGATCGATGCCCTGTCCCAGCAATTCGATTTGCGCTTTGGCTGTTGCCTGCTTGCCCTTGCCGAGTTTCGGAAACAGCCGGGGGCCCACGAGCGATGCCAGAAGGCCGATGATCACCATGACCACTAATATTTCGATGAGGGTGAATCCCTTTTTGCCGAGCCTGTTGCTTTGCTTATTCATATGCTGCCTCGGAAATTTATTCATCGCTAAAATACCTATTTGCGGACAGATAACAATGATAGTTAAGTAGGTGCATGGTGATAGGGAATAACTACCAATAAAAATGCCATCCGGGCATAAAAGCCGTTAATCGGATGCCTTTTTGTTTACCGCCTCCGCCAAAATGAAAATGCGCCGATCATCGCCCTGGCCGGAGCGTGCTCCGCAAAACCGCGAAAACCGCGCCCAAGGCCAGTCTCCGGCCGATGATAGGACCCCGACCTACCACTCTCCTATATATAAACTGCCATTGTGTTCAGTCCTCTTCTATTTTAATTTAACACCGAAATATTAAGCGGAGAGAAGTGTTTTTAGACGAACGAATGATGTGCAATGTCAAAAGACTAAGGAGGAGGTTTATGCAAAAAAGCAAGTCTTTTATTGTGACAGTATTCATCCTGTCGCTATTTACGCTGTTCTGGCAGGCCCCAAGCGCCAGCGCGCAGGTGGTTCTGCAGGTGGATAACGACCCGAATAGTCCGGGCTTCGGCTATTACATACCGGACTATTTCACAACGCCCAACTGGGCCAACAGCCCGCCTTTGGCGAAATTCGCCGATGCGCTGCCGGGTATTTGCGGCGCGGCGGCGGGGCCGGCGGCCAACGCCCTCGGACAGTGTATTCCCATTGCTGTGCCCGACACACTAACCTATCCGGGATCGGACTACTACGAAATCGAACTCGTTCAGTACCGTGAGCAGATGCACGGCGGCTTGCCGCCCATTTCCAATCCGGCCGACAAAATTGCGTCCACGAGCGGCGGTACGAAACTGCGCGGCTACCGGCAGGTGAATCATCCGGGCGGTCCGCAGCAGCCGCATTATCTGGGGCCCCTGATCATTGCTTCCAAGTATGATCTGGCGCTGCCGGCAGGAGTCGGCGGGAATGGCAAACCGGTGCGCATCAAATTCACCAACAGCATACCGAACGAAAGCCATTTTCTGCCGTTGGATAAGACCATCATGGGATCCGGCGGATATACGATCAACTATAATCCGGAAACGAAAGTGATGGGCGGAACGGTTTCCGGGCTGTTTTCCGAAAGCCGCGGTTCGCTGCACCTTCACGGCGGCCGGACCCCCTGGATCAGCGACGGAACGGCTCACCAGTGGACGGCTCCCGCCGGTGTAACCGGTTATCCTAAAGGCGTCAGCGTCGGCTATGTGCCGGATATGTGGTATGACGCATCCGGCAACGACATTGCGGCCTGCCGACTGCAGACAAGCTGCAATACGGCCGGCGCCACCAACAATCCGGGTCCCGGAAAACTGACCTACTATTACACCAACCAGCAGAGTTCCCGGTTGCTGTTTTACCATGACCATGCCTGGGGCATCACGCGGTTAAATGTTTATGCGGGTGAAGCGGCCGGTTATCTGATTACCGACGCGACGGAAGAAGCGGCCATCACGGCCGGAACGATTCCCAATGCCTGCGGCGCCGGTGCAGCCGCATGCGAATACCGCTACGGTATTCCTTTGATCATTCAGGACAAGACCTTTGTCAATGCCACGTTGGGGAACCCGGCCGCTTACACCATGGCCACGGACCCGACCTGGGCCTGGGGATCGAATCCCGCACAACCGATTACCACCAATCCGCAAACAGGCGATCTCTGGTGGCCGCATGTTTACATGCCGGCCCAGAATCCCTTTAACCCGGATCTCTCCGGCGTCAACGCCTTCGGCCGCTGGCATTATGGGCCCTGGTTTTTCCCGTCAACGCCCATTTGCGGAAGTATCGTCGGCGGCGAAGTGGCGGTAAAGCCGTTTTGTATCGACTTCGGACCGGTTCCCAATCCCTATGCCAACGGGACGACGCAGCCTCCGGAAATGCCCGGTACGCCGAACCCGTCCTGGGGCGCGGAAGCGTTTCTCGATACCATGATGGTCAACGGAACGGCTTATCCTACCGTAACCCTGGGGCCGCAGGAATACCGGTTCCGCATTCTGAATGCCTCTCATGACCGGTTCATCAATCTGCAGTTGTACATTGCCAGCCCCATCGTGAGCGCCATTACGGTGACCAACCCGGGCGCAGGCTATCTCACTCCGCCCGCCGTCACTATCACGGGCGGCAATGGTACGGGCGCGACGGCCACGGCGATCATCGATGGCACCGGGGCCGTTATCGGCATTCAATTGGATACGGTGGGCAGCGGCTATACCGTTGCCCCGACCGTGACCCTTTCGGCGCCACCCGCCGGCGGTACGCAGGCGACGGCGACGGCAACCGTTTACACGGCATTGACGGAAGTCGGCATGGTGCCGGCGGCGCTTACCCCTGGTTTCCCCGCAACCTGGCCTAAAGACGGCAGAGAAGGCGGTGTTCCGGATCCGGCCAAGCGCGGACCTGCGTTTGTCCAGATCGGAACGGAAGGCGGTTTCCTCCCCAAACCGTCCGTGTTGCCGACGCAGCCAATCCAGTGGAATCTCGATCCGACAATGTTTAACGTCGGTAACGTTCTCCAGCAGAGAGACGGCGGTGGAACGCTTATCCTGGGTCCCGCGGAACGGGCGGATGTGATTGTGGACTTCACCACATTTGCCGGTCAGACCCTGATCCTCTATAATGATGCTCCGACCGCGTTTCCGGCGCTTGATCCTCACTATGACTACTACACGGGTGCGCCGGATCGGACCGACATCGGCGCCAATTTCGCCATTCCTCCGGGAGTCGGCCCCAATATCCGGACGGTCATGCAGATTGTCGTGACGGGAGCTCCCGGCACGCCGGTCCCCGACGCTTACAACGCGACCAGATTTAGTAACCTGCAAACCGCTTTTGCCGGACCGACGGGTGTCTTCCAGCAGTCGCAGGAGCCGATTGTTGTCGGGCAGACGGCTTACAATACGACTTATGCAACCACGTTCCCCGCGACCTGGCCCAACTGGGGGATTTCGCGGATCTCCGACGGCGCCATCAGCTTCCAGAAAGTTGACGGCACCATCATGAGTAATTTCGTCATGAAGGCCAAAGCCATCCATGATGAAATGGGCGCCACATTTGATGACTACGGACGGATGAGCGCGAAACTGGGATTGGAAATGCCTTTCACCAACGCGGCGATCGCCAATTTCATTTTGCAGAATTTTGTCGATCCGGCAACAGAGATCGTGGAACCCAACCAGATTCAGATCTGGCGGATCACGCATAACGGCGTTGATACGCATCCGATTCACTTCCATCTCTTTGACGTGCAGGTGTTGAACCGGGTCGGCTGGGACGGATTTATCCGGCTGCCCGACGACAACGAACTGGGCTGGAAGGACACGGTCCGGATGGCTCCGCTCGAGGACACGATCGTCGCTCTGAGGCCGGTTTCGCCGAAGACGCCTTTCGCCATTCCCAACAGCATCCGTCCGCTGAACCCGGCCACGCCGATCGGTTCGGAAGAAGGCTTCTCGCAAATTGACATAACCGACGGAGGAAATCTCGTGCCGCTGCAGCAGAACGTGATGCGGAATTTCGGTCACGAGTACACATGGCACTGCCACATTCTCAGTCATGAAGAAAATGACATGATGCGGCCCATCATATTTAACACGGGCGCCCAGAAGGAAATCCTCTGGAGAAACCCCTCGACCGGTCAGAACGTCTCCTGGGATATGGACGGCGTGACACGACTGCGGATAAACGCCCTTTCGTCTCAAGGTGGAAATTGGACGATTGCGGGCACAGGCGACTTTAACACTGACGGTAACCGAGACCTTCTGTGGAGAAACCAAACGACTGGCCAGAATGCGGTATGGATGATGAACGGCTCGGTCAGAACCAGCGTCGTCAGCCTTCCATCTCAGGGCGGAACATGGGTCATCGCGGGTACGGGTGACTTCAATATGGATGGTAAAGTCGACATCCTCTGGAGAAATCCGGCAACGGGTCAAAATGTTGTATGGATGATGAACGGCACAACACGAACAGCCATTGTGAATCTCACATCTCAAGGCGGAGTTTGGGAAATTGCCGGTGTTTGCGACTTTAACAATGACGGGAAACCCGATATTCTCTGGAGAAATCCTTCGACGGGTCAGAATCTTGTCTGGTACATGAATGGGACAACCTTAGGCAGCTTTGCATTCCTTCCCTCACTCGCCGGAGCGAACTGGACGATTGTGGGTGCCGGCGACTTCAACAGCGACGTCTATCCGGACATCCTCTGGAGGAATACGACGACGGGCGTCAATACGGTCTGGTATATGAATGGCACAACCCAGATCGGCACGGCCTCCGTCACGTCGGTCGCTGCTCCCTGGCAGGTCGTTGGATTCTAACGAGGTCATAACTTAAAACAAGCTGCCGGGGTCGGTCCCTGAACAGGGAGTTGACCCCGGCAGCCTTAGCAAAACGGACGAAGGCGCGGCTGCGGGACGAACGGTAATTCTCTGCAGCCGGATGCGAAATAAGAGGGTTGATCGGCGGACATGGGGATTCCATGTCCGCCGTTTTTATTATCCATCCAGTGTCGTTGTGAAGCGACGCTCCGGCGCTGCTGTGCCACCCAAAGCGGTAGTGGCAATCTTTAGCCCCTTTGAGTCATTGCGAGGCGAGCCTTGCGAGCCGTGGCAATCCCAGACACTTGACTACTCATGAGATTGCCACGTCGGCCGAGGGCCTCCTCGCAATGACAGTAGAAATTCCGTTCTTCGGATTAGAGCGGCTCGTTAATGAAAGCCATGGATGGCCACCCCGGTCTTCGCCGGGGCAGGCTGTGCCTAAGAGGCGTCTCCAACGACTATTCTGCATTGCTCTATAGTTTCAAAGCAAAGAAGAGGCAGGAATCTGCGACCGGAATGTCGAACCCCCGGATCCGCGAGCGATGCGCCGCGGATCCGAGGGGGGTGTGAAGTGAGATGATGGGATTGTAAAAGATAATGCAGGAATAAAATCGCTGCAGTTTAATTCTTCTTCCCGTATTCTTCCCTGTCGATCTTTATCCAGGCCTTGCAGCGGGGGGATACTTCCTTTTCCTTTTCGCGGATGCATTTGGCATAGCCTCCCGGCTGGAGATCGGCATCCTTGCAGAATTTATTAATGTCTTCTTTGCAGTCGATCAGAAATCTTTTTCTTCCCCTGGCGATTTCCCTTCTTTCCCCCTTCAGGCCTTCCATCTTTACCTCATGATCCCGGCAGGGCTTGGATAGCTCGTTTTCATGCTCTTCCAGACATCTCAAAATACCGTTGTTGGCCGGATTGACGTCTTTACAAAACTTCATGATGTCCGGGCCGCAGGGGTTGCTGTTGGCCGCATACAGGGGGGAACCGAAGGTTCCGGCGAGGCACAAAATACCCGCCACTGTCGCGCTCATGCAGATTGTCTTTATGGATTTCATATTGTCCTCCTTTTGATGGGTTGATGAATATTTAATCTCCGGTGTCATCCCGTTTCTCATCCGCGCGCCTGGGCGCCCCGTCCGGAAAAGCCCGCCGGCCGTCACACCTCCATGATGAGGCCGGACGTGGCGAGGATGTAAACGACGATCCCGATGAAGATGGAAAAAAGGATCAGGGCGGTTATCGTCAAATTTTTTTGCAGACGCGGGATGATCGCTTTCAGGCTTTCGATATGCCGGAAGGGCGCCAGGACGCCCGTGCCGATCCCGCAAATGACGCCGGCAAAAAGAGCGACGTAGATCGGATATCCGATATACTGGTATTCGCTGTGCAGGATGCAGAACGGACAGTGATGCGCAGGCAGTTCGTACACATAAATGGACACGAAAGAGACGATCCCCGCTGCGGCGAAGAGAAAGAAGATGCCGCTGGCTATCGCGAAGAAGTAAATTCCCTTCCCCCGCCAAAGGCTTAAGATGCCGCTTCCCGCCGTAAGGATAAAGGCTGCAAAAAGGGCGATCTTCGACGGCCCTTCCGGAAGCGCCGCCAGTCTGCCGCCCAGGCCGGCGTTGCCGGTGCTGAAGAGCGATCCGCAGCAGGAGGTGATGATGTCCGGGTGCAGCGCGAAGAAGTACTTGGCCTGCAGCACGGCTTCGGCGGCGAGAAAAGGCGTCAGAAGGACCAGGAAAAAATATTTTTTCCGGATCAGGGGATAATTGTAAGCCCGGTTGTCGGCGTAGTTCAGAATGAGCCACAGTCCGGCCAGGATGAAGTTAAATGCTTTGAGCAGCAGGGCCGGATATCCCCAGCGGTTCAGGTTAAACGAGCCCGCGGCGCACATGGCGCCCGTAAACAGGGAACGAATTTCATCGGCGGTGAAGACAAACAAAAAAAGGGAGACGAGCTGAAAGCCGAACAGGTAGGCCAGCAGGGTTGATATCAGGTAGGTTCGACGCTCCAGCAGGAGCTGCTTTTCGCTGCCGCTTTGGATGTCCCAGTGCCTGAGGATCTGCACGCCGAAGAACGAAGAATAAACCGCCATCGTGACAATCAGGAAAGAGGCGATAAGCAACGCGAGAATGGCGGGATGAAAAATCATACGGCCGCGGCCTCTTCGATGCGCCCATCGCGCATGGCTATGATCGTGTTGATGACGGACGACTTATAGACCAGCGGATCATGGCTGGCGATGATGATCGTCTTTTTCTTTTCGCTTTTCAGTCCGGCCATGATGTCCATGAATTCGACGGACAACTTGGAGTCCAGGTTGGCCGTAGGTTCATCGGCGATAATGATGGACGGATTGTTGATCAGGGCGCGGCAGATGGCGACGCGCTGCGCCTCGCCGCCCGAAAGCCACTGCGCCCGGGCTTTTGCCTTGGGGGCGATCTTGAACGCTTCGAGCAACGCCAGGGCTCTTTGCTGCAGGTGCGCATGCTTCTCGCCCGCGGGATAGGCGGGCAGCATGACATTTTCCAGGACCGTGAGTCCGGCGATCAGATTCGATTTCTGAAAAATGAAGCCGAAGGTATGCTGCCGGATCTCGGTCAGGAACCGCTCCGGGAGGCTGGTGATTTCGCGGTCATTGAGGCGGATGCGGCCGGCCGTGGGACGCGCCAGACAGCCAATCATGGACAGGAGCGTCGTTTTCCCCGAACCGCTGGGGCCGGTGAGGGCCGTTGCCCGGTTGAGATCGATGAGGGCGCTTTCATTATAAACGGCGACGCACTCGTTCGGTTTTCCTTCGTTAAAAACTTTTCTGACTGAGTCCAGTTGAATCATGCCCACTACCTCATCATCGCATCCGGATCCACTGTCGCGGCGCGCCAGGCGGGGACGATGGTCATCACTGTATAAGGAACAACTGTTAGAAAAAAGACAACCGTAAGCTCAAACGGATCGATGTCCGGCGTCAGGGTGAAGCGCGGATAGAGAACGGACCATCCCTTTAAAGCCGATTCAAAAATGAACGCCGAGGCAAAGTAGACATGGGCGTAGGCGAGAAGAATGCCGACGGCGAACGCGGTAAACGAGATGACGATTCCTTCCCAGAACTTCATCAAAAGAACGTCGCTGGTCTCCCAACCGATCGCTTTCAAAATGCCGATTTCCCTTTTTTCCTCGGGCCCGAGCCCGGAGGCCTTGTCCCAGGCCAGGATCAAAAAGGCCAGAAGCGATCCCGTGAGAATGACGATCATCATGCCGCTGCGCCAGTCGAAGGCGGCCTCGTAGGTCCGGAGGATCTCGTCTTTCAGAATCTGGCGCGTTTCGGGAAACATCCGGGCCACCTTCAGCGCGGCCGTCGACTGCTCCTTCGGATTTTTCACCCGCACGGCGATGTCGGTCGCCATGCCTTCGGGCATGCCGAACAGATTCCGGAAATCTCCCTCGGACATCAGGACCAGATCGGCGGAAACCAACTCGGAGTCGGCAGAGAGCGTATCCGCGATGGTCGGAGAAAGCAGCGCTCCCGTCGATGTACGAAACTCCATCGAGTCCCCTTTCCAGACCTGGAGAATCCTCGAAACGCCCGCGCCTACGACCACCTGGCCGGCGGCGATCTTCCGCTCGGCGGGGACCATCACCGTATAGTTGGCGCCGACAATCGCGTCGTAGTAATACCCCCAGAGCCGGGGCGAAGCATGGGTGATTCCCGTAATCTTCCCGATCTTCTCGGCATGGGCTACCGGAATCACGTCATGACGCCCGCCCATCATCCGCTGCACGATGAGCTCCGGGGCGTCCTGCAAACTATAAGCGGCTTCCTTCTTGAGGGAATGGGTGAACAGGATCACCGAGGCCAGAAGAAAGACCACCGCTGTATAGGCGGCGATCAGAATGACGTTCTTGCCTTTCCTCCGCCACAGGGAGGACAGGGTGAAATCCGTGATGTGGCGCTGTCTCTCGATCCATTTATTCATGGGGCCCCCTCATGACGGTCAGGGGAGGCTGATGGAGCGACCCCGACGGAAAATGCTCCAGCGCCAGCGGTGAATCCTGAAAGGCCGTGTGACGATCCGCCTGCGACCAGTGCCTTGTGTAGCTGGCCTCGGTAAAAAGGCACAGATCCGTGAGCGGCAATTCGGCGAGCAGGGCCCGCCGTGCGGCAAAGGTTTCCGCGGAGCGATGTTCGCTGTATCCGGCGTGCAGGATCATCACGGCCAGGAGGACGAACACAACCGCCAGAAAGGAAAAAAACCAGTTGGATTTCCTCGGGATCATGGGTCCAGCTCCTTAAGTATAGCGGGCGTGATCTGGGGAAGTGTGAGCATTTTCTTGCCCAGGTGGTCCTCCATGAATTCTTTGGCCTTGGCCTGGCTTTCATGCGGGATCAATTCATGGCCCATGGGGCCGAGCACGTCGCTGCCGGTCACGTAATAGGCAGTAAGGGCGTCGATCATGCGCATGGTGTAGTAGTCCGTCACCGCCATCGTGCGGATGTCCGAGCGTTTCTTTCCGGGAAGATAGCGGGACATATCCAGGTAGCATTTCATCATGTCCTTCACGCCGTCAAAGGCCGCATGGGATCCGTCTTTGAAGGTCATGTAAGCGATGAAATCCGTATATTTCGCGACAAACATTCCGCAGACCGGACATTTGTCCGTGGATTTGATCTTAAAATGGCTGATGGTCTCGGCGCCGGCCGCCGAAACCATCAACAAGACGGCCAGCAGGCCAATGGGCAGTCTTTTGTAATATTTTTTCATATTTGCAACCGTCTCCTGTGTGCATCATGGGGCCAGTGAAGTGCATCCAGCGCTTCTTTACATTGCTTGTTCGTCTTGCATGAGCATCATACCGTAAGTCCGCAGAGAACAAGGGGTTGCAACCCTTTGTTCTGAAGCATTCTGCCCTGAACGGGCGTCAGCGGATTTACGACGCGCCGCACCGGCTTAACACGGATCAATGCGCTTTCTGCATCCCGCCGGATTGCATCTGCATCCGCTTCATCTTCCGCTTGTCGCGGATCATCTTGGTGTCGGCGTTCATGTCTTCATAGGCGGCTTTCAGGGCGTCGTCGAAGCTGATCAACGTGCCGCCGTTCGCGCTCATGAAGGCATCCGCCCCCTCTTTGTTCGCAAACGCCCACTTGGCCCGTTTGGTCATCACGCCCATTTTGGCGCCGCCCAGCACCCAAGATGCCTTTTCCGCATCGATCAATTCCTTGGTGGCATAATCGCCGACCATGACGGATGTCGGCGTCTTATCGATTTTGAGAGCCAGATCCACCGCGGTGCAGTGCAGGCTGCAGAAGGCAACCGTCGATCCGTCGTCATACGTGATGAGCATGCGGCTGTGGGCGAATTTCACCCGGTCCATGCCGCAGTAAATGCAGGTTGGATGCGCCTTGGTGTCGTCATTTGCTAAAAGAAAACTGGCCGCCGTGAAAACAAGACTTACCGCAAACGCTAAAACAAACATTCTTTTCATAGGAACCTCCTCGCAGGTTATTGTTCCCGCCGATAACGGTCATTCCACCTCGGCCGGGAGTTTCTTCTTCAGAACAAAATCCCCTTTCCAGAATTGATAGACGACCGGATAGACCATCAATTCCAGAAGAAACGATGTCAGGATGCCGCCGATCAGCGGCGCGGCGATGCGCTTCATGACATCCGCGCCGGCGCCGGCCGACCACATGATCGGCAGAAGACCGATCATCATGGCCGCCACGGTCATGAATTTCGGCCGCAGGCGCTTGGCCGCGCCGTAGCGGATCACTTCCTGCAAATCGGAAAACGACGCGAGGCGCCCTTCTTTTTGCGCCCGCTCATAGGCCAGGTCCAGGTACAGAAGCATGAAAACACCGGTGCCGGCATCGACGCCCAGGAGCGCGATGAGACCGACCCAGACGGCCGTGCTCATGTTGTAGCCCAGGAAATATAGAAACCAGAGGGCGCCGATCGCGGAAAAGGGCACTGCCAGAAGAATGATAAATGTTTTGATGAGCGATCGTGTATTGAGATAAAGAAGGACCAGGATAAAGAACAACGTAAGCGGAATAATAAAAAGCAGATGATCCTTAATCCGGTTGGTTGCTTCATACTGTCCGCTCCACAGGAGGGTGAACCCGGCCGGAACCGGGACGTTCTTCCTGAGAATCTCCGACGCCTCTTCAATATAACCGTTTTGATCCCGGTCCCCGATGTCCACGTACACATAACCGGTCAGAAGCCCGTCTTCATCGCGGATCATCGAAGGCCCTTCGGCGAGGCTGATATCGGCCAGCTGAGACAGGGAGACAGACTTGCTCCCGTCGGCGACCGGAATCAGAAGCCGGGAGAGCGATCCGAGATCGGAGCGAAAATCCTTCATGTAGCGGACGTTGACCGGATAGCGTTCCCGCCCTTCAACGGTGCTGGTGACGTTTTCTCCGCCGACGGCGCCGGCGACGATGGTCTGAACCTCTTCCATGCTGAGCCCGTAGCGCTGAATGCTGTCCCGATGCCAGCGGAAATCGAGGAAGTATCCGCTGCCGGTCTTTTCGGCGAAGACGCCCCGGGTGCCCCGGACTTTGGCCAGGGCGGATTCCACCTTTGCGCCGATTTCCTCGATCGTATCCAGGTCCGAGCCGGATATTTTGATGCCGACCGGGGTGCGCAATCCGGTGGAGAGCATTTCGATGCGCCCCTTGATCGGCATCGTCCAGGCATTGGCCAGACCCGGAAATTTGAGCGCTTCATTCATTTCGCGAATCAGGTCGTCCTGCGAAATTCGATCCGGGGTAATCCGCCTCAGCAAGGCCTTGCTCCATTGGGGCGCCCACGATGAATACCACGTTTCGCGTTCCCGCCACTGGTCTTTCGGCTTCAGGGTGATGAGGGTTTCGAGCATGGACAGGGGCGCGGGATCCGTCGCGGTATCCGCGCGGCCGGCCTTGCCCAGCACCCGATCCACTTCGGGGAATTGCTTGATGATGCGGTCCGTAATCTGCAGGAGCTTTCCCGCCTCCGTGATGGATATGCCCGGGACGGTGGTCGGCATGTAAAGGATGGACCCTTCCTCGAGCGGCGGCATGTATTCGGAGCCCAGCTGCCGGTAGACGGGAACGGTGGCCGCAAGCAGAACAAGGGCGCCGGCAATCACCGCCTTCGGGTGGCGAAGGCACGCGTTCAGAACCGGCATGTAAAGCGAGGTGAGGAAACGGCTCAGGGGATGGTTTTCTTCCTGGCGGATCGGCGCGGAGAAGACGGCGGTGAGCGGGCGGGCCAGCCACCGCGGGCGGAAGCTGAAGATCTGGCGATGCCCCAAAAGCACGCGCAGCGCCGGATCGAGCGTGATCGCCAGAACCGCGGCGATAATCATCGACAGGTTCTTGGTGTAGGCCAGCGGTTTAAAGAGCTTCCCTTCCTGCGACGTGAGCGTCAAGACCGGCAGGAAGGCAACGGCGATGACCAGGAGGGCGAAGAAGCTCGGGCCCGCGACCTGCTTGATGGCCGCCACAATGACGTCGCGGCTGTTTTTCCTGCGCCCCTCTTTTTCCCACTCCTCCAGATTTTTGTGCGTCTGTTCGACGACGACAATCGAGGCGTCCACCAGGGCGCCGATGGCGATGGCGATGCCGGCCAGCGACATGATGTTGGCCGTGACGCCCATCAGGCGGAAGGGAATAAATGAAATCAAGACGGCGACGGGAATCGTAATGATGGGAATGACGGCGCTGGGAAAATGCCAGAGAAATAATAAAATGATCAGGACGACCACGAGGATGACTTCCACGATCGTGGATTTCAAATTGTCGATGGCGCGCCGGATCAGATCGGAGCGGTCATAAATGGACACGACCTTGACGCCCTCGGGCAGCCCGGATTCCAGCTGCTTGATTCTTGTTTTGACCCGCTCGATGACGTCCAGAGCGTTTTGGCCGTGGCGCATGATGACGATGCCGGAAACCGCTTCTCCCCGGCCGTCCAGGTCGACGATCCCGCGGCGCCAGTCGGGTCCGTGGACAACCTGTCCGATATCCTTGATCCGGATGGGCGTGCCGGTATCGGTGGCGGTAAGCACGATGTTTTCAAAATCCTGAAGCGAATTGGCATACCCGCGGCCGCGGACCATGTATTCCGATCCGCCCAGTTCGATCAGGCGTCCGCCGACTTCTTTGCTTCCGTCCCGAACCGCTTCGATGACCCGCCTGATCGGGATGCCGAAGTTCTGGAGCCGGTTGGGATTCACATTCACCTGGTATTGTTTGCTGAACCCCCCGACCGGCGCCACTTCCGCGACGCCGGGGACCGATTTCAGCCAGTAGCGCATATACCAGTCCTGAAGCGTGCGCAGTTCGGCAAGGCTGCGCTTGCCGGTTTCATCGACCAGGACATACTGGTAGACCCAGCCCAGGGCCGTCGCGTCCGGCCCCAGTTCCGTCCGGACGCCTGGCGGCAGATTCGGTAAAACGGTGGCCAGGTACTCCTGAACGCGGGAGCGCGCCCAGTAGATGTCCGTATCGTCGTCGAAAATGACATACACATAGGAATATCCGAAATCGGAAAAACCGCGGACGGTTTTGACATGCGGCGCGCCCAGAAGGGCGGTGACGATCGGGTAGGTGACCTGATCTTCGACAATGTCCGGGCTGCGGTCCCACCGGGAATAGACGATGACCTGCGTGTCGCTCAAGTCCGGGATCGCGTCCAGTGCAACGTTCTTTATCGACCACCAGCCGGCGATGCAGGCGAAAATCACCACGGCGAAGACGATGAATTTGTTGTTGACGGAAAAATCAATGATGCGGTTAATCATTTGTCTGCTCCGTCAGGTTCTCCGGGATGATCCATGACCGGATCGGCGTGGCCTTTTGCGGAAGGCTCCGGACCGGGCATTGCGGCATGGTCCCCGGGCTGCATCCCTTCATGTTTTTCCGGATGCTCCGCCGTGTGCTTTCCGGCTGGTGTCAGGAAACTTTCCGGATTGCTCTCGAACAGCTGTTTGCACTGGTCCGAGCAGAAATAATATATCTTTCCCTGATGCAGACTTTCCCGTCGTGCTTTGAGCGCCGTTTCCGGCTTCACCCGCATACCGCACACCGGATCAATTTCCACGGCGGCGGGGACGCGCGCGTGACGCTCCGGAGAGCGCACCCCGGTCCGTTTTCCGGCGTTTGCGTGGTCATGCTTTTCCGGATGCTCCGCCTTCTGTTTTCCGCCTGGCGTGAGAAAGCTTTCCGGACTGCCCTCGAAGAGCTGTTTGCATTGATCCGAGCAGAAGTAATAGGTCTTTCCCTGATGCAGACTTTCCCGTTGCACTTTGCGCGCTACTTCCGGAACCACCCGCATGCCGCATACGGGATCAATTTCCACGGCGGCGAGGACGCCGGCGGCGGACGGCTGCGCAGCGCGCTTTCCGTCGGGCATTCGTTCCTGCTTCTGGGTGCGCTGTGTCGGGTGCTTGATTACCGGCTCTCCGGAATCCTTTCCGGCATGCCCGGGGCCATGTTTTTCCGGATGCCCGGCTGAGTGTTTTCCGGCTTGCGTGAGAAACCTTTCCGGATTGCTCCCGAAGCTCTGTCGGCATTCATCCGAACAAAAATAGTATGTCTTTCCCTGATACCGGCTTTCGCGCCCCGCCTTATGCGCCTTTTTCGGGGCCACGCCCATGCCGCATACGGGATCAATTTCCAGCGCGGCATTGACGCCGGCGGCGGCCAACTCCAGTTTGCTTTCCGCATCCAGCAGAAAATTGCCCGCCGTCACGATGCGGTCGCCTTCGTCAAGGCCTTGTTCAATTTCCACAAAGCTTCCCAGGCGCCGGCCCGTCGTGACCCGTCGCGGTTCGAATGATCCCTCGCCGCGCGCGACGAAAACGGTTTTCTTGAGTCCGGTGTCCAGGACGGCATCGGCCGGAATAAAAATACCGGGCCCGGCGGTGACGGGCAGTTCCACGTCGACAAACATGTCCGGACGCAGGTGGTATCCGGGATTGCCCGCTTCCAGGCGAACTTTCAGGGTGCGCGACGCCGGATCGAATTGCGGCAGAATGGCGCTGACTCTGGCCGTCAAATCTTTGCTCTGTCCGGGCAGGGTGATCCGGATGGTCTTGCCGGGCTGGAAATAGGAGGCCTCATTTTCATACAGGTCGGCGACGATCCAGATCCGGGAAAGATCGGCAATCGTATAAAAGGGTGTTCCTTTGTCGAATCTCAGACCGGTCGTAATATTGCGCTTCAGGACAAAACCGGGACCCGGCGCCCGGACCTGAATGTACTCATGCCAATCGCGGCTTTTGGTGATTTGTTCGATCTGCGTATCCGTCATCCCCAGCGAACTGAGCGCATAGCGGTATTGCTTGGTGGTTCTTTCCGGCCGGGCGAATTGCTGGACTTTTTCGCGATACGTGAGACCGTAGCGTTCCTGGGTGACAAGGGCATTGAGGTAGGACTGCTGCGTCGTCAGAGAGTTCGGGCTCGCGAAGAGGGCGAGCAATTGATCTTTTTTGACAATGTCGCCGGACGTATTGCCGTCCATTATTTTGACGATCCAGCCTTCGATGGCGGCGTTCACCTGATAAAGTCTTGTTTCGTCGGGAACGACCCGGCCCGGGACTTTGAGCAGATGCGTGCAGGCGGCCTTTTTGACGGTGTCCAGTTTGATGCCCATCAGCTGCTGTTTTGCCGGACTGACCCGGACCGTGCCCGGTCTTTCGTCATCATCCATCTCCTGGGGAGACTGATCCTTCGCGACTTCACTCACCTGATGCGTTGTGCTCGGGGCGGCTGGGGTCGCTCCGTCGTCGCGGACAAAATAGCCGGCCGCGAACGACAGGACGATAACACCGGCGATAGCCGCCAAAGCCAGGAGTTTATGCCGGGCGGATTTGCTGATCGGAATTCGTGAAAAAGACTTTTGCGCAGACATACAATACCTTTCATCGTTTGACGGCAGGAGATGTGTTTATGGGTGATTTCAATAGCTTGCTTTCGCTACGAAAAACCACGCTGAGCCGGTTAACTGCTCAAATTTTATGTCATACTAAAGTTTAATCGGACGGCAGGCAACCCTAGATAAGTGTTAGGGGATTGGTAGGCCAAACCTGACAATAAACCGGGCTTCCGGTGTTGTCGCCGGATGGCGATAACACCGGCTACGGCGGCACAGAGAGTTTACTGAACATCGATATTGAACTTAATGGTCCGCGTTTTTCCGGCCGCGGGTATTTTTATGGCAATCACCCAGGGACCCGTCATGATGAAATTCAGGGAGACGCGATAATAATCTTTATAAGGTTTGGCCCCGATCGTGTAATTCATCGGCGCCATCCGGGGCATCGGCAGCATATAATAGTTGACGGCCGGCTGTAGCCCCGGAAGAAGTTGTCCCCGGGCGTCGCTGATCCGCACCTCCATCTCATTGTCGCCGACGATCGGAGGATTTCTGTCCAGTTTGATTTCCACGATATAATCAGCGGATCTTTTTTGCAGCGAAAGTTCCTTCGCGAAGACGGCGCCGGGCGCCGAGAGGATCAGGAAGTAAAGCACAAAGCCGATCACCGTTCTTTTCATCAGACAGTTGATAAGTCACCTCTCCATTCCACGTGAGCTAAGCCTGCGGATTCTTCAGCCCGCGGCCCGTCGCCGGCTTTCAAATTCCATCTAAGATACGTTCGCCGATCATTGCCGTCAAGAGATCCGTTAAATTTTTGCGGCGCATCCAGACGCGATCGATTTTCTGGCGGACCGGCCCGCGCAATCGGGCTTGACACGCCGTGTGGATTTTCGTTAAATGATCGCCGACACAGTCTTGATAAAAAAACGGAAAGCAGCCGGCTCTATGGTTATAGTCAATTCGGTCGCCCAGGTGATCACCGGTGTTCGCATTCAGGATGTTCTGGATGTGGCAATCATCGCCGGGATGATTTTTGCGCTTTTAATGTGGTTTAAAACCCGGGCGTCGCGATTTGTTCTCTTCGGTGTTTTGCTTCTGGGGGGCGTGTACCTGGCGGCCCGGTTCTTTCAGCTCTATCTGACGCTGATGGTTCTCCAGGGGTTTTTCGCCATTTTGCTCTTCGTGCTGGTGGTCATCTTTCAGGAAGACCTGCGCGGCTTTTTTGAGCGCCTCGCGATGCTCGGCAACCTCCGCAAGGAAGCGCAGCCGCTCACGGCTCTGGAAAAGGCCGCCAACATCATTGCCGAGACGGCGGGGGATCTGGCCAAGAAACGCATCGGCGCTTTGATCGTGATCCAGGGCAAGGATCCGCTGGACCGTCATTTGACCGGCGGCATCACGCTCCAAGGCGAGATCAGCGAACCGCTTCTGGCCAGTATTTTCGATCCTCATTCCCAGGGCCATGACGGCGCGGTCGTCATCAAGGATGACCGCATTATGATGTTCGGCTGTCATCTGCCCTTATCAGTCAACATCGCGAGGTACGAACCTATCGGTTTGCGCCATACGGCGGCCCTGGGATTGACCGAGCGCTCGGACGCCGTGTGCGTTGTCGTATCCGAAGAGCGGGGAACCATTTCCGTCGCCGAAGGAGGAAAGCTGACGGTGATTCCCGGCGCCTCGGCGCTTTACGAAGTCCTGAAAAAACACTATGCGCAATACCGGTCCGCGCCTTCCAAAAGGCCGGTCTGGGCCTGGCTGCGGGCGAATACCAAAGAAAAAATCATTGCCATCGGACTGGCCTGTATTTTGTGGGCGGCTTTCGGATACCAGCGGGACATGGTGCGCCGTGATTTTATCATCCCCGTCGAGTATAAGAATATTCCGCACAACTGGCAGATCGACGAACCGCAACTCGCGGAAGCCAGGGTGATCCTGCAGGGGCCGGAGCAGGCTTTCCGGCTGCTCAATGAAAGGGCGCTCCGACTCTCGCTGGATCTGGCGCCGATTGCCGATAAGAAGCGTGAATTCACGTTGACGAGGGAAATGGTCAATGCCCCGTCCAATTTGACGGTTGCCGAGATCAATCCCGTGAAAGTCCGTGTGTATGCCTCCCGGCTTGTCCCCGCGACGCTGGCGGTGCATGTTGTCACCCGCAACGCGCTGCCCGGCGATCTGATCGTGCAGAGAATCAGTGTTCAACCGGCGTCCGTCCGCGCGCTGATTCATCCCCGAATCAGGCCCGAAGAGGTTCGTCTGGAAACGGAGCCTCTGGATTTGCAGACGATATCGTCCTCGACCACGAAGGCGCTGGCCGTTTCCGGGGCAGCCGGTGTTCAGTTTCCGGACGGGAAAACGCCGCAGGTTTTGGTGAACATTCGCGTCAAAAAGAAATAGGAGAATGCCGGTGGAGTCCACTTTAAAAAAACGTTCAAAAAAAGCCGGGCTGAGCCCCGGGGCTCTGGTCCATGTGGGCGATGCCTACACGGATCGATCCAGAATCACCCTGACCCGTTATGATGAAGCCGCTCTGCTGGAGAAGGAAGACTGTTCCATCGAGGTACTGATGAAGGAAAAGAATGAGCCGGGTAATCTCTGGGTCAATGTTGACGGATTGCAGGATGTGGATCTGCTCGGAGAGATCGGCGGACTTTTTGGTCTGCACCCGCTGATTGTAGAGGATATTCTCAACACCGATCAGCGGCCCAAAGCCGAAGATTTCGGCCCTTACATCTTTATCGTTATAAAGGATATCCATGACCATGCCGACCGGGAGCTGCACGCAAGGCAGGTCAGCATCATCCTGGGCAAGAACTTCGTCCTGTCCTTTCAGGAAAAAGAAAATGATCTTTTTCATCCCATCCGCGACAGGCTTCGCGCCGGGAAGGGAATCATCCGTACAACCGGAGCCGATTATCTCGCGCATCATCTGATGGACACTATCGTCGATCATTACTTCGTCGTGCTGGAGGATATCGAGGAAAAGATCGAACAACTGGAGGATGACCTTGTCCGGCAAACCACGCCGGTCAAACTCCAGGCGATCCATCAACTGAAAAAAGAGCTCATTATCCTGCGCAAGTCGCTGTGGCCGCTTCGGGAAGCGATCGGCCTGCTTCAGCGGTCGGATTCTCCCCTGATTGCCGATTCCGATCTCGTATACTTCAAGGATATTCACGACCATATCATTGCCGTCGTCGACACGGTCGACACCTTCCGCGATATGCTGGCGGGGATGCTGGACATTTATCTGTCCGCCGCCAGCATGAAAATGAATCAGGTCATGAAAGTTCTGACGATTATCGCGACCATATTCATGCCCCTGACATTTCTGGCCGGGGTCTACGGCATGAATTTCGAGAACATGCCGGAGCTCGGGTGGCCCTGGGCGTATTTCGCGTTGTGGGGGGTGATGCTGGCTATTGCGGCCTTCATGCTTATTTTATTCCGCAGGAAGAAGTGGATTTAACGAAGCAGCAAAAATATTGCATTAACGTTTAAAATATGTACAATCTGATCTCAACAATTTAAGAATTCAGGAGGCATTGATATGCAGGTATTTGCAGCAAGTGACATCGTCCAGGTCGCCGTCAGAATAGAAGAAAACGGAATCATCTTTTACAAATTCGCCGAACAGTTAGCCAAACAGGAAGAAGCCAAAAAACTCTTTGCTTTTTTGGCCGACGCCGAAGCCGGACATAAACGCACGTTTGAAAAGTTTTTCGCGGCTGTCGATAAATATACGCCCGCCGAGCAGTATGCGGGCGAATACAGCGCCTATCTTCGGAATTATGTGGACAACAACATTATCTTTACGAAGGACGTGATGGACAAACAGCTCGCGGGCGTGAAAGACACGGCAGCCGCATTTGATTTCGCCATGCAGCGCGAACTCGATTCCATTTTGTACTATCACGAAATCAAGAACCTGGTTCCGGCGGCCGAGCATGAGGCGATTGAAAAGATCATCGCGGAGGAGCGAAAGCATTACGCGCTTTTGTGCGATATGAAAAAACGCTTTACAAAATAAGAAGGGCGTTGCCCCGACTGCAAAAGCCGCCCTGGGGCGGCTTTTGCGTTTTTGAGTGAGAGGCTCGGCGCTTCTCCGGCCCGCCCCGGCGGCAAGCGGGGTCGATCCGGCAAAACATCGTCCATTCCAAAAACCGGCATCAACGGCGGAGCCTGTTTCGCCGCTTTGGCGGTCATTCCGACATAGTAGTTTGTTACTACCAATATCCTCCAACTTAACCCGTATTGTTTACTTTCTTTCTTCGGCTTAGAGTGCCCAAAACGGCTCAGAAAAATATGGCCGTCGGATTTCTGATCATCAATTTACGGAGGGTTCGACCATGAAACTACCTATCGCCGCCGGCAATCTTGACGTATATATGACCGAGATCAACCGTTTCCCATTGCTTTCGCCCCAGGACGAATTCAAGCTGTCCGTCCGTCTCAAGAAATATTATGACATGGATGCCGCGGAAAAGCTGATCGTTTCCAACCTGCGCTTTGTCGTCAAAATCGCCCACGAGTACCGCAATTACGGGTATAAGCTGGCCGATCTGATCCAGGAAGGAAATATCGGGCTGATCCACGCCGTCAAGAAATTCGATCCGTACAAAGGCTACCGCCTGATCTCCTACGCAGTCTGGTGGATCCGCGCTTATATTCAGAATTATCTGATCAAGTCGTGGAGCCTCGTCAAAATCGGCACGACTCAGGCGCAGAGAAAACTGTTTTTCAAGCTAAGCCAGGCGAGAAATAAACTGGAGCGGCTCTCCAGAAGAAATCCCGAATTCAGCGAAATCGCCGAATCTCTGGGCGTTAAGGGCTCCGAGGTCTGCGAGATGGATATGCGGATGGGGACGCGCGACCTGTCCCTCAACGAAATTATCGGCGACGACGGCGACACCCCGCATCTTGATTTTCTCGTCCATGACGGGGATGATCAGGAAACCTCGCTCATCAAGGAGGAGGAAAAAACCCTCGTGAAACGGGATATTGCCGGCATCCTCGCTACTCTGAGCGAAAGAGAGAGCTTTATCATCCGGAACCGGGTGATGGCGGATGAGCCGCTGACCCTGCAGGAGATCGGCGATAAATACAAGATAACCCGCGAACGCATCCGTCAGATCGAAAAGAAGGCGCTGCAAAAGGTGCAGCTGGCGCTGCCGTGTTTGAACTGAGTTCCCACAGCGGGAGCGATGCATCCGGCGATGTCATTTATTTCTGATCAGGTACTTCGGATAAGCTTCCTGAAGGGCTTTGCGAACAAGATTGACGGCGGGTTCATTCCACCGGTCGGGGTTCTTCCCCAGAAAATCGGCGACGATGCGAAACAACTGCTCGGGCTTTACCGTGCCCGGCAGAGAATAATCGGCAAGGGTCGCTTCGGCGACGCCTTCAACATACCCCATATAATTTCCGGCCAATAAATAGTCGGCCTTCGTGTAGTCTTTTTCCGCCTTCAGATAGGCTTTCATTCCGGCGGCCAGATCGTTTCCGCTCAGGGCGCATGCGGCCTGGCTATAGAAAATCAGTGCAGCGCACAGCACGATTCCTGATAATTTCTTCATAAAAGATGCTCCGTTTCGTTTATTCTGCTCTGACGCCGGGATGAATCACTTTCCGGCTTTGCCGTCTCAGTTTTTCAGATCATACTTTTTCAGCTTATACCTCAGCATTCTCTCCGACATGCCGAGCAGGTCCGCCGCTTTGGTCTGGTTGTCCGCCGCCTTGGCCATGGCCTCGCCGATCAGGCGTTTTTCAAGCTCTTCCAGAGAGTCCCGAAGCGATCCGGACGTCTTTTTATCCGGCGAATTCAGGCCGGCGTCGCTCTTGAAGGGTAGGTCGGCCACGGTGACATAGTCATCGCGGGCGATGACGATGGCCCGCTCGATGATGTTGACGAGCTCGCGAACATTCCCCGGATAGTCGTATTTCAGTAGCAAATCGCGCGCTTCCGCCGTGATGCCCCGGATCGCCCGGCCGTTTTCCCGGGCGAGTTTCTCCAGGTAATGGTCGATCAGGGCGGGCAGATCTTCCTTCCTCTCCCGAAGCGGCGGCAGCGACATGGTCACGACTTTCAGCCGGTAAAAGAGATCTTCACGGAAGGCGCCTTCCCTGACCCTCGCTTCCAGGTCGCGATTGGTTGCGCTGATGATCCGGACATCCACCGAGATGCTGGCGTTGCTGCCGAGCCGGGAGAATTCCCGCTCCTGCAGGAACCGGAGCAGTTTGACCTGGATGGCCGGACTGAGCTCCCCGATTTCATCGAGAAACAATGTGCCGCCTTCCGCTTCCTCGATCCGGCCGATCCGGCGGGAGGCGGCTCCGGTGTAAGCCCCTTTTTCGTGGCCGAAGAGCTCGCTCTCCAGAAGATTTTCCTGCAGGACGCCGCAGTTGACGACCACGATCGGTTTGTCGGCCCGCGGACTGAGTTGATGAATCAGGCGCGCCAGAAGTTCCTTTCCGGTGCCGCTCTCACCCTGGATCAAAACGGAGGCCCGGCTGGCGGCGATGCGGCTGGCCATGTTGATCAATTCCACCATCTGCGGGCTCTTATAAATGATCTTCTCGGCGGTGACGCCCTGTTTGCCCAGTTCCTGCTTCAGGAGTTCATTTTCGCGGATCAGCCCGCGGCGCTCCGCCACACGGTCCACCAGAATCAACAGCTCCTCCAGCTCCACCGGTTTCGTAATGTAGTCGATGGCCCCGACTTTGATCGCTTCCACGGCGGTTTCAATCGTACCGTAGGCGGTGATGATGACGACATCGATTTCATGGTTGATCTTTTTGACTTCCTTCAAGACCTCCAGCCCGTCCATCCCGGGCATCTTGTAATCCAGCAGGATCAGGTCAAAATGGTTCCGCGAAACCGCTTTAATCGCCGCCTCGCCGTTTTCCGCCTCCAGGACTTTGTGGCCCTCGGAAATCAGAAAATCGCGCAGCATCTCCCGTTGAGAACGGCCGTCTTCTACGATCAGAATACTTAATTTTCGCATCATCTTTCGTTCCTGGTGTTTCAGGTCTTTTCGCTTATCTTTTCCCGCGGCAGGATGATTTCAAACGTGGTTCCCTCGCCCCGCCGGCTGATGACCCGGATATCGCCGCCGTGGCCGCGGACAATTTCGGTGGCCAGGGGAATGCCCAGCCCCAGTCCTTTTTCCTTGGTCGTGTATTCCGGGCTGAATATTCTTTCGATTTCCTCGGTCGTCATGCCGCAGCCCGTATCCGTGATGCCGACGACGATATAGTTCTTGCTTTCCTTATCGACCGTAATCGTGATGGTTCCTTTCCCGTCAATGGACTCCATCGCGTTCTTGATGAAATTCAGAAAGGCCTGTTGCAGCTTGTTAATGTCCATGGGAATGACGGCCGGGGAGAGCCGCCACTTCGTTTCCAGAGTGATGCCCCGCGCTCCCGCTTCTTCGGACATCAGACTGACGATTTTCTGAAGGACTTCCGTTACGGAGAAATCGCGCAGTTCGAGCCGCCGGCTTTTCGAGAAGGAGAGAAACTCTTCAATAATGCCGTTGAGCCTTCGGATTTCATCGCGAATCACGCCGGAGAGATTTTGAAATTCACGGGCTTTTGCTTCATCGGAAGGGCTGAAATCTCTTTTGAGTCTCTGCGTCGCCATGCTGATCGCATTGAGCGGGTTGCGGATCTCGTGGGCGACGCCCGCGGCCAGCTGCCCCAGGGAGGAAAGACGCTCGGCCTTTTCCAGGCGGCGCTCCATTTCGATGATTCCGGCCAGATGGCGGTTCTGATCGTGATACAAGAGCCACATGGACAGAAGGGCAATGACGACGACCAGCGCCAGGAAAATGATGATGTTCTGTTGGTTTTCAGCGATGATCTTATCCATCGAACCGCGTTCCAGGCCGATGCGGACAAGGCCGATCACTTTTTTGTCCAGGATGAAAGGCGCCGCCATATCCAGAATTTTGCCGCTTTTCGCATCGACTTTTCTGCTGTAAATTCTGTTCTTCCCGGACATAATCCGGCTATGGTCAAAATCCTGATCCTTCAAGCCTTCCGGCATCTTTCCCGTCATGCTGAGCAGCTGGCCTTTGCCGTTAAAAACCTGCAGGTAAGTGATGCCGTGGCCTTCGCCCATTTTATTGATGCCCCTCTCCACGGCGACTTTCATGCTCCAGTACAGCAGTCCTTCCTTATCGAGGTTGATGACGACCGTGCCGCTGCTGTCTTTGCGCCTCAGAGCCACGAATCCGATGCCCCGCTTCTCCCGGACTCTTTCCAGTAATTCCATCGTCGTCGACGTCTGTTCCAGGGGTTTCAGGTCCGCCGCGTTTTGCAGTTCGGCTTTTAGGGGCCGGCTTTCGTAGACGGCGTTTCCCGAACGGTTGAGAACGGCCACGTACCAGAACTTCTGCTCCGCGGCGAATTTTTTCAGGTAAACGTTGCTGATGGCTTTCTTTCTCCACTGTTCGTCGATCTTCTGACCCAGGGCCGTGATGGCTTCCAAAACCAGCTTTTTGGAATAATCCGCTTCGTCCTGGCGTGCTGTTTTCGTTTGCGCCGGCATTTTTTCCGGCATAGCCACGATGCTTTTGAGATTGTCCTCCGTCAGCCTCTGCAAGACGCTGATGGTGGAGAAGGCCTGGTCTTCCATAAAGCCCACCAGGTTGGATTCGCTGCGGCGGATGTCCAGGAAACCCATGATCAGAATCAGAGCCACCAGAATGGCCGAAACAATGGCCACTGCCAGCGGCTGGAGGAAACTGCCGTTATAGGGACGGGAAGCGCGCCGGACAACGGTCTCTTTTTTCCGCAAAAAGTTCATAATACCCTCATTTTACTGAAATCCAACCGGACATTCCTGAGCGGCTATTTATTGTTTTGGGGGTCATCTTAAGCTATTCATGGGAAATGTCAACGACAAACAGGCCGCATGTCGACATTATTGTCGAATAAGACGGCAAGGGTTGGAATATGTC
>SBEK01000310.1 GCA_009668925.1 Deltaproteobacteria bacterium
CATTGATCATATCGGCGCCCGCCCGAACGAGGTCCGGAATGATCGTCTGGACGTCCTCGACGGTGAAGCCGTCAATAATGCATTCTTCGCCGGAAATCCGCAGTGAAATGGGAAAATCATCGCCCGTCCTGCGGCGAACCTCTTGCAGGCATTCGATAATGAAGCGGGCTCTCGCCCGGAAGTCTCCGCCGTATTCATCCTGCCGCTGATTGCAGTGCGCCGAAAGAAACTGCATCAGCAGATAGCCGTGCGCCGCATGGAGCTCCACGGCATCATAGCCCGCGGCTCTGGCGCGGACGGCCGCGGCGCCGAAAGAGGCGATCGTCTCCTGAATCAACTCCTTCGTCATTTCCCGGGGAATGCCTAATTGGCCGAACCGATAGCTCCGGATGGCCGAAGGGCCGACCGCCTCGCCGGTGCGCAGCAGCGCGAAATTCTCGCGCCCCGTGTGATGGAGCTGCATGGCGATCTTGCCGCCCTGGGCGTGAACCACGTCAGCCAGCTTCGCGAGTCCCGGGATGTACTTGTCATCCCAAACGGCCAGCGATTGGGGGGATGCGGACCCCAGGGGATGAACTTCCGTAATCTCGGTAATGATCAAGCCGGCGCCGCTCTGCGCGCGGCGCTTCATATAAGTAAGGTTAGCCTCGCTCACAGAGCCGTCGTCGTTTCCCAGCCGCGTTCCCATGGGCGGCATTACAAGCCGGTTGCGAATCTCCATCGATTTGATTTGGAAAGGCGCCAGCAATCGGTCCAAATTTTTCATACAGTTTCTCCAAAGGTTTATTTAAAGTTAATCGACTCCTCCCCCCGCAGCAAACGCTCGAGGGATGAAATGAACACCACTATTTCCCGGCGCCGCCGGGTAGAATGAACGCTCGCCGCGCGCAAGCGGGACTAAATAGAGCGCCCCGTCTCACACAGGCCATGGCAACGCCGTTCTTCTTTTCTTAAAATGTGTAACGGAAAGCCGCCATGAGTTCATGGGCCGTCAGTCTGCCCGTCAGATTTCCCGCTGCTCCGAAACCATCGAACAACGGAACATCGAATTTGCCCATGTCGACATACCGGTAACCGGCTCTCACGCCGAGATGATCGGTAAACGCATACTGAATTCCCGCCTCCACCTGCCAGGTAAACTTCGTCTGAGAGTCGCCGGCTATCACAACGCTGTCATTGCTGGACACTTTCATCCACGTGCTGCCGATGCCTGCGCCGACATACGGCGTAAAGCCTTTAAACTGAAACGGCTCCGCAAAAACCGAGAACATCAAGGAATAGACATCCTTGACTTCCGTTGCGTAAAAAAATGTCGGAACGGGCGGCTGATAGCTGTTGGTCGTAAAATCACTTTTGCCCCGATAATGGAATCCGATATCTCCTCTCACGACATTGAAGAATTTCGCGCCGACATGCAACGCGGGCACAACCCGGCTGGCCCGGTCATCACCCGTATTCTCATGAGGACCCGCCGTATTGAATCCTCCGGATTCCATTTTGATCGAAGCATACCCCAGCTCCCCTTCTATGTAAGGCTTGATGGCCTTGTCCGCCGCCCGGGCATTCGTTGCAATTATCAGAACGGAAACCATCATCAACACACATAGCAAACCTGTTCTTTTCATACGCAATCTCCTCCTCTCCATCTTCGGTGTCTGATTACAGACGCTTCTGCGAACCCGCCCCGTCCGGGCAGGTTTCCTCTCCCGTTATTTATCCAAACGCTCCAATCCGAAAATAACGGCATTATCGTTATCCGGGCACTGAAGCTC
>SBEK01000311.1 GCA_009668925.1 Deltaproteobacteria bacterium
CCCCTATACCGAATCGGATCGCTTTTTCATCTCCTCATCCCGCAGGATTTTCCGCAGGATCTTGCCGACGGCAGATTTGGGAATTTCACTGCGGAACTCGACGATTTTCGGCACCTTGTAGGCCGTCATTTTCTCGCGGCAGAAGTTGATAATTTCTTTCCCCGTTGCCGTTTCTCCGGGTTTCAGCACGACAAACGCCTTTACGGTTTCGCCGCGGTAGTCATCTGGAATGCCGACGGCAACCGCTTCACGGATTTTCGGGTGCTGATAAAGGACTTCGTCGATCTCTCTCGGATAAATATTAAATCCGCCGGCGATGATCATGTCTTTTTTGCGATCGACAATGTAGAGGTACCCGTCCTTATCGGCCTGTGCGATGTCGCCGGTGTAAAACCAGCCGTCGCGAAGCTGATTTTTCGTTTCCTCGGGATTGTTCCAGTAGCCCTGCATGACAACCGGGCCGCGAAGAATAATTTCCCCCGGTTCGCCCGGTTTGACGTCCTCGACGCCTTCAGCGGTGTCCACCAGACGGATATCATTGTCCGGCATGGGGACGCCGATAGAACCCGCTCTATGAGCCATGAGCGGGGTCGTTGTCCCCATGGAGGCAGATTCGCTCATTCCCCATCCTTCCCCGAAGGCGATCCCCAGTTCACTCACTCTTCTGATCAGTTCGGAAGGCAGGGGAGCCCCCCCGGAAGTGAGCAGTTTGATGCGCTTGTCCAGGCGCAGCGCTTCGGCTTTGGGATGATTCAGGATAGCCGTGATCATGGTCGGCACGGTCGGGAAATAGAAGATTTCTTCAAATTTGCCGATCGTGTCCATGACTTCATCAAGGTTGAAAGCCGGCAGCAGAATCTGGGTCGTTCCATCCAAGAGCGACTTATTCATCATACAAATGCTGCCGTACACATGAAACAGCGGAATCAGCCCCAGAGCATAGCGGCTTCTTTCGGGCGGCGGGCCGCCCCACAACATCACTTGCAGGGTTGCGGCTACAATATTGCCGTGGGTCAGAACCGCGCCTTTGGGAAGTCCCGTGGTGCCGCCGGTGAACTGAATCAGCGCAGGATCGCCGGGATTGACGGAAACATTCGGGATCGTGGTCTTTGGACTCCCTTCGATCAGCTCCGAGAAATGGGCCCATCCTTCTTCAAGATCCAGAGACCGGGCGGTTGAAACGCCGGCCCCCTTGATGTAGTCTTTCACGCTGGTCACAATGACGTTTTGAATCCCGCACTCTTTGACCAGGGGACGAACCACCGGCAGGGCCGCGTCGAAGGTGAAGAGCGTTTTCATGCCCGTGGTGGTCATCATGTTCCGCAGCTCTTCCGCCGTATAGAGGGGATTGATATTGACTGCAATTGCCCCGAGGGAAAGGGCGGCCAGATAGGCGATGGGAAATTGAGGACAAGTGGGCAGCTGAATTCCGACGCGATCGCCCTTTTTCACCCCCAGCCGGCCTAAGGCGTGGGCCATGCGAAGCACATGTTCTCTAAGCTGCCAGAAGGTTATTTCCGAGCCGTAAAAATTGATGGCCGCTCTGTCCGTATAGGCGGAAGCCGATTTGAAGAAAAGTTGATGCAAAGACATCCTGGGATAACGGATAGTCGTTGGTACATTATAATCATACAATTGGTGCCAGGGTTTTTCGTTCATTTTAACTCCTTTCAAACAGAAAATGTTTCCAAGCAGCGACGCCGCTCCGGGTATGCCAGGCCGCCGGGCGCCCGATGGGGCTCAGCCCGGCGGCTTTAGG
>SBEK01000312.1 GCA_009668925.1 Deltaproteobacteria bacterium
CAACATGCTGCTCGACAATCTCGGCAATCAGCGGAAATCCCAGTTCGCGCAAAAGCGTTCCACCCGAAGCCGCGTGCCTTTCTTTTGTTTGCAGCGACCGGGTTTTGGTAATATCGTGAAGCAGAGCTCCGGCGATGACGGCATCCCGATTAATGGAAACGCCGTCTGTCAGGTTGTCGGTAATGGCCAGGGCCACATTCATTACCTGAAAGGAATGTTCGACGATGTTGGGCAGCATGGTATATCGGGCCATGAGTTCTTCACATTCGGCCCGGCTGGGAATTCTATCTGTATCACTTTGCATGAAATGTCCTGCTCAATTCACATTTAATTTTTCCGCAACCTAGCACAAATTCAAGAAATAGAAAATTATGCGCCGCAGGAAACCGGGTATGAATGCTGGAATGATCATGTAGCGTCTTTGTCAAAGCTTTCTTCTATGCCTGCTTGTCCGGCCGGCCCTCCCTGCCCCGCCGGTCGCTTTCTGTGCTGCACGCCCGGCAACGCGCCTTACTCTATTGTTGTCCGGCAAAATGCTCGATCACATCAGGCGCGATCCCTATGATGCGTTTTTTTACTCGGTGATCTGGTTGACCTTGGTCTTGATGACAGCCTGTAGGTCAAAACCTTCCAGGACATGGAATCTTTAAACAGGGCCATGCCGACATGCTATATTCCGGGAAATCACGACACTATTTTTGGCGGGGCTGAATTCTATAAACGATATTCTCTCCCCGACCCCAAAGGAAAGAGGTGGAGAAGAATCGATATCGGCAATATTCATTTTCTGATCCTGGATATTGAATGGGTGACGCAAACTTACACCGAAGAACAGGCGGCATGGCTGCAAAAACAGCTTGCGGACATCCCCCGAAAAGACTGGTGCATCGTCATGAGCCACACGTTTTATTACTGTTCGGGAAGGAACAAAGACGGCTGGAACCGGTATGACAACGGCCGCTTAATATCATTGCTGTGTCCGCTTTTCGAAAAATACAGGGTCGATTTGGTCTTGTCCGGCCATATGCATCATACGGAAGTTCCGCGGAAGAACGGAGTGACTTACGCCGTCCTGGGGTCTTTCGGCGGCAGCCTTGATGAAGGAAGACATTACATTTCCCCGGCAAGCATCTGGTACAAGGCCGGTCAGTATGGATTTGCGGATGTGGCAATCAACGGCGACAGCGGGAAATTAACGGTCAGAAATCCGGAGAATGAGGAAATCTTCAGCACGAATTTAACCAACAGATAAAGAAATCCGCGCTCAATTAAAAGTGCTGTGCGAACAACTGGATGTTGTTACCGTAACTTCCGCTTGTCGGTGTGTTTCCTCACGCGCGTCTCACCGCCAGTCAATCGGGAGTGAAGATGTTGACGTTGTCTTGGGAAACGACCGTCCCTGTCACACCGCAAAAGTCTTCTTCCACCATTGCGGAAAGCAGACGCCGGTCGGGCGGAGTATACGCTGCGAAACGCCTTCCGTTTTCTTCTTTTCCGATAACGACGCCTTTGCCCGGCGAATTGCTCCGGTCGTAAATCACGGTATAGGTTTCCACCGCGGCGCGGCCCGAAGGACGGGGGTTCATCTTATGCTTGGGCCGCAGGTCGACGGCTTTCTGGCAGAGGCTTATATCGGCCGTGGCCGCAGCGTTGTCTTCAGGCGGCCTGGTGGAGCATACGGCCGCCGAGTGCTTGGTCATGTAGAAAGAGTTGCCGGTGACCAGGCCGGTCTTCCCGGGGTGTTGACGCAGAACCTCA
>SBEK01000129.1 GCA_009668925.1 Deltaproteobacteria bacterium
TGCAGGATGGTGAAGAGCGAAGATCTGAATCATCATGGCACCCTGTTCGCCGGCAAGACGTCCATGTGGGTCGTGGAAGCCGGTTTCATCGCCGCCGCCAGCCTGACTCATCCGGAAAACATCGTCTGCGTCAACGTGCACGGCCTGCTTTTCAAGAGACCGGTGCCTAACGGGGCGATCATCCGGCTGGAAAGCAAAGTGGTTCTGGCCGCCAGAACGCGCCTGGTTTCCTACGTCCGGGTCCTGGACAATGCAAGCGAACAGATGTGTCTGGACAGCTTTCTGAGCTTCGTTCATGTGGACTTGCAGGGCCGGCCGCTCCCCCACGGAATCATTCTGGACTATGCCGACGCTCAAGACGCCGAGCTGCACGAACGGGCGAAAGCCCTGAAATAAGATACAGGGGGCTTGCGGCCCCCTGTTCACCCGCTACGACTCCGGTTCAATGAATTACTTCATCTTCCGGATGCGCACCTCGATGCCCTTTTCATATTTGAGCAGGGCAACAACCTTTGCCGTCTCCGTCTCGCCCTGGTGATAGGGATACAAAACTTTCGGCTGAAACATTTTCGCCGCGTCCGCGACCATCTCCGGCGTCATGGTGTAGGGCAGGTTCATGGGCAGAAAGGCGATGTCGATATTTTTGAGCGCTCTCATCTCCGGGATGTTTTCCGTATCCCCGGCCAGGTAGATCCGCTGGCCGCCAAGGGTGACCACGTAGCCGTTCCCGACGCCTTTGGGATGAAAGGGTTTCCCCGGAGCCATCATATGCTGGAGATTGTATGCCGGCACGGCTTCGATCGTGATCCCGTAAACGGTTTGCGTATCGCCGTTTTTCATGGCGATCGTCCCCGGAACTTGTTTCGCCACATCGGCATTGCCGACAATCCTGGTGGTGGCGGTCTTAAGGTCGGCGATGGCTTTCAGATCCAGGTGATCGTAATGATCATGGCTGACGAGCAGAATGTCCGCCTTGGGCAGCTTCGCATAATCCGCCTCAGTCGACACCGGATCCGAATGAATGGTTTTGCCGCCCCAGGACATCATTAATGAACTGTGCCCCAGAAAGCTGATGACCAGGTCGCCCTGCGCCGTTTTAATCGTATCGGTTTCCATTGTTCCTCCTTACACGGCGTTTTCTGACGCCGGCAAAAAATTAAATAATGACACTAAGGCCGTCGCCGCCGGCAGGATTTCCCCAGCCTTGGACGCCGAAAGCCCCCACATCAACGGTTTAAGGCTTGATGGTTTTCGTCGCGCACATCAGCACCGCGCGTCCCGGCCTTTTTGCGACAGGCGGGCGACGGTATTCATGTAGCGGGCGCTCAGTTCCTCCACCGGTTCCAGACACAGACACTTCAGATAGGATTTGACAAACCCCTTCAGGAAAACGGCCGCCGGCAGACGGGATACGTGATCTTCTTCCATGCTGCGCAGATGATCGTGCCGGATTTTCGTCTCCTGCGCAATGTGCTCGATCATCACGCCGAGCTCCGTGCGGATGGCTTTCAGATCCGCCCCGGACATTTCACCGCGCGCCAGAATGTCGGCGATGATCGCGCTCTGGCGGATCCGGCTCTTCAAAGCATCATGATTTGATGACGCCGGCCTCACCGCCTGACCGCGGCTGATATCGAACATACTCACCGGCTTTTTGGCGGCGCCGGCGGTCTCGGGTTTCGCCTCGATTTCCCCCCGCGAAACCAGTTCTCTGTCATAGTCATTCCTGGTCTGTTCGTTAATCAGGGTGGAGAAGGCTTTCTCGATCAGGGAAAGAATTTCCCGTCTTTCCTCCCCCGAAAACAGAGAATAGCTCGCGAGCGATCCCGGTTGATACAACTGCTGCGCGGCGCTGAAAGCGTGGCGGATCTCCGACGCCGTCGCGTCCGGCTTGATATCCAGCATCTCGTAGTAATTCATCGCCGCAAAGCTTTTAGACATTCCAGAGGCTCCTTCGCTCGCTGCGGGTCCGCGGCCCGCAAGTTTCCTCCTACATGTAATTGAACATCAGCTGCCGGCCTTCCGACTGAACCATTTGCCTGCCCACATCGCGCAGATCTCTGGCGGTTTTGGTATAAGGATAACGCTCCAGGTAGAGGACCTGCTGACAAATCGCATCGTGGACATGGTCGTCATAAGCGACGTTCCCCGCAAACTCAATGTGCAGCCCCAGGTGCTTCTCGATCATTCTGCAAATCTGCAGCCCCAGGGCCGCATTGTCATGCTTGCGCACCTGATTGATGACCAGCTTGAAGCGAAACGCGTTGAAATCTTCGTGCAGCTGCCTGAATTTCTCGGGACAGGTCGCGCCGACCGTTTTCATCATGCATTCCGGCTTGTTGGCGGCTCCGTCGCCGAACAGACGGTCCGTTTCCGCCTCCAGCATTTTGAAATCCGCTGCACTATAGCAGTAACGGATCTGGCGGAAGCAAAGCGCGCGGATCAGCCGATAGACATTTTCAATAGACGTCGGTTCCGGCGTCGTAATAAAAATGCCGTTTTGGGAGATCAGGAAAAAATCGAGCGTATTGAAGGAAGTGCCGGCGCCCAGATCGATCAGAATACGATCATAGTCCAGTTTGGCGATGGCGCGGAGTGTCTTTATTTTTTGTTCGTAGGGTAAATTGGCGATATCGAAATTGTCCTGAGCGCCGCTGATCAGAAAAAGGTTGGCAAACGGCGTGGGAACGATCGCGTCTTCCAGGCGGGAGACTTTTTTCCGGATGAAATCGGAAAACCCGCGCTCGGGGCTGGGAACACCGACCAGGGTGTGCAGATTGGCCGCACCGAGGTCGAGATCAATCATGAGGGTCTTCTTGCCCAATTCCGCGGAAAGCCTTCCCAAGGAACTGGCCAGAAAACTTTTTCCGGAACCGCCCTTTCCTCCCCCAATAGGCCAGACACGTGCCATACGTCCAATATCCGCTGACATTTTTTTGCATTCATACACGATAAATGACTAATATTCAAGCGATAAATTCATCATAAGTGATATTTTCGTGATCACGGCCACACATGCGGCAGTTCCACAAAAGGACCCTCGCGAAAACCAGCTAGGCGGGAAGCGACAACGTTCTTGACTTATCCGTGCATTGCTTTTAAAAAACCAGTGACTTCTTACGCCGCACGGATGACCAAAATGATCGATGTCGAACCGAAAATTAAAGTAGCTCTGCTGCAAAATTCACCGGAAGCGCGCCTGCGGCTGGAAGGCCCTTTCTCGGAGACCTGCGGCCGTACCGTCACCGGTGAACTGCGAGCCCAAGCGGCAAACGGGCAGGTGATTCTCTGTGATGCCGAAGGCAACGAGATTCTCCGCGAGAAAGAAATTCTGCTTGCGCCCGGCACGTCCGGCAAAAATGTTTTTACCGTGCGCGATGTAAAAATCGGCATCGATTTTCACTGGCAGAGGCTGCAGGAACAATCCTTTCACGGTGCAGTGCTCCTGGCGGCGCAAAGCGCGTCCACGTTCAATCTCGTGAATGTCATTTCCCTCGAAGACTATCTTGCTTCGGTGATCTCATCGGAGATGTCGGCGGACGCCCCCCTGGAGTTCCTCAAGGCGCAGGCGATCACGGCGCGCAGCTGGCTTGTCGCCATGCTGGCCAAAAAGGCCATCCCGCGGCTCAGTTTGCCGCCACAAAATGATGAGGTTCTGGTCTGGCAGGATGTCAACGATCATCGCGGTTTTGATGTCTGCGCCGATGATCATTGCCAGCGCTACCAGGGCATCACCCGGATCATCGCTGAGGGGGTCCGGGAAGCGATCGATGCGACGCGCGGAATTTTTTTGACCGAGGCCGGCGAGATCTGCGACGCACGCTACTACAAATGCTGCGGCGGACAGACGGACGTTTTCGCAACGGCCTGGGAAGAAGCTTCCTATCCCTATCTGGCGAGCATCACCGATCACGCCGAAGGGCACGCACCGGTCGATCATGAAGAAGACGCGGCGGCGTGGCTTCGCGCCAGCCCGCCCGCTTACTGCAATACGGCCGATCCGAACATTTTGAAACGAATCCTGCCGGCGTTTGATCTGGAGACGCTGCATTTTTACCGCTGGCGGGTCGAGTACTCGCGCGAAGAGCTGGAGGAAATCCTCAAAGCGAAATCAGGCATCGATTTCGGCGTGCTTAAGAAGCTTGAGCCGCTGGCGCGCGGCCCGTCGGGAAGGATCTATCGTCTGAAGATTGAAGGATCGCGCCGCACGGTGGTCGTCGGCAAGGAGCTGGAAATCCGCCGCTGGCTTTCGCCCACGCATTTGCTTTCCAGTGCGTTCGTTGTATCGGCCGAGCGCGCAGGAGGCGTCATTTCCCGGTTGACACTCGAGGGCGGCGGCTGGGGGCACGGCGTCGGCCTGTGCCAGATCGGCGCCGCAGTGATGGCGGTAAAGGGATTCCCGGCGGAAGACATTCTCGCGCACTACTTTACGGGCGCTCGGTTGAGGAAACTGTATTAGCGTATGGTCCATGAATGACGAACCGGAAACGGGTCTAAGAATCAACTGAAGGAAATTCATGTCCGATCCAAATCACAATGCAAACGATAGTTGCGCTTCGCAAGCAAAAGCATGCCGAGGCGGCAAGGAAGAGGCGACGCAGACGTATAGTACCATACGTCGAGGAGACGATGACGAAGCCAACAAAGGCAGGCGCATGAATGCGAAACGCAACCCCTGGCTCTGGGTGCCATCCATCTACATCGCCGAAGGCATCCCCTACATGATCGTCATGACCGTCAGCGTCGTCATGTATAAGAATCTCGGACTTTCCAACACGGACATCGCTCTGTACACCAGCTGGCTCTATCTGCCCTGGGTGATCAAACCGCTGTGGAGCCCGTTTGTCGATTTGTTCCGGACCAAGCGCTTCTGGATTGTCCTCATGCAGCTGGCCATCGGCGCCTCATTTGCCTCAGTGGCGCTGACGCTGCCCGCGACGGATTTTGTCCGCTACACACTGGCCATTCTCTGGATCATGGCATTCTCCTCCGCCACCCACGATATTGCCGCCGACGGCTTTTACATGCTCGGCCTTTCCACGCCCGAGCAGGCGGCCTTCGTCGGTGTGCGCACCGTCTTTTACCGCGTCGCCACCATCGCCGCGAAAGGCGGCCTGGTCGTCCTGGCCGGGACGCTGCAGCAACACGGCTATCCCGTAGCCTCCGCCTGGTCCATCACCTTTGTCGTGATCGGCGCTTTTTTTCTGGCTCTCTGTCTTTATCATTTCTTTATTTTGCCCTACCCCGCTTCGGATCACAGCGCCCCTCTGGAGAAAGGGAAAAGCCTGGTTCAGGAATACTTCCGAATCCTGACCCTGTTCTTCCGGCAGAAGGACATCATCATCATCATCTGTTTCTTTCTGTTTTACCGGTTTGCCGAGGCGCAGCTGGTGAAGATGGTCGCGCCCTTTCTGCTGGATGCGCGTGAAAAAGGAGGCCTGGGGCTTACCACCGCGGAAGTCGGCTGGATTTACGGCACGGTTGGAGTTGTCGCGCTCATGCTGGGCGGACTGTTGGGCGGCTATGTGATCTACCGCAACGGGCTGAAATTCTGGCTGTGGCCGATGGTGATCATTATGCATATCCCGGATCTGATCTTCGTTTATCTGTCGCACGCGCAGCCGGAGAGTCTCTGGCTCATCGGTTCGGCCGTGGCGTTTGAACAATTCGGCTACGGCTTCGGGTTCACGGCCTACACCATGTACATGATCATGGTTTCCCAGGGAGAATACAAAACCGTCTTCTACGCCATCGGCACCGGCATCATGGCGCTCGGGATGATGCTGCCCGCCATGTCGAGCGGCTGGATTCAGGAAAAGCTGGGCTATATCAATTTTTATTACTGGATATTGATAACGACGATCCCGGGGTTTATTGTGGCGGCGCTGGTGAAGATCGATCCGGAATACGGAAAGAAGTGAGGCAATACCCATGTGCATTCATCGGCTAACTTTGTTGGCAGCGTCGGAGGCGTCCTCGACGTATTCTCGGATACGCCTGCGGTGCCTCCTCCTTGCCGCCGCGTTATCCTTCGAATGCAAAGGGTATTGATTTTGTGGACAGATAGAAAAGGTTATGGGTCTCTTGGTTTAATATGGCAAACGAAATCATCCCATACATAGAGATGTGTAGACGAGAAGGCATGAGTCTTCAGCGCGGCATGAACTTTGGACTTGGTAAAAATCATTCAATTATACTTACGTCTGTTCGACCTGGCTCGCCTTATGCTGACAGGTATGAAAACGATGGCTCAACCATTGTTTACGAAGGACACGACATACCTCGTTCACCTCAGACCCAAAATCCGAAAGCGATAGATCAACCTGAATTCTCGCCCTCCGGAAACTGCACTGAAAATGGGAAATTTCACCTTGCAGCCCAGGAATATAAAGCCGGTCGGAGACGGCCAGAAAGAATCCGAGTCTACGAAAAACTAAAGCAAGGGATATGGTCATACAACGGCGTCTTTCACTTAGTAGATTCATGGCAAGAAGAGAATAATGGACGGAAAGTTTTTAAGTTTAAACTTATTGCTGTTGAAGGCGAGGAAGACTTTTCGGTTCCAGTTCCTGAGCATTCACGAGTGCGAAGGATTATTCCAACTGCAGTTAAATTGGCGGTCTGGCAAAGAGACGGTGGTAAGTGCACAAAGTGTGGAACGACTGAAGACTTGCACTTCGATCACATTATTCCCTGGTCGAAAGGTGGCTCATCCAACACATCTGATAATGTGCAGTTGCTTTGTGGAAAACACAATCTGCAAAAGCACGATAGAATTGAATAAATCAGTTATCGATGTGATCGGATGATATGATAATTTTTATGTCAGTCATGAGGGTGTTATGACCGACACAAACAGACGCATGACGAATCCTGATCAGCCGCCTGCGGAGGCCGAGGTTGAGGCATGGATCGGCAAACATGCTTGCAAGTACTGGAAGCGGATCGTGCAGTTGATCGAAGAGCGCTATCCTGATATCTTTGTTCCGGAATGGCTCTTCGGCGGAGGGAAGCACGGCTGGTCACTCAGGTACAAAAAGAGCAAGTCCTTCTGCACGTTGATTCCCGAAAAGAACCGCCTGGCGATTTTAATCGTTTTCGGCGCCGATCAGCGGGCAAAGGTGGAAGCGATAAGAAAAGAACTGTCGCCGGCCACCCGCAGGGAATATGATCAGGCAACAACCTATCACGACGGGAAATGGTTGCTGATCACCGTCGACTCGGAAAGGGTGATCAAAGACATCCGGCAGCTTCTCGCCATCAAGAGAAAACCAGCAAGTGCAAAATGTGTGGATACTTTACGGCGTCTAACTTGAGAAGAGCGTAGGGAACGGTCGCGACCGTTCCCTGCAAATACAACTTCCTGCCTCGGATGTGCTGGGTTTGCAGAGACTAAAAATGTTATTGAAGGCCGCCGTGGTAACCCGATACCCGGACCACCTGATGACCTGATGACCTGATGCCCTGATGCCCTGAAGGTCACGCGAGGTCACACGCGGTGGTACGAGGGACCGGAGGTCACAAGCCGTTTTTAGCTGACCGGAGGTTTTGCGAAGCCACCCGAAATAGTGGTAGAGTCCCATGTCACGAAGAGAGCAAATGACAATGCCAAAAAAAGAAATTCACACTGCCTTTATCTTAGGCGCGGGACTGGGCACGAGACTCAGGCCGCTCACCGAAGACACGCCCAAACCGCTTTTGCCCGTGGGCGGCAGACCGATCATCACCTATGCCATGGAGCATTTGCGTAATGCGGGCGTGAAAAGATTCATCATCAACACGCATCACTGCGCGGAGAAATACCGGGAGGTCTTTCCCGACAGCTGCTGGCGGGGCATTCCCATCACCTTTCGCCACGAGCCGGTGCTTCTCGATACGGCGGGGGGCATTAAGAACATTGAGGATCTGCTTCGCGACGACGAACGCCTGATCGTATACAACGGCGATATCATAACAAATCTTCCGCTTAAACCGCTCATGGAGCGGCATTTTGAGCTTCAGACGCAAGCCACCCTGGCGTTGCGCAGCCACGGGCCGCTGACCAACGTCAACATTGACGTAAACGGGTTTATCTGCGATATGAGAGACGCTTTGCATAACCCCGGCGTCCAAAGTTGTCTGTTTGCCGGCATTTATATTATCGAAACGACGGTTTTACGCGAACTCACGGCCGGGAAAATAGAATCGATTGTCCTGCCGCTTATCTTGAGCATCGGGAAGAACCCCCGCTCCATAGGCGGCATTGTGCTGGACGACGGTTTCTGGTACGATGTGGGAACGATCGAAGCATACAACACGCTTGCGCAGCAAGGATTGCAAAGCGGCTTGGCATAAAATACAGCAGAAAGAATTCACAGACCCGATGGACAGCGACACACAAAGATTTTTGACTGATCACCTTGGCCTCGTGGATTTCCGCCTAAGGCCCATCGAAAAAGGAGGATCGGACCGCGTCTTTTCCCGCGTACTGCTCGCCGACGGCCGAACCTTTGTCTTCATGCATTACGGAACCGAGGTGGAAGAAAACGGTTATTGGGTGGAGATCAACCGTTTCCTCAATGAACTGAATATTCCCGTTCCCCTCATCATCGCCTTCGATCAGCGGCAGCGTTTTCTGCTGCTGGAGGATCTGGGCGAGATTGACTTATACATGCTGCGCACGCTTCCCTGGTATAAGAGGCGTCCGTTTTATCTGAAGGCGCTTTCCGAAATACACCGTCTGCACCGCGTTGGCCTTACCGATGTCCCGGCTGATTTGAAAATGGCCCAAGGGTATGACCGGTCGCTTTATGCCTGGGAGCATGATTATTTCCGCAGGAATTTTGTTGAAGCGGTTTGCGGGCTCACTTTGTCCGACGCCGAGCTTCGCGATTGGCAGGGAGAGTCCGCGGCGCTGATCGACCGGCTCACGCGCATTTCGCCCTGTCTCATTCACCGGGACTTTCAGTCCCAGAATATCCTGATCAAAAATGACCGGCCCGTCTTCATCGATTTTCAGGGAATGCGGACGGGCAATCTGTTTTACGACCTGGGATCGCTCATCTGCGACCCTTACGTAACCTTCACACCGGATGAAAGAAGCGAACTCATTGCCTTTTATTACCGGATCATGGAGCCGGATTACAGCCTGGATCAGTTTACCGATTTTTTCTGGGAGGGCGCAGCCCAAAGGCTGATGCAAGCCCTGGGCGCCTATGGATTTCTGGGACTTAAAAAAAATAAGCCGGATTTCCTCAAGCACACGGCGACCGGAATCAAGAATCTGGCAGCCGCCACATCCTACATCGGAGACTTGCCGGTATTAAATGAGATCGCCCGCAATTGCCTGAATAAAATTTCATCAAAACCCGCCTGATCCGGCGCCGGCTGCGATTTTCATCCGCTTTTTTATCCTCCCTTCTCTTTGCGCCTTTCTTCGCCGTCTTCGCGCCTGCGGTCCCTCGCCTTGGCGCAAAGGAACAAACCCATTGCGCTGACCTATTCAATATGTTAAGCAAATCGCCGATTAATATCATTTGGGAGCACACGATACTTATGAAGTACGAACCGATTACCATCGAGGAAAAATGGCAGAAGAAGTGGGAAGAAGAGGAAGCCTTTAAAGTTACACAAGACCCGACCAAAAAGAAATATTACCTCCTGGAGATGTTTCCCTACCCGTCGGGCAAAATTCATATCGGTCATGTCCGCAATTACACCATCGGCGATGTGGTCGCCCGCTATAAGCACATGAAGGGGTTCAATGTCCTGCATCCGATCGGCTGGGATTCTTTCGGGATGCCCGCCGAAAACGCCGCCATCGAACATAAAATCCATCCGGCCAAGTGGACCAATGAAAATATCGCCCACATGAAGAAACAGCTCAAGCGCATGGGCTTCAGCTACGACTGGGACCGGGAGGTCTCCACCTGCGAGCCCAAATATTACCGCTGGGAACAGCTCTTTTTCATCTGGATGTATGATAAAGGTCTGGCCTATAAGAAGCGCTCCAGCGTCAATTTCTGCAAAAAGTGCGACACGGTGCTGGCCAATGAACAGGTCGAAGGCGGCCAGTGCTGGCGGTGCGGCACCGAAGTGACGGAAAAAGTTCTCGATCAATGGTTCTTTAAAATCACCGCTTATATTGAAGAGCTCCTGGAATACTGTGACAAACTCCCGGGCTGGCCGGAGCGCGTCTTGACGATGCAGAAGAACTGGATCGGCAAAAGCTACGGCTGCCTCGTCGATTTCCCGATGGCTTCCGGCTCGGGAGCCATCAAGGTCTTCACCACAAGACAGGATACGCTTTTCGGAGCGACCTTCATGCTCGTGGCCGCCGAGCATCCGCTGGTCATGGAACTCACCAAAGGCAAACCCTGCGAAAAAGAAGTGCAGGCGTTCGTGGAAAAAGTCAAAAAACAGGACAAGCTCATGCGGACTTCCGAATATTACGAAAAGGAAGGCCTCTTCCTCGATTCCTACTGCCTCAATCCGCTCACGGGCTATAAAATGCCCATCTACGCCGCCAATTTCGTGCTCGCCGACTACGGCACCGGCTGCGTCATGGCCGTTCCCACGCATGACCAGCGCGATTTCGAATTTGCCAAAAAATTTAATCTGGAACTGATTGTCGTCATTTCTCCGAAAGACCGGACGCTCGATGCGGCAACGATGACCGAAGCGTATGTGGACGAAGGCATTCTGGTCAACTCCGGCCCCTTCAACGGCATGGAAAACACCAAGGTCATGGAAGCCATCGCCGACTTCCTCGAAGCCGAGGGCAAGGGCAAACGGACCATACAATACCGTCTGCGTGACTGGGGCATCTCGCGTCAGCGTTACTGGGGCGCGCCGATTCCCATGATCACCTGTGAAAAATGCGGCATCGTTCCGGTCCCGGAAGAAGACCTGCCCGTTGTGTTACCCGAAAATGTCGTTTTTGCTCCGGAGGGCGGCTCGCCGCTGGCGGCCCTTCCGGAATTCGTCAAAACGACGTGTCCGAAATGCGGAGGCAAGGCTTTGCGCGAAACGGACACCATGGATACGTTCGTGGAATCCTCCTGGTATTTCGACCGCTATTGCAGCCCGCACAGCGACGTCAAACCGGGTCTGGACCGCAAGGCACTGGACTACTGGATGCCCGTCGACCAATATATCGGCGGCATTGAACATGCGATTCTGCACCTGCTCTATTCCCGGTTTTACACAAAGGTGCTGCGTGATTTCGGCGTCATCGGCGTGGATGAACCTTTTACCAATCTGCTGACGCAGGGAATGGTCTGCAAAGAAACGACCAAGTGTCCGGAGCACGGCTACCTGTTTCCGGAACAGGCCGCGGACGGCAAATGCCATCTTTGCGGACAGGGTGTGATCATCGGCAAAACCGAAAAAATGTCCAAGTCCCTCAAGAATGTCATCGATCCCGATTTCCTCGTCAAGACCTACGGTGCGGACACCGCGCGGATCTTCTGCCTCTTTGCGGCGCCGCCGGAGAAAGACCTCGAATGGAGCGAACAGGGCGTGGACGGCTCGTTTCGGTTCCTCGGCCGCCTGTGGCGGATTTTCGACGATTACCTCGATGACATCAAAGCGATCCCGTCCGCATCCGGCAATATCGCCCTCACGGGGGATCTCAAGGCCCTCCGGCGCAAGACGCACCAGACCATCCGCAAAGTCACACAGGACATTGAAGACCGCTTCCACTTCAACACGGCCATCAGTGCGGTGATGGAACTTGTTAACCAGCTCTATGCCGTCAAGCGTCCCGCAAAAGACGACCAGCTGACGCTTTCAGTGGTCCGCGAAGCCCTGGAAACGGCGGTATTGCTCCTCGCTCCCATCGTACCGCATATCACGGAAGAACTGTGGCAGATGCTGGGGCACGGCGCCTCCGTGGCCTCCGCGGCCTGGCCGGACTTCGATCCTAAGATCGCCAGCGAAGAAGAAATGACGATTGTCATTCAAATCAACGGCAAACTGCGGAGCCGGATGACGGTGCCCGTGGATGAGAACCCGGAGAAAATCAAGGCGGACGCTCAGGCGGATGAAAAAATCATCGCGATGCTTAAAGGCGCCAAAATCCTGAAAGTTATTTACGTTCCCAAAAAACTGGTGAATATCGTCGTTGCTCAATGAGTCTGCGGAAATTTGTGAAAATGCAAAATCTATTTTTTAAAATT
>SBEK01000313.1 GCA_009668925.1 Deltaproteobacteria bacterium
GCCAGCAGGAAATAGCCTGCGTAAGCGGTCATGATTCATTCCCCGGGAATTGCCGCGGCGTTCTGCGGAAAAGCGCCCCGAAGACAAACCACAGCCCCAGACCTACAAGTAGTATGGGCCAGAATAAGCCCGCCAGTTCGGCGGGCAGCCAGTGCGCTTCGCGCCCCAGCCAGAACAGTCCGACCACGATGAATAATATTCCCCAGAAGGCGCCGCTTCCCCTCGAGCACATCCGACCACATGCCTCCCACATCTTTCTGTTTTCGTTTGCTTCTTCTTGCCTGACCATTTTTGCTCTCCTTTCGAAGTTCTCTCGCCGACTTTCGGGTTTTATCAGCCCTGAGGGGCGGTCGTGTCATCTTTTTTAGGCCCGCCGCAGCACATCGCCATCATCGATTTCATAAACTCCCCGTTGACTTTTCCATCCTTCCCGCCCATTACCGATTTCATCATCGTCTCGCAGGCGCTGAAATCGGCCTTCATCTGCGTGCCCGCCTGCGGACAGCACTCCTGCATCCTCGCCAGGCATTGGGCGAACCCCGCACCGCTTTTGTTCTCTTTTTCTTCCGTCATGGTTCATTTTCCTTTCCAAATTTCGAAATATGCACATTTCGATATATGTCGAAATATAATATTTCAGAAGGTCTTGTCAAGGCGAATTTTAATCCGCCGGGGCGGGTTCGGTAAATGATCAGTGATGACGGGGTGTTACGAATGAAAATATTTTTCGGGCCGGAGGCTCTCCGGCCCGGAGGGCTCGGGGGAAACACCTATTTTTTCGCGCCGCCGGTCAGATATTCAACCATCAGCCTGATGGTGTTTTCCTCGGGCCGTCAGAGGATGGTTTGACCCTGCCGGTCGCAGCGGATCAGGCCCGCATTGCGCAGCTCCTTGATGTGATGGGAAATCGTGGAAAGGGCGATATTGAAATTGCTGGCGACGGAACAAACGGGCAGCCCCTTCTTCTCATCCAGAACGGCTTGTCCATGGCCCAGCCGGATTTGTTCAAACACGCCCAGCCGCGTTTCATTGGAAAGCGCCTTGAAGGCCGCTGACATGCGGGTGATGGTTTGAGCCTGCTGAGTGGGATTTTTTTTGCCGCCGGTTTTCATCATGTCCATATTCCTCCCGGTGATGTTAAGAATGTTCTAAATATGTCGAAATATTATTACGCTGTTTTCCTGTCTGTGTCAAGTGGACGATGAGACAATAGGAGCCGAAGAAAAAGAGCCGCATTACATTAAAGATGTTGAACCATACGGGCGCCATCTGATATTGAATGACCATGCAAACGCCGTTTCGTCTCAACGATATCCTTCTCGTCCTTGTCGTCATGTCTTCCATGGCCGCAGCCGTTATTTTTCCGGATTTCGGATCCCGGTTTCAGGGGCTGCCTTTCTACTGCCTGATGGTCAATTGCTTCCTCAGTTACTTGTCGATTAATATCGCCGACGTCTGGAAGGCGCTTAAAGGCCACGGCGGGCAGATTCTGGCGTTTACGGTCCTGAAGCTGGCGGTTCTGCCCATTATTCTTTACTTTGTATTTTATGCTGTTTGGCCGGAATACGCTCTGGCCGCACTGTTATTAACGGGCGTTTCCACCGGTGTTGTCTCCCCCATGATTTCCAACATGGTTAAAGGCAACAGTTCGCTCGTCCTGGTGGTGGTCGTCGTGACGTCGGTCCTGGCCCCCTTCACCCTGCCGGCGCTCGTCAAAATGGTTGCGGCCCGGGACGTCGTGATTTCGTTTCTGG
>SBEK01000314.1 GCA_009668925.1 Deltaproteobacteria bacterium
CCCTTCCGTTCCTCTCCGCGAAAACCCCCCGCCCTACGCCCGGCGGTCCGGGGTGAAGGTCAAGGGCGATAACCCCCTGGGGATTGCATCCCCAGACCCGCGAAGAGGATCAAAACCATGGACTTTATGAGCTTTCGGACACAAAGCACTTGCGATCACGAGGACGGGAGCAGCAGTTTTTCTCTATTTGCAACCACCGAGGAAGGAAAACTTTTGATCTGGGATGCGCCGAGCTACGCAAGTTGCAAGGCCGCAGAAGAGGCACTTTTGGCAGTTATTAGCCGCTTCCAGAACTGCAAAAGCGATCGGGAGGCAACCCAACTTGCCCACGCCGTAGACGTTGCCCTCTTCAACTTTGACCATTAAGGAAAACATCATGAGCAATCAATACACGCTCGGGCCGTGGGTAGTTGAAGATCGCCCTAGCCTTTCCGGGAGAAACTCGACGGTAAAAGCGCATAGCGATGAAGTTATCGCCGTCAATTTGACGCTGCCTAATGCCCGCCTCATCGCCGCTGCGCCGGATTTGCTTGCCGTTCTTGAGCGCATCGAAAACTATCTGGATCGCGGCGGAAAGATTGAGCAATGCTCTGAAATCCACTTCGATTGGATTCGCGCCGCCATCGCCAAGGTCAAAGGAGAGTGACATGAAAAAGACCCCCTATCGCGGCAAATACCCCCGGAATATCAAAACCTACTTTTACGGGCCGAAATGCGGGCACCACGTCTGGTTGAACGACGGCAGCCATTACCAAATCGCACCGATCCTGCCCGCAAAAGACAGCCCTAAACCGGGACAAGACTTCGACACGCTGAACGGTACGACATTCACTTCTATTCTGATGGAGAATAAATAATGAATACTTTCGCATGCGAAAACACGAACATTGGCATGGTTACGCTTATACCAATCGGCGATATAACCGTCGCCCCCCAGGTAAGGACCGTTTTCAAGGATAAATCCATCAAGGAATTAGCCGCCGATATTGCAAAACGTGGATTGCTACAACCATGCGTAGTACGTCCAACAAAGGACGGTTTCACTCTGCTAATCGGTGAACGGCGATACCGGGCAATGAAAATGCTGAAATGCTCACACGTTCCGGCCATCGTTGCAGAAGTAAAGGACGACGCCGCGAAGGAACACCAGCTCATCGAGAACCTACAACGAGAAGATTTATCCGCCAAAGATTTGTTACAGGCAGTCGGAGAGCTTTATGCAATGCACCGAAGCATTACCAAGGTCGCCATGGTGTTAAACAAGTCCCCGGCCTGGGTTTCCAAGAAGGTCGCCACCCTTCACGGTTCCGGGCCGCTAACCCTTCAATTATTGGAATCGGATTGCGCCAAGGACCAGGAGCTTTTATATAGCTTTTCCATGCTGGAAAAGAAAGCCCCCGATGCCGCGATTGATCTATTGCCTAAGATACTCACGAAGGAAGCCAACCGCAACGAAGTAAAAACAGCGCTGATGAAAGCCTTAAACAAGACGGAGATCGGCAGCACCGACGACGACAACGTAACGACCGCCCCCCCCTCCCCTACACCGACCAACGCAAACGCCCTTGAGACAGCCTTAACCGCATTGCGTACAATCGCCGCAACGAAAGCCGGAAGCCCCGCCGCCCTGGCTATGGTGAAAACCGCCCAGGCCGCTCTTAATCAGATCGAGGACGCTACCAAATGAAATTCACTATTGGCCCCTACACCATCGCCACCGGTAACGATATATCTACCCCCCCGGCCAACACC
>SBEK01000130.1 GCA_009668925.1 Deltaproteobacteria bacterium
CGGGACAGGCGCCGGATAAATTAACCGGCCGACCCTTCCGGCCTTTACGCCGGTAACGCCGCAGTAGTCGCCTTTGCAATAATGAAGGCGATAGTGCGCCCCGGCCATGTTGGCGATGGTGTCGGAGGAGAGCCCCGCGGCATTGATGACCACCGCCGTCAAGAAATCATAGACTTCGCCTTTGTCGCTTTCGGCAAAGATCCGCCACCGTGCTGCTTCCTTTTCAATCCGCGATACACGGGTATGACAGACCAGCTTAGCTCCGTTACCCTCCGCCCGCCTCAAAAAACAGTTCATCAGGGCATGCGTGTCGATGATGCCCGTGTCCGGGGAAAGAAGCGCCGCGCGGGCCCGGACGTTGGGTTCAAGTTCGGCAACCTGCCTCGCGCCGATCATAGACAAAGATCCGGCACCATTTTCGCGGCCGTTTTCAAACAGCTTTTCGATCTCCTCGATTTCAGCCGAATCGCCCGCCACAACCAGTTTGCCGATTTTTTTGTGGGGAACGCCGCTGCGGCCGGCGATTTCATACAAGAGCCGGTTGCCGGTTATGCACAGACGGGCCTTCAGCGAATCACCGGGATAGTAAAGGCCCGCATGGATGACTTCACTGTTACGCGAACTGATGCCGCCGCCGTGCGCCGCGTTTTTCTCCAGAATAAACACGCTCCGGCCCGGTCCGGACACTTCGGCCGCCACGGCCAGCCCGACCACCCCGGCCCCGATAATCGTCATGTCTGCCTGATCCATTTCCAGCTCCCTGCGGCAAACCAAGGCCAGCCGCATCCGTAACGGATGCCCTTATATACACGACTTCGGACGAAGCCGCAAAACATCTTGAGCATAATCGTTCATCATGGTAAGAAAATTCAAAATGCTCCGAGGGGTTAGCCGAAATTTGAAGATCGCCTCCTACAATGTCAATTCGATCCGCTCCCGTCTGCATATTGTTTTGCCCTGGCTGCAAAAGAATCAGCCGGACATTCTGTGCATGCAGGAAACGAAAGTCGACGACGCCCAGTTTCCCGCCGCCGAATTTGAGGCCGAAGGCTACGCGGTGACTTACCGGGGCGATAAGCAGTATAACGGCGTCGCCGTCGCCTCCCGGCAAAAACCGCAAAAAATGAAGTTCGGCCTGCCCGACGCCCCCGCGGATCCCGACCGGCTGATCTGGGTGCAGTTTGGCGATCTGAATATCCTGAACGCCTATGTTCCTCAGGGACAGAAAGTCGACAGGCCGCAATTCGCGTATAAGCTGGAATGGCTCAGCCGGCTGAAAAAGTACCTGCAAAAGAAGTTCACGCCTGATCAAAACTTAATCCTGTGCGGCGATTTCAACGTCGCCCCCCAGCCGATAGACGTCCACGACCCCAAACGGATTCTGGGGCATGTGTCTTTCAATCCGGAGATCTGGAAGGCCTACGAGGACGTCCGGTCCTGGGGGCTTACGGACGTGTTTCGCCGGCATCATCCCGATGAACCTGGCCAATACACATTTTTTGATTACCGCGTCCGCGATTCGGTCGGCCGCAATATGGGATGGCGGGTGGACCACATCCTCGCGACGAAACCGCTCGCGGCCCGCTCCCGCCGCTGCACGATCGACATGGAGACGCGGCTCGCGGCCAGGCCGTCGGATCATGCCGTGATTTATGCAGAGTGGGAAGGGAAAGTGTAATGATGAAGGAAGAAGATATTAAACGCATCAACGAAGAAATCGCCGCCCGTTTCGGAAGGATTGAAGCCGGCATTGCCTCCGCCGAAACCGTCGCCTCGCTCCTGGAAACCCTGATTAGCGGAATCGAAAAGGAATTTGACGTTCCCTTTGTGTGGCTCACGCTGACCGACCACGAAAAAGCGGCGAGGGTGGTAGCCTGCGCGCAGTCCTCGAACCTCCTGAAAAACCGGCTGAGCATCGTTCCCCTAGACGTGCTCACCGATCTGCTGCCAGACGGGATGAAACCTGTTCTGGCCAACCGCGATTTGCAGCCCTTTTACCGGCTGATGCCGCCCGCGAAAAAATATTTTGCCCGGTCGGTGGCCATTGCGCCCCTCGCGCTTGACGGCGAGATCATCGGCACCTGGAATAACGGCGACGCCGCCCCCGAACGCTATATGCCGGACATGGATTCGACGCTTCTCGCGGCGCTGGCGGAGAGGATTTCCCTAAAACTTACCGAGCTGGCCGCCGGCAAGAGCGGCGCGAACGACACCCGAGAACCCGGAGGTCTTCATGGTTGAAGAATGGATCAAGGAAATAAAAAGAGACTGTCCGCCGGAGGGGCTCGGGATGATTCTCGTGCACAACGGCATTGTCCGGGCATCGTCCAAACAGGGCCAACCCGTGGGCTGCATGAAGCTTTCCTATGACCGCGAAGCGCTTGACGGAGCCGTACGCCGGTTTAAGAAAATGGAAGGCATCGCCGACATCCGCACCTGGATCAACGAAGGCGAGCTTACGGTCGGCGACGACATTATGGTGGTTTGCGTGGCCGGCAGATTTCGCAAGGACATCCTGCCGGTATTTCAGGAACTCATCACCCTCATCAAAACCGAAATCGTCAAAGAGGTTGAATGGTAGGAAGCGGTCGTGCCGCCCCGCATGGGTGGTTCAAACCGTTCCCTGCTCTCAGACAACTGCATCATGATGCGGAAAGCCTGACACCCATGAATAAAGTTCTGATCCTTTTTGCCCATCCCCGTTTTGAAAAATCAAAGACCAACCGGGCCCTGCTTTCCTGCGTGGACGGGCTGGAAGGTGTGACGCTCAACGACCTCTATGAGCAGTATCCGGATTTCAACATCGACATCGACCGCGAAAAGGATCTCCTTCTTCAACACGATGTCATCCTGTGGCATCATCCCGTCTATATGTACAGCGCTCCGGCCATGATCAAGCAATGGATTGACGTCGTCCTGGAATACGGCTGGGCTCACGGCGGCACGGGGAAAGCGCTCGCCGGCAAAACGATTTTCAATGTCCTGACCGCCGGCGGAATCCGGGAATCCTATGCGCCGGGCGAACGCAATCGTTTTGCCTTGCGGGAGTTCATGCTCCCCTTTGAACAAACCGCCGTGCTGTGCAATATGGTTTATCTTCCGCCTTTCGTCGTCCACGGCACGGGCCGGCTCACCCCGAAGGAACTCGCCGGGCAGGTCATCCTTTACCGTCAGCTCCTGGAGAGACTTACCGCGGGAGAGCTTGATATCGAGACCGTCCGGCATTACGATTATCTAAATGACTGGCTCACCGAAAACAAAGGATAACGAGACCCATGGGGACCGCCTTTCTTCAGAACGCACTCATTTACCTGGCCACCGCCGTCGTCTTCGTTCCGGTTGCCAGGAAGCTGGGAATGGGATCCGTTCTGGGATATCTGCTGGGCGGCATTTTTATCGGCCCCTTCTTCCTGGGATTTATCGGGACGGAAGGAAAGGACATCATGCATTTTGCCGAGTTCGGCGTGGTCATGATGCTCTTCCTGATCGGCCTGGAGCTCGAGCCCGCCGCCTTCTGGAGAATGCGCCGGATGATCCTCGGAATGGGAGCCCTGCAAGTCACCTTCACAGCCCTTCTGTGCTTCGCCGGACTTTACGCGCTGGGGTTCAGCTGGCAGGCGTCGCTGGCCTGCGGTCTGGCACTGGCCATGTCATCCACCGCCATCGTCATGCAGACGCTGAAGGAAAAGGGGCTGAGCCAAACGGAATCGGGAACGGCGTCTTTCGCCGTGCTTTTGTTTCAGGACATTTCCATCGTCCCGATTCTGGCGCTTCTGCCGCTGATCGCCATATCGGCCGCACCGGCCGTGCGCACCGGCGGCGAGACCTGGATGTCGGGGCTCTCCGGCTGGGCGCAGACGCTCATGCTGCTTGCCGCCATCAACGCGGTCGTGCTGATCGGGCGCTTCGTCTTCGTCCCTTTTCTGCGCTTCATCGCGCGCATCCGGATTAGGGAATTATTTACGGCGGCGGCGCTGCTCATCGTCGTCGGCACGGCTTACCTGATGATCCTGGTGGGCCTGAGCCCGGCGCTGGGAACCTTTCTGGCCGGTCTGGTTCTAGCGACCAGTGAATTCCGCCATGAACTGGAAAGCGATGTCGAGCCCTTCAAAGGCATTTTGCTCGGATTGTTCTTCATCGCGGTCGGCGCTTCCATCAATTTCAAGCAGATCATGGAAAACCCGCTGCAGATTGTCGCTCTGGTCTGCGGCATTCTGATTCTCAAGTCGCTGGTTCTGTTCGTCATCGGGAAAATCTCCCGGCTCAGCTTCGATCAGAATATGATTTTTTCCGTGAGCCTGGGACAGGTCGGCGAATTCGCCTTCGTGCTGTTTGCCTTCATGGCGCAGTTGCAGATTCTCTCGGTTGCGACCACCGATATGATGATGGGCGCGACGGCCATCAGCATGACCATCACGCCATTTCTGCTGCTGATCAACGAACGCCTGATCCTTCCCCGTTTCGGAACCCGGGAGGCTGTGGAAGAAAAAGAAGCCGACGCGATTTACGGGGAGCATCCCGTCATCATCACGGGATTCGGAAATTTCGGCAGCACGGTCGGCCGGTTTCTCCGCGCCAATGGCATTGCCGCGACCATTCTGGACAACGATTCGGACCGAGTCGATCTTTTGCGCAGGATGGGGTTTACCGTCTTTTACGGAGATGCGACGCGGCCCGACATTTTGAAATCGGCCGGAGCGGACCGGGCGAAAATTCTGGTGGCCGCGATCGGCTCGCCGGAAATCAATCTGGAAGTGGTCGAGAAGGCAGCAAAGGAATTTCCGAACCTGACGATCATGGTGCGCGCCGAGCAACGACAGGACGCCTACGATCTCCTCGATATGGGCGTTAAGAATATTTACCGGGAAACGCTCGACACGTCCGTTCGCCTGGGCGTGGACGTCCTCGCCACGCTCGGATTCCGCAAATACAGCGCCGTGCGCGCCGGCCAGAACTTTATCAAATACGATGAAGCGGCGCTTGCGAAACTTGCGGCCCATCGGCATGATCAGGAATCCTACATCTTTAATATCCGTGAACAGATCGAGTTGCAGGAGCAGTTGCTGGCGATCGACCGCGAAACGATCCCCAATATTCACGACCACGCCTGGGACAGCGCCAAGCGCGACGAATAAGTGTTAAGTGTTGAGTGTTAAGTGTCACGTGTTGCGTTTTATGTATCATCTAAAGTAATCCGCATCTCCATTTATTTAACTTAAATCTTAAAACTTAAAACTGTTCTTCGCTAAGATATTCTTGACTTGCACCGGGGCCTTTTTTATACTCAACGGGCCTTGTCGGAGAGAAGATCCTATGCCTAAAATCATCGCGGTTCATTCCTTCCGGGGCGGAACCGGGAAATCAAACACCACGGCTAATCTGGCCTGCCTGCTCGCCGGAGAAGGGAAGCGTGTCGGCATGGTCGATACGGATATCCAGTCACCCGGCATTCATGTTCTGTTCAGCCTCGACTCCGGGGACATCGCCTTTTCCCTGAATGATTTTTTATGGGGCAAATGCGAAATCGCCGGCGCCGCCCATGATGTATCCGCCGTTCTGGGTCCCGGCGCGGCCGGAAAACTTTTCCTGATCCCGTCGAGCATTCGCCCGGGAGACATCGCCCGCGTTTTGCACTACGGCTATGACATCAATCTTCTGAAAGAAGGGTATCAAACGCTGATCCAACACCTGGCGCTGGACTATCTTTTTATTGATACCCATCCGGGCCTGAACGAAGAAACATTAATGTCGATCGCCATCGCCGACCTCCTGCTCATCATTCTGCGCCCCGATCAGCAGGACTACCAGGGAACGGCCGTGACCATCGAGGTTTCGAGGCAGCTGGAAGTTCCCGGCATGTTTCTGATCGTCAATAAAACGCCCCCCGGCTTTGAGCAAGGCGCCCTGGCCGCGAAAATCGCCGCCGCTTACGACTGCACCGTCGCCGGCGTCCTCATGCACTCCGACGAGATGATGACGCTTGGAAGCGGCGGCCTATTCTGCCTCAACTATCCGGATCACCCGGTCACCCGCGAACTGGAAAAAATCGCCCGGAGGATCGGCTCATGACGGCTGACCCCAGGAAAATCCTTCTTGCGGGATGCGCCGTCGGCATCGTTTACGGAATCCTGAACAGCCTGTCCAATATTTTTCTTCTGCCTTCCGCCCCTTTTATCTCCATCCGGCCGCAGGTTGCGCTGCCCATGGTCGTGGGAATTCTCTGGCATCCGCTCGCGGGTTTTCTTGCCGGGTTTCTGGGCAACGTGATCGGCGACGGCATTTCCGGATTCGGGTTTTTTAAATTCTGGAACTGGCATATCTGCAACGGACTCATGGGCTTTGTTCCGGGGCTCATCGCCTGCGCCGGAATTTCCCGGATCACAACCGTCCGCGAATTCGGCTTCCTGCAGCTTTCCGTGGTTGCTGCAAGCGCGGTCGGCGTCGGCGCCGCCGTTGTCCTCGATGCCCTCTTTCTGCATCTGATGACTTTCCCGTCTTCGTTTCCCTCCTGGATTCTGCCGGCATTCCTTACCGACGCCGTTAACGGATTTGTCCTCGTCCCCATAATCCTGATTGCCGCCGGAAGAATCGAGCTGACCCTGGAAACGCGCACCATCCTCATGATCAGCGTTCTGCTGATCGTGACGATTCTGGCCACCGCGGCCGCGATTACCGGGTCAGTCATCGATGATCTTGTTTCACACGCGGCGATGGTGGAAACCTTCTACATCGCGGCCATCGTCTCGGTCTTTCTGCTGGTGATCGGATTTGTCGTCTCCCTCGTCTTCGTCAGGAAAGTGACGGACCCGCTTGCGGATCTCACCCGCGCGGCTGAGGCCGTGGAAAAAGGACATTACGATCAGACGATACCGGACAGGGTTCTCGCGCGCGCCGATGAGCTGGGGCATCTGTCGCGCGCTTTCAGCCAGATGACAAGAACAGTTCACGAACGCGAAAAGAACCTGCGGCAGCAAGTGGAAGAGTTGAAGATCAAAATCGACCACGAGAAGCAGGCGCGCGATGTTTCGGAAATCGTCGAAACCGAGTATTTCCGCGCGCTGAAAGAAAAGGCCCGCAAGTTTCGGGAATCGTGAAAAGGGGAAAGACTATGACCACCATGGCCGCGGCCGTTTTTGACGGCAAAGGACTCACCTACGTAGAAAACCATCCTCAGCCCGAACTGAAATCCGGATGGGCAAAGATCCGGATCAAGTGCGCCGGCATCTGCAAAACCGATCTGGAAATCATGAAGGGCTACAGAGGTTTTCACGGGGTGCTGGGACATGAATTCGTCGGCGTGGTCGAAGAATGCCCCGACAGTCGGTGGATTGGCAAGCGCGTCGTCGGAGAAATCAACGCCGGCTGTGGACATTGCGACTGGTGTGCCCGCGGCCTTAGCAAACACTGCCCGGACCGGACCATCCTCGGCATTTTGAATCACGACGGCTGTATGGCCGAATACTGCCAGTTGCCGGTCAAAAACCTTCTTGAGATCCCGGAAGGGATCTCCGATTGCCGCGCCGTTCTCACGGAACCGCTCGCGGCGGCCTGTGAAATTCTGGAGCAGCTGCCGGTCCGGGGCGATGAACGGGTGATTGTTCTCGGAGACGGCCGGCTGGGTCTCTTATGTGCGTGGGTTTTATCCACGGCCGTGGACGACGTCACGGTCGTGGGTCATCACGCACAAAAGCTGGCGGCGGTTTCGTGGCGCAACATCAAAACGGCTTTAAGTGAAAAAGACATTGGGCCGGGCGCCGACATCGTCGTGGAGGCGACCGGTTCGGGGGCGGGACTTGTTTCGGCCATGTCGCTCGGCCGGCCCCGCGGAACTATAGTTCTGAAATCCACGGTGGCCCTTTCCGCGGACGTCAACCTGGCGCCGGTTGTGATCAATGAACAGACGATTTTGGGATCATGCTGCGGCCCGTTTGCCAGCGGCCTCACGATCATGCGGGACTTCCCGGACATGCCGCTCGACCGGCTGATCACGGCGCGTTATCCGCTCGAGGACGTTGAGGAGGCCTTTGTCCGGGCCGCGGCAGGCGATGCCTTGAAAGTCCTCCTGGAGATTAATCCATAAGTGGAAGCGCACTTTTTTGCATTGGAGAAGGTGACTCATGAAGCGTGATGTGAGCGACATGCTCCGGACATTGATCCGGACGCAGGAAGCAAAAGATGCCAACGAGCCGGTGAATTCGGAAGCCCCGGGAGACCTTACGGCGCTGGGCGCTGCGCTCATCCGCAAAAGCGAAAGACACTACCTCATCGATCTCACCCCCCTTCGCGTCTTTCGCAATCTGCACATGTTCGTCCAGCTGCTGGTGGATGAAGTCATTGAGCAGTGCGGATTCGGCATCGCCGACATCATGGTGCGGCGCCGGGTTGATCCGAACCTGACGCCGGAACTTACCCAGACCGGCCTCGACTGGATTATGATCTACGTGCGGCTGGACGCGGCGGATCATCTGCCTTTCGATTACCGAAATCTCACGAACCGCATGCAGGTCATCTTCCGGACGCTGCAGACCGAAAAATGGGGCGGAATTCTTTTTCCGGAATTCTACGGAATAAAGACCGAAAACGCCCAGGGCGAGCCGCCCGCGCTGCTGTTCCCGTTTCATCTCCATGACCCAGACGAACAAAGCGGCAGCTATTATCTGGTGGAACTGAACCGGCCCGGCCGGTTTCTCCGGATCACGATGGAGGATGCCGCCGATTCCCGGCTGCAGCTCAAGCACATTCCCCACCGCGTTGTGGATCAGACCGTCCGCGGCTCGTATCTGGCCGACATTTATCCAACGGCGGAAAAGATCCATCAGGGAATGCTGCGCGAAGCCATGAACAACCGCTCCGAATACAGCGAAAGTCCGCTGCGCCTGCCGGATTTTTTCGCTCATCTGCGCAAAGAGGGCCTGCCCGATCTTCAAGCCGTGCACTTCAGCTGGCCGACGGACGACCGGCAGATCCTTTTTCTGGAGGGAAGTGCCGCATCCGCCGGTCCGACAAAGTCGCTGGAGCTGCTGGTGAAGGAGATCCAGCTTCTGGAAGATCCCCGCATCCTGCACCTGCTCGCCCGGGGAAGCCTTCTGGAAATGGTCTCCGGATCATTTCATATTTATTTCGATGTGTCCCGCTACGGCGGCTGCCTCAATGTAAGCTTCGGCGCGCTCCGCACCGTTTTGACGCTGGATGATTACCTGGCGCAAATGCCCTCCCTGTCGCGCCGGGCGGCGCTGCACAAAAACGCCCTCAGCCGGGTCAGGCTCTTTCTGATTCATCACATCACCGCCGAAGTGATCGGCCTCATCCGGGCGTTTGCCGAAGCCGGCTGCGAGTCGCTCATCTCGTTCTTTGTCAAGTATGCGGGCGTCGTTCCGGAAGCCTACCTGGAAACCCTCATGTCTCTGCCGCCGGAAACCTTCCGGTTTTTCTCGCTGCAGAAAATCGAGTCGCCGCAAAAGCTGGGCGGCCTTTACCGCTATTCACGCCAGTTTACTCCGCTTGCCGGACTTGAAGAAATCGACGACAGGGTGTTGAGAAGCGAGCTGGATTTTCTGGGCTCGATGCGCCTGGCCGCCGGCCACATCTTTCTTAAGGAAGCCGCACTGGCCCGTCAGAAAGGGGAATCGCTCCTCTTGGTGGAAGACGGCGGCTATCTCGCGCCGCTCATCAACCGCTTTTGTCTGGAACACAAAACGGCCGGAGAAGTCTTCGACTATTTTCACGTGCCCCGGGAGGCGGGCGACGAAAACCTTTCCATAGCCTCGTGGCTTTCAGGAACGCTTCTGGGCAGCGTCGAGCACACGAAAAACGGCTATGATTACAATGCCGACGTGATGCGCGAATTCGGCAAACTGCAGTTCCCCGCGGCCAGCATTGCCGTCTCCGCCCTGAAGCGGGGCCCGGAAGCCCGGGAATGCGCCATGTCGATTCTCCAGGCCACCGAAAGCATCCTGAACAGACTGGGGCTGCTTGTTTCGCGCCGGACCATCGCCGTACTGGGTTCGAGAGGCGCGATCGGCGGATTTCTGAAACAGGAACTGGGACACCGTCTTCCCGCGGAACATCTCTACGGCGTAGACATCGCCGCCCCCGAAAACGTCACGCCCTTCACCGAAGTGAGGACCATCGCCGATCTGGGGAGGGACGTCCTTAACCGCATCGACATGTTCATCGGCGTCACCGGCGCTTCCGTCCTGAAGCCCGATCATATCGAAGACATTATTCTGCACACCCCGCACCGCGCCGTCTTCTTCGTGAGCGGCTCGACCAAAACGGTGGAATTCTCCGATGTGCAGAATTACCTGCAATCGCTTTGCGATGCGGCGGAGCCGCACATCGGCGGCCGGACCGTAAGCGTCGATTTTATGCCGCTCCGGGATCTTCAGACCGGCGTCCTGCAGGGCTATCAGGCAGCGATTGTCTTCCCGGACGACCCCGCCAGGAACAAGCTCTTTTACCTGCTGGGTGAAGGGATGCCCATCAATTTCCTCTACTACGGCATCCCCCGCGAAATCGTCGATGAGGTCATGACCCAGTTGTTTACCGTGTCCTGCGGGATGGTGAGACGCGAGCGATCGGACGATAAGCTCCGTCTCGCGCTTCTGGCGGTGGATTACGAGATCGATGAAAACGCCGCAGCGCTCCCCTCAGGCGGTGAGCCCGAAGTCTGAGGGCGCTTTGGCCATCGGAGAAATTGTTTGGGCCTCTGCTTCGCCCCTTTGCCCGTCGCGCCGATCATGGGTCAGAAAACGTCCAGAAAGGCTTTTTCGCCCGACAGATCGTCGACCAGCAATTCGTTTCGCGGATCCAACTCGGCGGCCTGGCGCAGGTATCTGCGGGAAACGTCCGGACGGCTGCAGGCGCGGTAGGCCTGGGCCAGACGTACGTATACGTGCGGATTCAGCGGCGTCAGCCGTTTGGACCTTTCCAGAAGCGCAATCGCCCGCTCCACATCCCCGCCGGCGACCGCCGGCGTTAAAAGGTGGTACGACCCGACCGCATAGAGCACTTCGGCGGCATCAGGCATTTGTTTTTGCGCTTCCTCCAGATACCCCTTGACCTCAAAATAAGCGGGGATGGCCACGAGCAGATTTCTTTTGGCGAGAACCCCCTTAGCCCCCGCAGCCAGCATCAGGCTCACCGTGAAGTGGAACCGCGAAAGCTCCCGGCGCTTTCCGATCAATTGCACGGCCCTTTGATAGGAGCGGTCAAAATCCTTTTGCAGATAATCGAGATGCGCCAGCGCAACGGACGCCGGGTAAAAATCGGGATGCGTTTTGACGAGCCCGGCCAGAACCGCCCGGGACTCCTCGTAGCGGTGCTCCCCCATGAACGTAATCCCCTGCAGGAGTTTCAGCTGAGGGCCGCCTAAGGCTCTCTTCTCCTCGTCGCCCAAGAGCTGCTTCAATTTTGCGAGCTGAAACTCCCGGTAATAAACGATCGTCAGGATGTAGATATCCTGCGCGGACTTGTCTTTTTTGTTTTCCAGGCTCGCCGCCGCGGCCGGCGATATCGCAATAGCCAGGTCCGCCGGACTTTTCCAATCCGCGGCTAGGCAGGACGAATACGCGAGGCAGGCAAAGATAACGACGGGCAAAATTCTTTTCATAAGTGACCTACGCATGGCAGGACTTATAAGAAGAACGTCCCGGCTGTCAACTCGAAAAGATTGTGTCGGGGCTTTCCTTGCCGGCATCCGGGCGACGGCCGGATAGCGATTCTTCCTGATCGCCGCCGGATAGAGGGAAGGCGGCAGCGGCCATCGGAAACCCGGCCTTTGCGGATGCGGCAACCGCTGATTTTTCCTGCCAGCCGTCCGGAGGACCGGCGGCCTCGCGAGATGTCCGTCCGGGCGGGCCCTTTTCCGGCGTATTTATTAATGTTTACATCCTATTGCGCATCCAAAGAAACACCCCGCCGGAACGTTTACCGCGCTTGACCGCCCCTCCTTTCGATGATATTGGAGCACTCACGTTTTATTGCGAGGATCACCTTGAAGAAAAGCACGCAGGATTCTTTCCTGGGCGGCATTATCCGCTCCATGGGAATTGTGTTCGGAGACATCGGCACAAGCCCCATCTATACCTTGACCGTCGT
>SBEK01000131.1 GCA_009668925.1 Deltaproteobacteria bacterium
TTTCTTTCCACCTTCAGCGGCTCATAAATCATTTTGTAGTAATTGATCCTCTTCAAAAACTCAGCCTTGGCTTTTTCGCAATCCAAGTGGCTGAACTCCGGAAGTTTCGTTTTTTCCAGGATACTGAGCGGCAGAATGTCCTCGTCGTCATTTACGCATTCGATAAAGAGCAGCGGGTAGTCGCTGAGACAGTCCTCCAGCATCTGCCGGCGGTCGCGCCCCGCATTGGTTGCGTCCAGAATGGCGACCTGTCCGGAATGGCGCAAATAGGCCTTGGCCCTTTCCATGTTCATCCGCGCGAACTGTTTGCGCAGCTCCACGGCGGCTGGATTGTTGGGGGAATAAAACTCGGCCGAGGACGTTTCCGCAAGCGGCCGGTAAATCCGGCGCAGGTTGCCGTTGTTGAAGATGCGCGTGGCAATATGATCTTTGCGGAAGGCTTCGCGCAGGCGCACGGCCAGCGTGGATTTTCCCCGGGCCGGCAATCCCATCAGGACAATATATAATTTTTCATCGTTCATGAAGTCCTTACTTTATCGGACCATTTTGCGGCCGATATCGAAGGCCCGCTCCAGAAGTTCCCGGTCTCCGGCCGCGGGCTTTTCGGCGCTCTCGGTATGAACAATCCTGCCCACAACATCCATGCCCAGGCCGCTTCCGGTCATTCCGGCAAGATAATTAAGGGATTTTGTGTATTGTCCGGGATCGGGGGCGCCCTGAGACGTGATGAGCGCATAGGTTTTGCCCGCCGGCACCATCGGTTTGTAGCCGCCCTGGGGAAGATTGGCATAAAGCGAATAGATGCGGTCGACGAAAAGTTTCATCTGCCCGGAAATGCGGTACATATAAATAGGACAGCCAATGATCATTCCGGTGCAGGTCTTGATCGCCTCCAGGTAGAGGCTGAGCTCGTCTTGCGCACTGCAAAAACCGGGATTTTTCCGGCAGCCCAGGCACCCCAGACATCCCTTGAAGGTGATGTCGTGAAGCCGAATTTCCGACGTTTCCGCACCTCTGGACCGCGCTCCCTCGAGCATGGACGCAACAAGAGCGGATGTGTTTCCCTTGGGACGCGGTGAACCGTTGAACGCTAGAATCTGCATGGAACCTCCTTAAATATAGGCTTTTAGACTGTAGGCTGTTAGCTTAAAAGGATGAAAGGATGGGCGCGCAGCGCCCCACGAAGTAACCTAATAGCCTAAAAACCTACAGTCTAAAAGCCTATTTAAAGTCTTTTTACTCTGATCATAAAGACCAACCGGAATCTCCGGCTTCGAAGCCGGCCCATCGGGCAGGTCATTCCCGTTTTTCACAGGCGCCTCGGGGGTCACTATTTTCCACTGTGCCACCCTTTCGGCAAATCCGCTGCCCGTAGGTTTGTAGCAAATAAAGGGCATTACTTCAACACAACAAATTCCTTTGCCCCGCACGTCTTAGGCCGTGAGCCGCCGTGAAAAGAAGCCCGGCGCCGGGGAGAAAGGGGTTGACTTCCCCCGGCCTTTTTGATTAATCTTCTCATGTCCGTTATTCATACCATATTGCTTGCCCACGGATAACGACACTGCCGATCAAGTCAGTCCCCCAAAAAAGCAATCTGGTAAAAGGAGGAACTTATGCCCGTCAGAGCTGCCATCAACGGTTTCGGGAGAATCGGCCGACTCGTCTATCGCGCCGGTTACCGGAATAAAGATATTGAATTTGTTGCCATCAATGATCTCGCCGACGCCAAAACAATGGCCCACCTGCTTAAATACGATTCCATTCACGGCACGCTGGATGCGGATGTAAAATCCGCACCCAATAGAATCGTCGTGGACGGAAAAGAAATCAAGGCTTTTGCCGTCCGCGATCCGGAAACCCTGCCCTGGAGGGACCTGGGCATTGACGTCGTTCTGGAAAGCACGGGCCGGTTCACGGATCGCGCCTCGGCGGAAAAACACCTCCAGGCCGGCGCAAAAAAAGTGGTTGTCTCCGCGCCCGCCAAATCACCGGACGTCATCTTTGTTTTCGGCGTCAACGCCGAAGACTACGATAAAAGCAAACACCATATCATCTCCATGGGGTCCTGCACCACCAACTGTCTGGCGCCGATCGTCAAAATCCTTCATGAGGAATTCGGCGTGGAACACGGCCTGATGACGACGATTCATTCCTATACCAACGATCAGGTGGTCATCGATGAAGCGCATAAGGATTTGCGCCGGGCGCGAGCTGCGGCGCTTTCCATGATTCCGACCACAACGGGCGCCGCCCGGGCCATTGCCGAAGTGATTCCCGAGATGAAAGGCAAGCTCGACGGCCTGGCCATCCGCGTCCCCACCCCCAATGTGTCCCTGGTTGATTTTGTGGCCACACTTTCGCGCGAAACGAGCAAGCAGGAGGTTAACAATAAACTTAAGGAATATTCGGAAAAGTCGCTCAAGGGCATTTTAATGTGCTCCGAGGAAGAGCTGGTCTCCAGAGATTTCAACGGCAATCCCCACTCGTCGATCGTGGATTTGCCCAATACAACCGTCATCGGCGGCAAAATGGTGAAAATACTTTCATGGTACGACAACGAATGGGGGTTTTCCAACCGTATGCTGGAGCTCCTGTTGTTCATCATGAAATAAAAATACACAATGAGAGGTCATTGACATGAAGTATTTGGATCAAATTGAGGTAAGCGGAAAGAAGGTGTTGGTGCGGGTGGATTTCAACGTACCGATGGACAAGTCGGGCAAGGTTACGGACGACACGCGGGTAAAGGCCAGCCTGGCCACGATCAATTACATTCGGGAGAAGGGCGCCCGGGTGATCGTTACTTCCCATCTCGGCAGACCCAAAGGCAAGCCGGTCCCGGAATTTTCGCTGAGACCCGTGGCTCCGGTTCTAGCCGCGCTCTTAAAAAGAGACGTTCCCTTTATCGATGACTGCATCGGCGACAAGGCCGTGCAGGCCGTCGGGACGATGAAAGCGGGCGATGTGATTCTCCTGGAAAACCTCCGCTTTCATCCGGGCGAGGACAAGAACGATGACGCCTTTGCGCAGGAACTCGCCAAACTATGCGATGTCTATATCAACGACGCGTTTGCCGTGTCGCACCGCGCGGCGGCCTCGAATACCGCCATCACCAAGTTTGTCTCCGTGTGCGCCGCGGGCTTTCTCTTAAAAAACGAAATCGAGTATTTCAACAAGGCGATGAAGAACCCCGCAAGGCCGCTCGTGGCCATTATCGGCGGAGCCAAAGTGTCCGACAAGATCAAGGTTCTCGAAAACGTTATTGACAATGTGGATCGCCTGGTCGTGGGCGGCGGCATGGCCTTCACGTTTTTAAAAGCCCAGGGATTCAACGTCGGGAAGTCGCTGTGTGAAGAGGATATGCTGGATCTGGCAAGAAAGATCATGGACAAGGCCAAAGCGAAAAACGTGCAGTTTCTTCTGCCCGGCGATGCGGTTATCGCGCAGGCCCCGGCGGCGGATGCGGAAACCAAAGTGGTGGACATCAAAAATATCCCCGATGAATGGATGGGGCTCGATATCGGACCGGCAAGCATCGCCGCGTTTTCCGACGCCGTGAAGAGCGCCAAAACGATTGTCTGGAACGGCCCGCTGGGGATGTTTGAACTGGCGCCTTTTTCGGCCGGCACTTTCCGGCTGGTGGATGCGGCTGTTGCTTCGGGCGCGCTTACGATCGTCGGCGGCGGCGATACGGACACCGCCATCCACAAAACGGGCAAGAGCGACAAGATATCTTACATCTCCACCGGCGGCGGCGCTTTTCTGGAACTGCTGGAAGGCAAAACCCTGCCGGCAGTAGCCGCACTGGGTTAGGATGGGGAGAACATCATGAGAAACTGGATCGTCGCCGGCAACTGGAAAATGCACAATACGATCGGTGAATCCGTGGCGCTGGCCCGCGCGATCAGAGAGGGAACCGACACGCTCGGGAAAAACGGCGAAGTCATCGTGGCACCGCCTTTTACCGCACTGCAAAGCGTCGGAGAAGCCCTCAAGGGATCGGCTGTGCGCCTTGCGGCGCAGAACATGTATCCGGAGGACAAGGGCGCCTATACGGGTGAAGTTTCTCCGGTGATGCTCAAAGACGCCGGATGCACGTGCGTGATTGTCGGCCACTCCGAACGCCGCAAGCACTTCAACGAAACCGATGAGCAGGTCAATCTGAAAATCCGCAAAGCCCTGTCCACGGGGCTTCGGCCGATCGTCTGCGTCGGCGAAACGGATGGCGAGAGAAACAGCGGCGTCACCCAGGCCGTTGTGGGTCGCCAGGTGCGCAAAGCACTGGCCGGCATAGGCGTTGATCAGATGGACCGGCTGGTCGTTGCGTATGAGCCGGTCTGGGCGATCGGCACGGGCAAGGTGGCGACGCCTCGGCAGGCCGACGACGTTCACGATTTCATCCGCCGCCTGCTTGTCGAGATTTACGGATGCGCGGGCGCGGATGTCCGCATTCTTTACGGCGGCAGTGTTACAAAAGATAATATCGCCGAATTGATTGCCATCGAAGACATTGACGGTGCGCTGGTCGGCGGCGCATCGCTTAAGCCGGATGCATTTCTGGGCATCATCGCCAAAATGCCGTAGAAGAAACAATATTGTCATTGCCGGGCAGGCTCCCAACCTGCCCGGCAATCTGGATCCCGTGGGGAACGGATTCGGTAACCTGCAGGTCACAATAACCTAAAGGTCAAACGGTCTTTCCCTGTAATATTTTCTAACAGTCTACAGGCGAATAGCCTGCAGCCTTTTCTTTATGACCAAAATACTTATCGTTTATCATTCCCAGACCGGGCACACCAGGCAGATGGCCGAAGCCGTTTACGAAGGCGCGGCATCTATCGACGGCGTGGAAGTCTTGTTCAAGAAGGCGGCCGACGCGACGCTTGCCGATCTGCTGCAGTGCGACGGCCTGGCGGTCGGCACGCCGGAAAACTTCGGCACCATGTCCGGCATGCTCAAAGACTTTTTCGACCGCACTTACGGCGAAGCGCAGGATAAAGTATTCCGCAAGCCCTTCGTCGTCTTCATCAGCGCGGGCAATGACGGCACGGGCGCGCTGCGCGCCATCGAACGCATTGCGCTGGGCTACAAATTCAAAACGGTTTTCCATCCCGTCATCGCCCAGGGAGAAATCACCGCGGAAATCCTCGACCAGTGCCGCGAGCTGGGTGCAACGCTCGCCGGCGGCTGCGCGATGGGAATCTATTAACGACCTTTGGCAAGCAATATAATTGATCCAACCTTTACCCGCAAAACACGCCTATATTTTTGATGATCATAGAGACCAATGAACGAGATGGCCACGCCTTCCAAGGGAAGGCTCGCCATGACAAACCGCAGGGTGCAGGGTCGGCTCGCCATGGCGCAAAGGCAATTGGGGCACAGTCTCCTAGGGCAGGATAATCAGCGGCGTGCGGCCTTCATACACCAGTTCGCTGATCAGGAATTTTCGAAACATCTGGTCCACAAACAGCCTTGAACCTCTTTGAACCACGATGAAGTCATCCTTCTTCTGCGAAATCAGATTCTTCAGGCCGGCTGATTCAGCGTCTCCGCGGTAAAGCTCATACGAAGTGTCTCGCTTATCGGAATATAAGGCGGTTAATTCCTTCAAATATTTTTCGGTGGCCTCCCGATCATCGCCGGGAGCAATCAGTGAAAAGAAAGCGATGGTATGGATGTCTTCACCCGTGAATTTCAGGAATTTATTGAACTCAAATACATTGAGCGGAATGTTTTTCTGAACGGCGACATGAACAGACTCGGGCGTGCAGCAAATGGCATCCTGCGGCATGGCGACAATCAGGTTGTCAACGCCGTCAATGATCTTTACCGCCTCACTCCCGACCAGCATTCTCTTTAATAACCCCGTCTTTTTTATACCCAGGAATACCAGATGATTGTAGTGCGTCTGAAGCAATTGGCCAAGCAGCGCAACCAGAGGTTTTTCCGAAGCGATAAACTTGACGGATGTTCCTTCGGGCACAACGGTTTCAGCGAACACTTTTAATTTGTTCACGGCGTCGCGGTTGGCGTCCATGGTCAGTTTTCTTCTGCTTTCGGTGGGGGTCATGGCCGGCAGCAAAACCGAGGTGTGATGAACCAGTACTAAATCAGCCTCCGCGCTTTTGCTCCAATTGTGGGCAAAGCGAAGAAGCCCATGGGAAGATTCCGAAAAATCAATGAGTACGATGAATCTGTTTTTCATAGTCGCCTTCCTTTCACCCGGTCATGGTTGTCGGGGCTCCCCATCACCGGCGCAGTTTTCGCAAACGGGGCTTTTCTTTACGCTCCGCCGGCATTTCATAGAGCAGGCGGCGAACGGTTTCCCGATGTATCGCCGCTTCATTGCAGGCCATCGCATCATCCGCCGTCACCACTTCCGACAGGGCCACGCCGACCTCAGCTTCACCCGCGGCAACAACCGTAGCTCCTGCCCGGCGCAGCGCTGCCGCGTCGCGAAGATGTGCGCAGCGCACCAGAATTTTCAGATCGGGATTAAGGAGGCGCGCCTGTTTGATGACTTCGGCGGCATCTTCAATGTCCGTGCTCAGGATCAGGCTGCCGGCCGTCGCGATACCCGCATCATCAAGCGACCCGGGGCGCAGGACGTCACCGTATATCGCGGCGTAGCCTTCTGCCTTCAGTTGACGAATCGTGTCGAGATTGAGATCGATCACCGTGATTTCAGCGCCGCGGTCCAGAAGAAGCTTGTGCACGATTTTTCCGACCGGTCCGTAGCCGACCAGAATACAGCGATTGGGGTCCATCGCCTGATCGTGGCGCGGGCTCGGGGCAACCGGAACGGACCGGGACCGCGAAGACGGCGCCAGCCGGCGCGCCCAACCGTAAATATATGGGTTCAAAGCAATGGAGATGATGGAAGCGGCTACCAGGGCGTTCCATCCGGCATCATTGATGAGGCCGAGTCTGAGAGCGACCGTGCCGAGAATGAAGCTGAATTCACCCACCTGAGAAAAGGCCGCGCCGATCGGGATTGCCGACGCCAGCGGCTGGCCGAGGGCGCGTACGGTCAGAGCGGCGGCCAATGGTTTAACGATGATCACGACAAACAGCACGGCGGCGATGACCCCAGGAACCTGCAGCAGACTCCGCGGATCAAACAGCATGCCAACCGCCACGAAGAAGAGCACCGCAAAAGCGTCGCGCATGGGCAGCGCATCGTTGGCCGCCCTTGCCGCAAACTCGGAGCGGCCCACGGCCAAACCGGCCAGAAAAGCGCCCAGGGCCATCGAAACGCCGAAGATCTTGGCGGAACCGACAGCGATGCCGACGGCAAGGACCAGCACCGCCAGCGTGAAGATTTCCCGGGAACGGGTTTTGGCAATGCGCTCCAGCGCCCAGGGGATCACCCATTTGCCCAGCACCACAACAACGGCGACCAGGCCCAGGATTTTTAATCCGGCCTGCCCCAGGACGGTCCCGATGCCGCCCATTTCCACGCTCCCGTTGGGGGCAAAGAGAATGGGTAAAAGGAGCAAGAGCCCCACGGTAAGAATATCTTCCACGACGGTCCAGCCGATGGCGATGTGGCCGATCCTGGCGTGCAGATCATGCCACTTGGCCAGCACCAAAACCATCACGACCGTACTGGCCACTGAGATCGCCATCCCCAGAATAAAACTCGACGTCCATGTCCAACCCATCAAGTGCAGGATAAACGCCAGAGCCATTGTGGATGCTGTGCTTTGAATCAGCGCACCCGGCAGAGCGATGCGCCACACCGCGATCAGTTCCCTCAAGTTGAAACGCAGCCCGATTCCAAAGAGAAGCAGGATTACACCGATCTCGGCAAATTGCTCCGCAATGGTCCGGTTAATGAACAGGCCGGGGGTAAAGGGGCCAACCATAATGCCGGCGATCAGGTAACCGATGATCGGGGATAACTTCAGGCGCAGTGCGATATAGCCGAAAACGAGCGCTCCCGCGAGGCCGATGGCAAAAGTGAGCAGAATGTTCAGCTCATCCATTTCTTCTCCTGCAAGAAATTAGATCGTATTTGAATTAATATAACACGGAGAAGATCAAAAGCCAGAGGCATCAACAAGGATTTGCAAAATTTCCGCTTGTTGGATGTTGCAAATCTGCTAAAATAGTCCTCAAGGAAAAACACATCATCTGAAACACAGGAGGTGCAGCCGCAGAAATTCAACATTCCATAACCTATAACCCCTAAGCCCAGGAGCGATCATGACGACTGCGAAAAAAGGCAAAACGGAAGCGATTGCGGAGAAAGTGGTAAAACCGGCGGGTAAAGTTCCGGAGAAGTATTTTGTGGTGGATACCAGCGCCTTGGAATACGGTATGGATGTATTTGAAAAGCTGCGTCAGAACGGACGCAACTGCGTCCTGATCCCTTACGCGACCTGGGAAGAACTGGATAGTCACAAAACAGGCAACGACTTCAAGGCGGACATTGCGCGCACCGTCATTCGCAACGTCCGCAATTTGTTTCGAACAAAAGACCATTCCGTTCGCTTCTTTCATTATGACTTCTCACTGGTGAAAGATGCCGATCTCAAACCCGACAAAAACGACCATTGCATCATCGCCACGGCGCTCAATGCCAAAAAGAAGCTGCGCAATAAAAAAATTATTCTCGTCACGCAGGATGCGGCGCTCGAAACACTGGCGCTGAACTTCGGCATCGACGTCCAGTCGGTAAAAATGGATCAAACGGACGTCAAGCTGCAGCATATCTCCCGGACAACCGTTAATCTTCAGCGTCATTGGATTTCCGACAAAGCGTTTCCCGTTAAAATTCCCGAGGCCAAACTGGCGACGCAATTGAGTCAGGTTCGCCCGAATGAAGGGATCGTCTGTTATTGCGATGTCGGCGGTGTCTGGGGGCCGGCGTTTGCCGCCGTCCGCAAAGGAGATCATTTTCGCATTATTGAAAAGGATATTCATCTTCTGGGCGTGAAGCCGCGGTCGAACAACGGTGACATCAACTGGGCTCAGTTCATCGCCATGGACGTTCTGCGGGACGCATCCATTCCGCTGGTGGCGTTGACCGGCAAGGCGGGAACCGCCAAGACGTTTCTGGCGCTGCTGGCCGCCCTGGAGCAGGCGTCCCACTACCGGCAGATTCTCGTCAGCCGCGCCACGATCCAACTGGGCAACAAGGACCGGCTCGGCTATTCACCGGGCGACATTGACGCCAAGATGAAACCCTGGATGCACCCGATCTATGACAATATCAACGCCATTAAGGGCCTCGTCGATGAAAAGATGAAGGACAAGATCAACGAATGGCTGGCCAACGGAAAGATCGAGATGATGGACCTGGATAAGATCCGCGGCCGGTCGATCCAGAAGTGTTTTGTGATCGTCGACGAAATCCAGAACCTCCCCCCCTCGCATGTCAAAGCCATCGCGACGCGCGGCGGTGAAGGCACGAAAATGGTTTTTACCGGCGATTTCTCCTACGATCAGATCGACGTTCCCTGGCTCGACGAACGCTCCAACGGTCTGTCCGTTCTTAATGCCAAAATGAGCGGCAGCAGCCTTTTCGGAAGTGTGTATCTGGATCAGGCTATCCGGTCGGAGCTGACGAAGGAAATTCTGGAGCGCTGGTAGGGCTGGCAAGGCTTTCAGACTGTTAGCCGAAACAATCTCGTACAGTTCTGTAAATCTTATACCCAGCTGCCCAGGAATGTGTCCTGAATGAAGGACATAATGTAAAATACGCTTGACATATTATCAAATATACATTACACACATCTCATGATTGAGAACAAACTCAAAATCGCCCGGGTAACCAACGGGAATTTGACTCAGGCGGAGGTCGCCGAAAAAGCGGGCTGCTCACGCCAGACGATCAATTCCATCGAAAACAGCAAATTCATTCCTTCGGTGGAACTGGCGCTGCGCATCGCGCAGGTGCTTTGTGTGCGCGTTGAGGATATTTTTTTTCTGTCCGGAGAAAAGGCGCGATGACCAGATTTGAGACCAACCGGATGTAAGCGGGGAAACTTCTATGGATGAAATAGCCATCATGCGCATCATCGTGATTATCACGACATTGATCTACATTGTGTTTTATGTAATTGACCGGCGGACCATCATCGATGAACGCGAATCGCTCATTCAACTCAAAGTCGCCAGTCTCCAGCAGCAGGTTGCGCTGGGCGGACTGATGGTGATTGTTGCCGTGTATCTTTTTCACCCGTCCTTAAACGCGATGTACCCGATCCTGGTTTTCGCCCTTTCCTCCATTTACACGTATCTGGCCGGCGTTTTTTACTACCGCCGTAAGATGTAGAGGCGAACAATGATTTATTTTTGTGTTTTTGTCGTTATCTGTTTGATTATTCTTGTCCACGAAGGAGGGCATCTTCTGGCGGCAAGGCTTACCTCTCTTCCGGTCAAAACCGTCTCCATCGGTTTCGGACCGAGGCTGGCGGGCTTCAGCCGCCGGGGCGTCGATTACCGGCTGTCTTTGATTCCCCTGGGAGGATATATCGAACCGGCCGTGTCGACAGAGGAAGAATTCTATGCGATTGGGCTTGGCCGGCGGGTAATCTTTACGCTCGGCGGCGTCGCGGCCAATATCGTCTTCGCCGTCGGGATACTGTTCATTCACCAAATGCTCAGCGCGGAAACGCCGGCTGCATCCGCATTCCTGACGGCGTGCCGGAATACTTTGTCTTTTATCGCTCTCATCGCTTCGACGATTCCCGCCCTTTTCACGACGAGCGGCGAACTTGCCGGAATCATCGGAGTCGCGAGGCAGGGTGGATCATTTATCGCCGGGAATTTTGAGCACATCTTCACTTTCGCCGGCCTTTTGAGTCTGAATCTGGCAGTGATCAATCTGCTCCCGCTGCCGGTTCTCGACGGCGGCAAAGCGCTGTTTTATGCCCTGGAAAAGATCGTCCCGCAGCTGCGAAGCGTTTCCGCCGGTTTATCCATGGCGGGGTGGATTGTAATCATGGGTCTGACGATCCTGGCGACATCCAACGATATTGCAAAATTTGCGGCCTGAGTAAATCCGCTCCGGTTCACCATTAATAGAAAGAGGTTATCGAGTTATGAAAGAAAAAGAATCGTCCCCGTTGAAGACAAAATCAAAGATCAGAGAATTTATTGAAGCGATCCTGACCGCCGTCCTTATCGCGGCCTTCATCATTTCCTTTGTTATCCAGGCTTTTAAAATTCCGTCCGGCTCCATGATTCCCACCCTGCTGGTCGGCGATCATCTCTTCGTCAACAAATTTATTTACGGGGTGAAGATTCCGTACTTCCGGACAACCATCATCCCGGTCAGTGAACCGAAAAGAGGCGACGTTGTCGTCTTCATTTATCCGCAGGACCGGTCCAAGGATTTCATCAAGCGGGTCATCGGCGTCGCCGGCGATAAGATTGAAATGAAAAACAAAAAGCTCTTCATCAACGGGCAGCCGAATGCTGATGCCTTCGGCGTTTATGACGACAAAGAGATTTTGCCGGCCGATGTGCAGCCGCGCGACAATTTCGGCCCGGTAACCGTACCGAAGGATTCTCTTTTCGTGATGGGAGATAATCGCGACCACAGCCTGGACAGCCGTTTCTGGGGATTCGTCGATCTGAAAGATGTTCAGGGCAAAGCCTTCATCCTTTACTGGTCATGGAATGCTGAAGATAAAAGCGTCCGTTGGGACCGCATCGCCAAGCTGATCAAATAGCCGCGCATTTACAGCACCTGCTGAAAAGCCGGCGGGACGCACTCCCACCGGCTTTTTCTTTATCTAATAGTCGACAGCCATAGGGAACGGTCGCGACCGTTCCCTACATTCACTATTTATTAGAAATTTGATACCGGTTCGATTTCAAAGGATAACGCGGCGGCAAGGAGGAGGCGCCTGAAGCGTATATTATCATACGTTGAGGACGCCGACCCCGGCCTTAAGCCGGGGCAGGCTCTTGCCAACAAAGTTAGCCCCAAGAAAGCGAATCGGTATATTTATTTCTTCCCGTAGCCGATTGATCTTGCCGATTCGGCAATGGCCGGCAGAAC
>SBEK01000315.1 GCA_009668925.1 Deltaproteobacteria bacterium
CCGCCGGGTCGAGCCCGTTCTTTCAAGGCCACCCGGGGCATTCCCGCCCTCTGCCTACCGGCAATGCCCGCTTTTGTAAAGGATAAGTTCTTTTTTTAAAATATACCTTGCATTTCCATAAAAGATGCCTTATATTACATTTCACTTGAAGTGCAGTGCGTTTTTGTAAATCAACAAAGTACAGAAAAGTAGACCGCACAAACCAGCAGAAATGGCAAGTGCGGTTTTTTTGTGCGCAAAAACAGGCTGCCGGCCGAATGATTCGGCATAATTTAATGGTTCCCAGGAGGAACCCAAGAAAAAGGAGCAGTAAAGATGTCAGAAGGAAAAGTAAAGTGGTTCAATGATTCAAAGGGTTTTGGTTTTATCGAGCAGGACGGGGGCAAGGACATTTTCGTTCATCATTCCGCCATCCAGGCCGACGGTTTCAAGTCGCTGGCCGAGGGTGACCGGGTAAGCTTCGAAGTGGTCGCAGGCCCCAAGGGCCCGGCTGCAGCGAACGTTCGCAAGCTGTAAGACCTGAGCTTCATTCAACCGATAAAAGCTCCCCCGGAACCGGGGGAGCTTTTTTTATGCAGAAAACGGGTGCGGGCCTGTTCCTCGAGCCCCGCTCCGTTTACGTCTTTCCGTTTTCGCTTTTCAAATGCCGGGTCAGGAAGCTGTCCAGCCGGTTCGCAAACGTCTGGCGGTCCAGCTTGCCGAATGCCGCCGGGCCGCCCGACATCATGCCGCCGTCCCGCAGCTCTTTGAACAGCCCGCGCATGGCCAGGCTGTTCTTGATATTTTCCTGTGTATAAAGCTTGCCCCTGGGGTCGAGCGCAAAAGCGCCCTTGGTCACCACCCGATCGGCAAGGGGGATATCGGCGGTAATCACCAGATCGCCCGGTTGCACGAGCTCGGCGATATGATTATCGGCCACATCCGGGCCTTCAGGGACCTGGATGATGGAAATGTTTGCCGGCCCCTCGAAGCGCATGGGCTTGTTTGCCACAAAACAAAGGGGCACCTTCAAGCGCACCGAGGCCCTGATCAGCACATCCTTGATCACGTTCGGAAAGGCATCGGCATCAATATAGATCCGCATTCTGCTCCTTAAACCCTGCGGGTTCAATCCCGAGAAACCCGCTTCGCATGAACGTCATTCCCGCGAAGGCGGGAATCCATCTAATTCAATATCCGGCGGCGGGTCCTGTCCATGCGGGGCAATGACTATCCATTCAGGATCTCCTTGACCCGGCCGACGATGCCGCCTTCCAGGCGAACCTTGATGCCGTGCGGATGCAGGCCGGACTTGGTGAGGATATCCCGGACGATGCCTTCGGTCAATCTGCCCGTACGCTGATCCTGCTTTTGGACGACCTTTACGCGGGCCCCCACCTTGATATCGGAGCGATGATTTCCCGTCATGCCTGCTTCCTCCCACCGATGCCGCGCATTCCGAAGCGGTTTTTCGCAACCTGACTTCAATCTACCATCGACAACACAAGATTCAAACAGAATAACGGGACCGCCCCAATATCGAAAAGCGGCGAGGAAGAGACAGGATATCGGCTTTACTCTTGAACCCGGCGCACCGACGGGGTACCATGGCTCTCCAATACCAAAGGGGTTATAAACATGTCAAAAGTCATGATTCTCCCTGCGACGTATGAAAATGTCCGGCAGGCGATCGACCGGGCTTTCGAGCTGTTTCCGCTGGCACTGAAGAACAGGAAAATATTGATCAAGCC
>SBEK01000005.1 GCA_009668925.1 Deltaproteobacteria bacterium
GGAATATCAGGATGATGCCCTGCAAAACGCCGGAAAAGTGCAGGACGCTCCTGGCGCGGAAAAAGAAATAGAAATTGATTCCGCCGTAGAGACAAAAAAAAGTTAAAAGAAAAAGGATCATGTTGTTTCCATATTTAGACCCAGTGTTGGGGAAGGCTAAAGGAAAACGGACCGGATGTCAATCCCTAAGCCGCAGATTGATGTTGACAAGGTCAATTCCTTAATATAAATACGACGTCTCTTTTGGATGCCGATGTAGCTCAGCTGGTAGAGCAACTGATTCGTAATCAGTAGGTCGGCGGTTCGAATCCGCCCATCGGCTCCAGTAAAATTTCCAGGTAATCTCCCATTCTTTATGGGGCTAGTATCCCTTCGTATAATACAGGCGGGCGTTTTCCAGCGCAATACCTACGGTGCTGGCGATGGACTGCATCAATTTTTCGTCCGTCTCATCGAAAATCCCTTCCGTCTTGTTGAGAAGGGTTATGACGCCTGTTACCCGGCTCCGGGAAATGAGGGGCACGCAAAGGATCGTCCTCGTCGTGAACCCCGTTTCATGATCAAAGGCCGGTGAATATTGCGGATGATGCTTCGCGTCATTGACAATGACCGGCACGCCATGCTCGAACACGTGGCCGGCAATTCCTTCGTCCCTGCGTATTTTGAGATTCTTGATTTTATTCATGTCCAGGCGGAAAGCCGCCGCAAAATACAGTTCGTCCTGATCCGGCAGCATCAGGTGAGCTGCTTCCACCGGAAGGGTAGCCTTGATCATCTCCATGGCGTGGTCCAGGATCTTTTCAATTTCAAATGTTGAGGCCGTGAGCGCGTCGCCGATATACCTCATTATATTGAGTTCGCGGTCGCGTTTGATCAGTAGATCCGACATCCAGTCTTTTTCTATGGCCAGCGATAGATAATCTCCGATGGCGTCCAGGAGGTGACCGATCGTGTTCCAATCCTTTTCCAGAATGTTCATCAGCAGAATCACTCCGGTAATCCGGCCTTCCGTCTTGAGCGGCATGACCAGAGCGGTTTTAACATCCTGGTGATGAAACAGCTTTTTGTCCATATAGGCGGAAAGCTTGGTGACGTCGCGGATAAAGACGGGCCTCTGCTCCTTGATGGCTTTCTGCATGACGGAATCCTCATGCGTCAGGCGTCTTCCCCGGGTGAGATTGGTCGGAATGAAACTTTTGAAATCAACGATATAAAGTTTGTCCGGCGATTCGGGTACGATTCCCAGAAGTGCAACAACGTCAAAGGCAAAATGCCTTCTCATCTGTTCAAAGATCACCTGGAGAAGCTCGTGTTTCTTGAGGCTGGTATTCAGGGCTTTGGTGATAATTCTCAACAGCGTTATATTGCGCTTCAGTACGGTAGCTTCCTGGAAAAGATTGATGTTGTCATATATGTAAGCCGCGTTGGACAGAAGGGGGCTGAGAACATCCACGTCCGCCTTGGTAAAAACCCGATCCGACCTGCGCCGGGATATGGTCATGGCGCCGATGATTTCATGGCTGGTTTTCATCGGCATGCAGATAAAGGACTTCGTGGAATACTTGCCGCGCGATTGCCGGCCGAAACGGGTATCGTTCTCAATATCGTCAACCAGAAGGGGCGCCTTGTTGATGACCGTATACTTGACAACGCTGTCGTCGAAAGGTGTGACCGTCCCTTTTTTGGCATGATCCCCGTGGCCGATGCTGGCTTTAATGACAAAGTTCTCTTTGTCGGGATCCGACAGCATCATCACGGAACCGATGTCCGCGTCGACCAGTTTGAGCGCTTTTTCCAGGGCAATTGAAAGCAGGTAGTCCGCATTCAAAGTCATATAAGAAAGATTGGACAAGTCTTTAAGGGCTTCCAATTCCTCCGTTTTCTTCTCCAGAGAAGACACTTTTTCGTTCAGTTCCTCTTCAAGCACCCGGAAGGAATAAACAATTCTTCCGATTTCATCGGTCACGGCTGTCAGGCCGCTGTCGGGTATGGAATCGGCTTTTCTGGATAAGCTGTCCGATATCTTTTTAATGTTTTCATATGTTTTGCGCAGAAGACGGAAGCCGAGAAGGAGGGAGATAAGCAAAGCCAGAAGAAATGGAACAAAGAATGTGTCTCTGGAGATGTTGTATTTGATTCCGAAGTAAATTAAACCGATTCCGGGTAAAACAAAGAACAGCCCGAGCATAAGAAGCAACTTCTGGTACAAAGTCTGATGGATGTTTACAATGCTGTTAAGCCATTTTTCAAAGAATGCCATAAGTGCCCCAATCGAATTTGGTTTCTTGAAATCATGCAAACGATGTCGTAGCTGCTCGCCGCATTACATCGAAAGACTAGGGAGCCCCTTCTATCCATTTTGAACATATCAAGAATGGTGTCTTAGGATTTTCGTAACACGGTTTGAAATGTAAATTCAGTGAAAGATCAAAGTTGCATATTGTTGAATATAGAGTGTCAACCGCGTTTTGTCCAGTAGCAACTATCCCTTTGAATCCGGGTGCGCTGTTTTGGCCGGCGATCAACGTTTTTTCAAAACCATTCGAATGTTTGTATTCCGGATACGAATGCAGACGACGGCCGTTAGGAAACATCTCAACGCACATGACGTATCGCGCCTCCGATTACGATCGTAATCGTGAATAAGACCATTAACGGCGCGGTTTCCCGCAGGGCATCGGATATCCATATCGAGCCGGATGTCATCGATAAAAATGTTCTGGTCCGGTTCCGGGTAGACGGGGACTGCGCGCCGTATCAGACGCTGCCCTACAGCTACCGGTCCGCCATTCTCTCGCGAATTAAAATCATGGCCAATCTGGATATTACTGTGAAGGGGATTCCGCAGGAAGGCAAAATCAAATTGAAAAAGGCGGGCGTCGGAGAAATTGAGCTGCGTGTTGCAACCATTCCGACCCAGGGGAACGTGGAAGATGTCGTCCTGCGCATCCTGGCCAAAGGAGACACGCCGCCGTTTCACGCCATGCATATGACGCCGAGAAATTACAGGGAACTTCTCAATATCTGCGAACAGCCGTATGGAATGATTCTGTGCGTCGGCCCCACCGGTTCAGGGAAAACGACAACCCTTCATGCGATCTTGAGTCATATCAACAAGCCGGAGCGGAAAATCTGGACGGCGGAAGATCCGGTGGAAATCACGCAGCGCGGATTAAGGCAGGTTCAGGTGCAGCCCAAAATCGGATTCGATTTTGCGGCCGCCATGAGATCTTTCCTGCGCGCCGATCCGGACGTCATCATGGTCGGCGAGATGAGAGATTTTGAAACAGCTAAAATCGGCGTCGAAGCGTCGCTGACCGGTCATCTGGTCTTGAGCACACTGCATACCAACAGTGCTCCGGAGACCATTTCCCGGCTTCTCGACATGGGGATTGATCCGCTGAATTTCTCCGATTCTCTGCTGGGTGTCCTCGCGCAGCGACTCGTGAGGGCTCTCTGCGACAAGTGCAAAGAAGCCTATCATCCGTCCGAGGCCGAATATGATCAGATTGTGCACAGTTACGGCGTCGAACTTTTCCAGAAGGAAAACATCCCGTATTCCGAAGATTTGTTGCTCTATCGGCCCAGAGGCTGCGAGGCCTGTGACAGAACAGGATACCGGGGGCGAATCGGCATTCATGAATTGCTCATTAATACGGAAGCCATCAAGAAACGATCGATCGAACGGAGGGAGAGCATTGACGCGATCCGCAACATCGCCATGGCCGAGGGCATGTTGACGCTTTACCAGGACGGAGTATTGAAGGCTTTTCAAGGCCTGACGGACATCAAACAGGTGCACCGGGTTTGCATGAGTACGCGGTAACCTGAGGTTTCCTCCCCGCCGTGGTTTTCTATCGACTACGGAAAGATACTTGAATAACAAAAATCCCCGGTCTCACAGGATGTCATGGGACCGGGGCTTTCACTTTTTGATGCTTGTTTTTGTTGCGGTCGGACTGTCAGTGAATCCCTGCGGCATTCCTAGTGGAGCCACTTCTTGGGTAAATTAATTTTAGAGGCCTTTTTGACGTTCTCGAATTCCTCGGGCGTCCTGGTCCACCAGATATAGACGTCGGGCTGGGTGAATTTTCCTCCTTTAATCGTCTGAACGACTGACGGCATAAAGATTCGTCCACTGCCGGAAACGCCGTACATTTCCGCAGGATACTTGTCGCCCAGCATCGGCAGCGCTTTGGGAACAGCGGCGCGCACCGCATAAACATTGTCCTGCGTTCCCGCGGCGGCAATGGCCTTGGCCAGAGCATGCATGGCTCCATAATGCAATGCGACTTCCCATGTGGTGAGTCTTTTGTAAGTCTCCCTGTATTTTTTATCGAAAGAGGACATAACCGGCACGGGAATGGCAGTGAAGTTCGCGGTGCCGATGGCATTTTCCATCGACTTGGTTCCGTCGAGCATCTGGGCAATGGTATCCATTTTGGCCTGGTCAAGGATCAGAAAACCGCCTTTGAACCCCATCTGCCGAGCCTGAGCGATGGCGAGCGCCGTTGTTCCCGAAGGACCGCCGATGAGCATAACGTCAGGATTGGTGGCAATCGCGGCGGTGAGCGGAGCGACAAAATCTGTTCTTGTATAGAAATTCGCAGGTTTGTCCGCTGTAATCTTTCCGCCTTTCTTTTCCCAGATTGTCCTGAAGACTTGCCGCCATTCATCGCCGTAAGTGCCCTGAGTCACGACCATGGCCGCTTTGCGCCAGCCTTTTTCCCAGGCGAAACTGGCGTAGACCTTGGCGTAATCGGTCAGTATCGGCGCGGCAATCACCAGCAGATTATTTTTTGTGGTATCAGCTTTAGGGGACGAGGTGTAGCCCATGACAATAAACTCACCGCATTCTTCTTCGTTGATCTTGAGCAGAGCAGCCGCCGATGTGAAGACCGGGTCAAATATGGCCAGAGCCCCTTTTGCCAGCAGTTGCCGGGCATTGGCGACGGCCAGCTCGGGGCTGACCTTATCGTCCATCCGCTCGAGTCTGAATAAGAACTTCTGACCGTCGGCGGTGATGCCTCCGGAGGCGTTTATTTCCTTTATCGCCATATCAACGCCGTTTGCGCAATCCTGTCCGTATTCACCTGCGGGGCCGCTCAACGGGCCGGTAAAGCCGATCACGATTTCCGCCGCGAAACCCGAAACACTAAAGAAGACAATGGAAACCATGGCGAGTAAGCATACTATCTTATTAAAAAACCTCATTTTCCCCTCCTCATATGATTAGAAATTCTTTTACTGCTGTCGACGGCCTTAAATATCCTGCAATCGATCAATGGCTTTTTTCGATGAGGTGACCAGTGTATCCGCATCCGGGGTCTTTTTGATCATGTCGGACAGGGATTTGGCCTTGTCATCCGCGGCGGGAGCAACGGGTTCCGGTGCAGCGGGTTTCTGAGCGGGAGCCGGTTCGTGCGCCGGCCTCTGGGAAGGCGCCGGAACCGCACTCATTCTGGAGCGGAGCGAATTGACCGACTGCACCAGTTGACCAATGGCATCATCTTCATCCCAGGTAAGCGGCCTGTTGAATTTTCCGGCGGCGAATTCCCGGAGAGCGGTTGATGTTTCTTCGAGCGGCTCGACAACGCTTTCCGTCATCATCTTCTTGATGAAGGAAGGAATCAAAATGATGCAGAGGATCAGCAGGATGATCAGGAGCGCGGCGGCGGCGTAAAAGGCTAAATTTGCCGAACTGTATCCTTTTTCACCGACATGGCTCTCAAAAGCAAGGAGCTGCCCCAGAAGCTGGGTTACGGCTTCCATCCTTTCGTTGGCCGAACTCAAGTAGGCCGTGCCTGTCCCCATGGGGGCCAGCCGAATAACTTGAACAGCTGATTTTTCGTATTCGACCATATTGTCCAGGATGGCCTGATAAAATTTCTTCTGCTCCGCGCCAAGGTCACTGTCCAGCGCCTTCTTGACAAGAGAGACGTCTTCGGCAATCTGGGCGATCTGCTGCTCGGAAAGCTTGGCAATTTCCTGCTTCTCCTGACTTGCCGCAACCATGCCCTTGATTTTGTATAGATTTGCATGAACGGAATTAACGTCTTTCAGGAGTTTCGCGCTTCGCTGATAGTCTTTGAAACCGGCTTTAAATACGCTGCTGACCGAGGATTTCTGGATGAATAAACCAACGAGGGCGATGAGAATGATAATGATGGCCAGAATCAATACCCGTAAGGTCAGCGCTTTTTGTCCCGACTTTAAATTATTGCTTGAGTTCATGATCAGATATTTCCTCTCCTATAATAATTTCTGGTTGGCAGCGACAATAATGCCCGTACATTACAATTGCCGTGCCGGATCCCCAAACGTAGCTTGATTGTTCTAAAAAAGTGTTTCGTTACCGGACGTCTGCAACCTTTCTGCAAAGGATGAAATGTCGGTTAAATATATAAACTGTCAGACTTTTTGTTTATCAGAAATACTTGGGGAGCATCACGTTGTCAAGACAATTTTTTATAGCGAATTTTCCCTCGAATGTGGTACATCCGCAATCCACTGATCAAAATGAACGGTCCATCTTGCTCGATATGCATATATGAAAGATATGGAGAAAAGGCAATTTCCCTGCCAGTGAAGAGACTTGCTGGTTATTGGATTTGGGGCATGTCTTTTGCTTAACATTTGGCAGATGTTTATGTAAGTTTTTGCCGAATCGGAAATGGTGAAATATGGCAAACGCAAGAAACGGACTTGATTTAATAAACGGGCAGTCAAATCCCTCGGCGGATAGAAAAGACGGACAGAAGGTCCGGCGCGTGCGCGAAGTCCTGGTTGTTGACGATGAAGAGCCCCTTCTCTTAACGATTTCCGAAGGATTGAGCATTTACAGGGACTACTTTAATTTGCAGACGGCGACGAACGGAGCGGAGGCGGTTAAAGTTTTGAAGTCTTCTCCCGTAATCGATCTCGTTCTTACCGACCTAAGCATGCCGAAAATGGACGGTTTTGAACTTCTGGCCTACATGAACAGGAACTATCCCCAAATTCCCGTTATCCTCATGACAGCCTACGGTACCCCCAAAATTGAAGAAATTGTCAGCAGCATGGGGCTTTATCGTTACCTGGAAAAACCATTGGACATTAACATTATCGCCGATAATGTTTTTGCGGCACTATCGATCAAATCAGACCAGATGGCTCCCGGCACAGCAGATGTGCGGGAGCGGGAACTGAAGAAGACGAGTTATGCGTCAGGATTTTTTCATTCGGATTACTACAAGAAGACGATGCCGTGATCGTTTGGTGCATGAGGAGTGTTTTTTATGGCCGGAGACGTGAAGAAGGATTTCAAACTCATCATCGATAATGAGGATCCGGGCGGTACGTCCGCAGCAGATGCCGGGACCAAGGATGAATTGCAGCGCTTTCCCCTTTTCGGTCTTTCCGTAGGCAGTTTCCTGCAAGTGATAGCGATGGAGCAGCAAACATGCATTATGGAGGTCTATCTAAACGCCAATCATTGGGGGCATTTTTGCTTTGTCGAGGGCGAGCTTCACGATGCTGTTTACGGTGATTTAAGCGGAGAAGCGGCGGCCATGGAAATGATTTCCTGGGAAAATGTCCGCCTGAACATCAAACAGATTCTCAACACCAGCAGCGTGGTGCGGAAAATTGACAAGAATCTCATGCTGCTGCTGATGGAAGGGTCCAGACGGCGTGACGAGGTCCACGAACGTCGAACCCGGTCCGGGCAGGAGGAAGAGGCCGAAGATCAGGAAGATATCGAGGTTGATGCCGCTGAGGCCGAACGGGCAAACCTTAACGCCTGTCTTAGTATGATGAGCAAGGATATGGACGATGCCCTGGTCGCCGCCAGCATCTCCAACGTCATTGAAGGGAAAATGATGGCATCCTATCAAGCGGCCCCGGAAACGGCGGAAGCTTTTTTGCGTTTAACGAGATATTTGGCCAACGCTTTTGACGAAAACACATCCAGTCAGTTGGGGGATCACATGATTCTCGATTTGAAAGACAGACAGACGCTGGTTGTTCTGATGATCGGGGATCATCAATGGTGTATCCTTTTTAAGAACGACAAGTGCACACTGGGTCTTTTGCGGAACATTATCCTGCCCAAGGTAGTCAGAGCATTTAATCAAATGAATAGATGAAACGAGATAAGGAGGCCCAATGAATATCCAGAAGTTGAACGTTTGCCTGGACATCTTGAAGAAGGATCTGGGAGAGGGGTTTGTCGCCTCATGTATTATCACGACCGAAGACGGGCAGGTGCTGGTGGCTACGGACCAGGCGAATATCGCGGAAGCGACGTTGCTGAATGATGCCACCGCTTTTATCCGTAATGCGCTGAAGACCTATCCGGCGGAATTAGGCCAGTACTATTACATCGACGTTGCCGGCAGCATGTCGGTTTTGGTTATTCCGTTCGGCGATTTCCAGTGGACGATAACGGTGAACAAGAAACTGGTCAAACTGGGGCTGCTTCTGAATGTCGTATTGCCGGCCATCATCAATGCTTTTGAAGATGCCGTTGTTTCTTAGGGATACTGGAGGGGAAAAGGGGTTATGGGAGAAAAACTCGTTCGTATATTCGAAATTGTTCAGGAGCAGGCCGGCCTGAAAGGCCGTATGGAGCTTGCCACCCGGACGGGAATATCACTAAACAGAGCGTCTCAAATGAAGGATACAGACGAGCTGGTAAAGAGGATGAAGGACATCGCGAGTTCTATCCTTGAAAAAAATTCATAAATAGCATAATGGTACTTGTAAGATAATGAACTATTTCCGTTTTAGTCGTCCCTAACCTAGCTTAACCGTTTCACTTGGAGCTTGTGGCATTGCAGGGAATCAATTTATAGAATCGCATCTGTAGGCCGCGCGAAACGGGCGCTACAGCATCTGGACAAGAGGATAGACAAATATGATTTTAGGTCAAAAGCAACTCGACAAAATACACGACACTTTAACTGAAAATCTCATCGGGTCCGGCGTTCAGAGTGTGATGCTGATTGATACAGCAGGGAATGTGATCGCATCGATCAACAACGGGCATGAGACGATGGACTTGTATTCGCTTGCGGCGCTGGCCGCCGCCAACTTTGGCGCCATGAGCTGCATGGCCAGAATTGTTGGTGAAGATGAGTTTTCTCTTTTGTTCCATAAGGGAGAAAAGGAAAATATTTATTTTTGCAAAGTAAATGAAGAGTTGCTGCTCGTGAATATTTTCAACAATCAGATTTCGCTCGGTTTCCTGAGATTGAAGATGTCCAAGGTTGTTGAAGAGTTACTCGAATTATTGACGTTGTAATCGTTGGTGAATTGGCGAAGGCGAAAAGCGGTATCGGTCTAATCGTGGTTCAAGATAGCAGGGGGTGGCAAGTTTGGCGTTTATTAATTTGAAGGACAAAGTGATTCAAGCCAAGATCGTTTATTATGGTCCTGGAAGATGCGGCAAAACAACGAATCTCGAATACATATATGATAAATGCCGTACGCAGGTCAATTCGGAAATGGTCACGGTTAAAACGCAGGGTGATCGGACGCTGTTTTTTGATTTCTTCCCGTTTGACATGGGCAAAATCAGCGGGTACGATGTTAAAATTCAACTCTACACGGTTCCCGGACAAGTCAAGTACAACTCCACAAGACGTCTGGTCTTGAAAGGCGTTGACGGCGTTGTTTTTGTCGCGGACTCGTCGGCTGAACGCCGGAACAAGAACATTATTTCCATCCGGAACCTGGAAGAGAACTTGACGCTGTATAATAAGAATATCCATGAAATCCCCCTCGTCATTCAATATAACAAAAGAGATTTGGATAAACAGGGCATTGAAATTCTGGACATTGAGACCCTGGAAAACGACCTCAATTCAGAGTTGAAGGCTCCTTCATTTGAAGCCAGCGCCGTAGAAGGGCATAATGTTATTCTGACCCTTAAGAAGATCATTTACCACACGATGTCGTCTCTGGAAAAGCAACTGAAACAGGAGCCATAAAATGAAAATAAAAGAAGAGTCTTCATTTCTTCAGGGAGTAGAAAGCCGCCTCGACAGTCTCTTTGCTGAAGACGTCCAGCCACTGGTAGAAAAAGACTCCGATCCTCCCGCCGCTGCCGTTCAAGACCTTCCGCCCGCTGCACCCGTTGTCATGGAGGAAACCCAGGAAATCCCGGCCATCGTCGAAAAAGGCCGTAAATCAGATGTCCCTTCGGAACCCGTCCCGGCGCAAGACAAATCGTCTTTTATCTCAGAAATCGAAAAGCGTTTTTCCGCGATATTCGGTGAAGACGATGCGGGGGTTAAAGCCGCCGCGGGAACTGCAGCGGGTGATGCTCTGGAAAGCATCAGCGCTCCGTCCGAGCGTGAGGAAACCCTGTCCGCCGGTCCGTCCTTAGAAGATGTGTCTTCACCTTCATCTTCCGTTCTCCACTCTCCTTTGAAGGATATGAAAAGCATTATTCTGTCCATTGAATGGGAAATCAACGACACGATCCTTGAACAACTGGAGGACGAGATCAATAAACTCTATCTGATGTATACGGGTGACCGCGTTATTCAGGGATTTTTGAGAATCCTCCGTTTCCTGGGCAGGTATGTCCGCGTCCGCGGCGTTCACTCCACCCAGGATTCCATTAATTTGCTTCTCTATATTTACGACCATCTGGAAAGCGTCATGGTCTCCGAAGGGATGACGGAGGCAAAGAAGCATGCCATCATCAGCGACAGCATCAAGCGTTACAGGGCATGGGTTGAGAGCATCGACCTGGAAGCCCCTTCGCGGGAAATTCCCGTTCAGGAATCCGAGCCCGCTCCCGACGAACCCCCGATTCCGGAACCGTCAAAAGAGCAGGTCTCACAGGAGTGGAAAGCGGATGAGGAACCTTTAACCGGAATCCGGAGTTCCGCCGAACCTATAGGCGATGTTTCCCAGAAACCCATCGCCGGCGTTTCGCTCGAACCGGTTGCCGATGTCCCCTTGGAAAAAGCGGTTGAAGAACCGCTCCCGGGTTTTTCGGCCCAGAAAGAAGAGCAAGCCTTCCCGGAACCGGAAGTGGTCTCCCTGGCGCCGCCGGCCGCCGTTCTGGAAACAGCGCCGCCGGCCGGAGCTGCCGACATCGAGAAGGCGGTGGCCGCAATTAAAGACCTGCCGCCCCATGAGGCGTTTATCTATGCGGTGGAAGAAATGAAGAGGATGTTTCAGTCCGAATTGGACGCCCTGAAGGAAGAAGTCCGAATCCTTAAAAATGCGCGGTGAGCGCATCATCATGAATATTTTCCCGGGACGGCTGCGGGGAAAATCAACGTGACGCTTGCCGAGAAACAAAATCAATGCGTTTTCAGCCGAACGGGAAAGGCTCCCCAGCATGGTCGTATTTTGTGAAGAATGTGGAGAAAGATATGTCATTGAAGCTGAAGAAGCAAGAGGCTCAGCGATGATCTTTATTTGCCGGGCCTGTAATGATATCATCCGCATTCCGACTCAGGGAGCGTATTACAAAAGAGGAGAAAAAGCGGAAATCAAAGCTGAAAAGATTTAGAAAATTTTTCAGGCTGACACGGCATTAACCGGACCGAACTGCTATGAAGGACGCTCGAATGGATACTAAAAGTGAGTTGTTTGATTTAGAACGAGAGAAGCGGGAGTTGGACACTTTCTTGTCCACGATTGCCGGAGATGGCACATCCGTGATTCCGTCCGCGACGGGCGCGGTTCCGGCTAAGGAGACACCTTCTTCATCGGCAAAGAATAAATCTGCATTCGAAGCCTTGCCGCAGGAACCTGCCGGATTGAAACCGGATCGTCGGGCCGTAAAAATGGAGGCGCCGAAGCCTCCGGGCCGCAAGGACAAAGCATACGCGTCGGAATTTATTTCCAAGATTGCGGAGGCTCAGCCTGACCCTCTGGAGCGATCAGGACAATCCGGTTCGAGATCGGATCGGATATCATCATTTTTGTCGCTGGATGAAGAAAAAAAAGAGGACGCATCGCTTAGAGTAAAGGTCCCGTCGGGGGTCAGGCCACTGGAAAGCTTTAAGACCATGACTCGGTTTGACAGGACAATAAAGCCTGAAGAAGATTTGTCTCTGGAATCGAAACCATTGGAAATAAAACCGCCGGAGCCGAAACTTTGGGAAACAAAGCTGCCGGAGCCGAAACTGCCGGAGTCGAAACTTCGGGAAACAAAGCCGCCGGAGACGAAGCCGCCGGAGCCGAAACTTTGGGAAACAAAGCTGCCGGAAATGAAGCCGCCGGAGCCGAAACCTCGGGAAGCGAAGCCGCCGGAAATGAAGCCGCCGGAGTCGAAACTTCGGGAAACAAAGCTGCCGGAGACGAAGCCTCGGGAAACAAAGCCGCCGGAGACGAAACCGCTTCCGGAAGTGAAGAAGGCGGCAACGGATGTCAAATCAGAGAAAAAAGCGGAAGCCGCCGGTCCCTATGATTATTCGCCGAAGAAGGGCCTCGGCAAAGGCAAATGGATCGGGATTTCCATTATCGTAATTATTTTGCTGCTTGCCGGATACCTGGGATTCTTTTCGAAATCATTTTTGCCCGGTGTGAAAAATCTGTTCAAGACGGAGCTGGGTTCCTCCGCGTCAGCCGCGAAAGGCATTAATCTGCTCGGCGTGCGGCAGCGGCTGGTTTATAATATGAAACTGGGGAAGACGATCCGCGTGGTCGAAGGGGTTGCTGAAAATTCAACATCGCAGACCGTTTCGAAGATTAAAATTGCAGCGAATCTCTTTGCCGCGGACGGAGCATTACTGGCCTCGATGGAATCTTTCGGCGGTCAGATTCTCGTGGACGCGCAATTGGAGAATCTGGATGAAGCCGGTTTGGTTTCCGAACTGAATAAGAGTAAAGGATCGGACGACAAAATACCGCCCCGCGGGCAAATACCCTTTATGATCATTTTCACGAAGGAACTGGCCGGGGTCCATAAACTATCCGTTTCCGCAATTGACTATGCGAAGCATTGACCAACGATTCGGATCGTTTTCATTCGGGCAATAACTTTGTTTGGCGCCCCAAATGTACCCGGGGGCGGATTTTGCTTCCCATGCGCGTTCCGGGCAACTCATTTTCCGTGAGAGCGGATTGCATGTGTCCGTCATATCCTGAATCACAAAAGATATTCCTTGCTATTTATCTTCATTGCCTGTAAAGACCCCGCAGGAATAGCGATACATATTGACCTTCCCACCTTTCTTAATCAGAAATTTGCTAAGGATAATCCGCTAATCACAATAGGATCCAGATGTTTTGCCGTGTTTGAGACTGTCTTGCCAACGCCGGATAGGCGTTAAAAGGCCTGCCTTTACCAGCCATATAACGGTTTTCATTGGGTTTAAATCTAAATAGATGCTGGTATCATACAATAAAGGATAAGTAATGAGTTTTGAGAAGTTTAAGTTGAATGAAAAAATTATGGCGGGCGGTTTGTCCGCCGGATACAAGCAGCCGACGCCTATTCAGGCCGCGTCCATTCCTGCCATTATGGAGGGGAAGGATCTGATGGGGTTGGCCCAGACCGGAACCGGGAAGACAGCAGCGTTTGTTTTGCCGATTCTGCAGCGCCTGCTGCAGCGCCGGCGCGGCCCTATCCGCGCCCTGATCATTGCGCCGACGCGGGAATTATCGGAACAGACCCATGAAGCGATCAGGCAGCTGGGGGGGAAGACGGGTCTTTGCAGCGCCTCCATCTACGGCGGCGTCAACATCAACACCCAGATCAATCACTTGCGTTCCCGTGTCGATATTGTCTCGGCCTGTCCGGGGCGTCTGCTCGATCACATCGGGCGCGGCACCCTGGATTTGTCGCACGTGGAGGTTCTGGTTCTCGACGAAGCAGACCACATGTTTGACATGGGTTTCCTGCCGGATGTCCGCAGAATCGTCAAGCATCTGCCGGCAGAGCGTCAGACCCTGCTTTTCTCCGCCACCATGCCCGGCGAAATCCGTTCTCTGGCCGATGATCTGCTTTGCGATCCCGTTCATGTTCAGATTGGGGATATCGCTCCGGTGATGACGGTTTCCCACAAGTTTTATCCGGTCGGGACCCAGCAGAAAACCGCTCTGCTCAAGGATATTCTGGAGAAGACCGACACCGAATCCGTCCTGGTCTTTACCCGGACGAAATCGCGCGCCAAGAGTCTGGCCGAACAGTTGAACAGAGTGGGGCACAAAGTGACCTCGCTGCACGGCAATCTGACGCAGCAAAAACGCAAGCAGTCTCTCGACGGATTTCGGGACGGCCGCTATGAGGTGATGATCGCCACGGACATCGCCGCGCGCGGCATCGATGTGAACCGGATCTCGCACGTGATCAACTACGATATGCCGTCCACCGCGGAGGCTTACACGCACCGCATCGGCAGAACCGGACGCGCCCTGAAAACCGGAGATGCGTTTACTTTTATTACCGGGGAAGACGGTGAGCTGCTCAGGTCGCTTAAGAAAATGCTGGGAGACAAGCTGCAGTATGAGAATGTTGAAGGCTTAACCCTGAACCCGTCTGTCTGTGAAGCGATGGGTGCTCGTGCTCACCAGTTGACAAGACCGACTAATCAAAGCGGCAGAAAACCGTTTTCGTCCCGGACCCTGTCTGCCAAACGGCCTTCTCAACGATCATTTAAAGACGCGGGAAGGGTAAACTGGTCAGCCCGTGCCGCGCAAGTGGCCTAGCGCAAACATCATCACGTCTGCGGGAGGTCCGGAACGCAATCACGCTCCGGCCTCCTGCATTAATGACGCAATCTGCGCATCCTTGTCTTTCCATAAGTCCTGTACCCACTGTTGAAAAGCGGCCTGGAATTCCTTGTCGCCTTCGTAATCCCCCTGCAGAAACCGCTCAGGTATTTCCAGCGAAGACATTCGCACCATAACCCTTTTCATTTTGCCGCATAAAAATCCCCAGAGAGTGGGAGCGCCGTCCGGGTAGACAATCGTAATATTCAATAGAGAATGAAATTTGTCTCCCAATACGCTCAGGGCCAGCGCAATGCCTCCCGCCTTCGGTTTCAACAGATACTGATAGGGCTGATCCTGATGTTCATGCTTGGCCGCCGTGAATCTTGTTCCCTCCAGAAAGTTCATGACGCTGGTCGGAATCCTTGTAAATGTCTCGCAGGCCTTGCGGGTGGTTTCAAAATCTTTTCCTCTTTGTCCGGGATGCTTCTTCAAATACGCTGCGCTATGGCGCCGTAAAAAAGGAAAATCCAGCGCCCACCAGGCCAGCCCCATGAACGGCACCCAGATCAACTCCCTCTTTAAAAAAAATTTCATGAGCGGTATGCGCCGGTTCAGCAACTTCTGAAGAACAAAAATGTCCGCCCAGGATTGATGGTTGCTGATGACCAGATACCATCCCCGGTAGTTCAGGTTGTCCGTGCCCTGAACATCCCAAATGGTCTTCTGGGTCAACCTCATCCATAAGCCATTGCCGGAAATCCAATTTTCCGCGATCCAGAGAAGAATTTTGTCAAATGCTCGGGTCAGTGGCCGAAAAGGCGACAAGAATTTTAGAAAAGAAAAGACAAACAAAATCGATACCCAGAAGATAACATTCAAGGCCAGCAAGGATATTGCTAAACAGCCCACCAGCCAATCAGGTAGAAATTTCAACATTTTTTACTCCTTTTTTCTCTATCGGCGGTACGCCTTAACACGGGCTCTCCGATTGGTCAAAACAAAATGAAGCCGGACGCTTTTTATGGCAATACGCTCTCCCCTGCTGTATAAGCCAATAGATGACGAGGCTCATAAATCATTCACAATGCTTGACCTGGATCGTCTACATCCTGCGTTGTGCCGATGGCACGCTTTATACCGGCGCGACCAATCGCCTGGAAAAGAGGCTGACGGATCATAACCGGGGAAAGGCATCCAAATATACCCGGTCCAGAAGACCCGTGATCCTGGTTGCAGCAAGCCGGGAAATGAGCAGGAGTGAGGCTTTGATCCTTGAATCAAGAATCAAAAAGATGCCGAAAGAAGAAAAGATCGCCGGCCTTCAAAAAGCAGGTACAGACCCAAAAGGGCATAACGGAACCCCGTGACTTGACAAAACCCCTTGTCAAGGGGATTTTCCTGCAGCGCACCTCTAAGATCCAATCCGCTCTCAATATCGTGAATTCCCGGCCGTGCCGCCGGCGGGGTCCGCTGCCGATACCCGTCAAATCAGGCGAGCTGCCCTGAAGACCCGTGTGCAGAGGATAATGGCCGCCTGAAAATCTGCTTGACTTTACCCGCCAGGTATTTAACCATGTGGTTAAACCATACGGTTGAATTTTGGGCCGGATAGATGCGATTCCGGCCGATTGATTTTTTTGAGAACGGGAATTACGTTATGACAGAAGGAGCTTCGCCGACGCGGGGAATCGATATGGAAAAGCCAGGCAAAACGACGGAAAAGATCCTCCATGCGGCGCGGGCGGTTTTCGCCGAGAAAGGATACAGCGGGACGCATGTGGATGAAATTGCCGCCCGAGCCGGAGTCAACAAGGCGACGCTCTATTATCAGATCGGTGATAAAGATACCCTTTATGCCCATGTTATTCACCAGGTGTTGGGGAATATTGCCGGCGTCCTTGCCGAGGACGTCGGGAAGGCAACACATCCTGCGGAAAAACTGAAAACCTATATCAACGGCATTGCCGCCGCGGTTGATAAGAATCCCGAACTTCCGTCGATTATGATGCGAGAGATGGCCGGAGGCGGCGCACACTTGCCCCGCGTGGTCATTGAAGATATTGCCGGCGTTCTGGCGATTCTTCAGGGGATTCTGGAAGACGGAAGAAAGAAAGGAATTTTTGAGGCCGTGTCGCCGTTTCTCATCCACATGATGATTATGGGAACGATCTTGTTTTACAAGAAAGGCGCCGGGATCCAGGACCAGCCGTCGCGGCTGGCCGAGGCTCTCAGAGTCCGCGACCGGAAGCTTAAAGGCCATTTGGGAAACGAAGTGGGGAAGCTTGTCTTCCGGGCGATCAGGAAGTAAGGCCCCCGTGTTTATCTTCATCCGGAGGATGATGGCGGCGGTGGCTTGCTTCGTATCGGTATGCGGGCGGTGCGCACCGGCGCGGACCCTGTCTCACGCCGGCACCCCGCGTTCGGAATGACTCATGGCGGAGGCGCAGAGGTCGCAAAAATCCGTTCAAGGGGGAGGATTGTGAAAAAGAAAATCGTCATTATCGTATTCGTGTTGCTGTTTGCCGGCGCCGGAGTGTTTGTCTATATCGGGCAGAACACCAAAAAAACCAACGATCTGTTTTATTCCGGCACGATTGAAACGACGCAGGCTAAACTGTCTTTTCAGGCGCCCGGACGGGTTGCCGAAGTCAAAGTTCAGGAAGGCCAGTCGGTTAAAAAGAATCAGGTCATCGCCCTCCTGGACCGTGCGGAATTTGCATCGCGCTATGAACAGGCCAAGGCCAATCTGGATCGCGCCGTGAAGACGAAACAGCAGCTGATGACGGCTCTGCAAATCAGCCAAAGGACTTTACCGGCGGAGGTCGCGAGGGCGCAGGCGGGTGTGAAAAGCGCGCGGGATTCATTGGCCGATGCTGAAAAGAATTACCAGCGGTATGAGGAATTGTTTCGCCAGGGGGTGGTGACGGAGAAGGAACGCGATACGCTTAAGCTCGGCTTCGATGTGGCCAAATCACGGCTCGCGGAAAGTGAGTCGTTGCTTAGGTTGGCCGAAGGCAATCTCGGGCGCATCGAGGCGGCCAAAGACGACATCACCACGGCCGGGGCGCAGATCGATGTGGCCCGGGCAGCGCTCGATCAGGCGGCCATTCAGCTCGGCTACGCGGAGCTGATCTCTCCGCAGGACGGCGTGGTCGTCAGCCGCAATATTGAACCGGGTGAGACGGTGAATATCGGGAGAGAAGTGATCACGGTTTCCGATCTTCAGCGCGTGGATTTGAAAATATTTGTCGACGAGGCCGCCATCGGCCGGGTTAAACCCGGCCAGAAAGCGGCCGTCAGTGTCGATACCTTTCCCGGCAAGATTTACGAGGGAACGGTTTCCTTCGTTTCGCCGGAAGGCGAATTCACACCAAAGATCATCCAGACGCAAAAAGAAAGAGTCAAACTGGTTTATCTGGTGAAAATTTCCATTGCCAATCCCCTTTATGAACTGAAGGCGGGCATGCCGGCGGACGCCCGTCTGCATCCCTGACGGAGAAACGCCATGGCGGATCTGTCCGACAAACCGAGACCGGTCGTGGAAGTTAGCCATATTTCCCTCTCCTTTAAGCAGGTGCAAGCGGTCAGGGATGTCTCATTTGGCGTGCCCCACCGGAATATTTTCGGTCTGGTCGGCTCCGACGGAGCCGGCAAGTCCAGCGTTCTGAGGCTCATTGCCGGCATGATCAAACCCTCGCGAGGCGAAATCACGATTGACGGGCTCGCATTGACCTCGGCCCGGCAAAAAATCAAGCATCTCATCGGCTATATGCCTCAGCGCTTCGGGCTTTATCCGGACCTGACCGTCGAGGAAAATATGGATTTCTTTATGGACGTATTCGGCATCCCGCGCGCCGAGAGGAAAAAGCGCAAGGAAAAATATCTGGGGTTTTCCAACCTTCTGCCCTTCGTGGGCCGGCTGGCGGGAAATCTTTCCGGCGGTATGAAACAAAAGCTCGGGCTCGCCTGCGTTTTGGTTCATGAACCCAAAGTGCTGATTCTGGATGAGCCGACCAACGGCGTCGACCCGGTTTCCCGGCGGGAATTCTGGGATATCCTGGGGGCGATGCGCGAGGCGGGCATGACGTTGCTTATTTCAACGGCCTATCTGGACGAAGGGGAAAAATGCGATCAGGTGGCCCTGATGCATTCCGGCGTCATCCTGGAGCAAAATGCGCCCGCCGTGATGCAGGGGGATTTTCCATCGCTGGAGGCGGCCGTCATTGCCCGGATCAAAGAGGTGGATAAGGAGCTGGCCCATGACGCTTTCCTCATCTGACGCCATCGTGGTTTCCGAACTGGAAAAAAAGTTCGGCGATTTTGTGGCCGTCAATAAAATTTCCTTTTCCGTTCACACCGGTGAAATTTTCGGATTTCTGGGCGCGAACGGTTCCGGCAAGTCCACAACGATTCGGATGCTGTGCGGGATCATTACACCCACATCCGGCAGCGGCCGGGTGGCCGGTTTCGATATGATCCGCGAGCCCGAAGACATCAAACAGGCCATCGGCTATATGTCGCAGAAATTTTCACTCTATGAAGATCTGACACCGTACGAGAACATCCGGTTTTATCTCGGCGTTTACAGCGTGCCCCAAAATCAATGGCCCGAGCGTTCGGACTGGATATTGAACATGACGCGCCTTACGGACGTCCGCAACCGCCTGACCAGGGAACTGCCGCCGGGGTGGCGCCAGCGGCTGGCGCTGGGTTGCGCGCTCTTGCATAAACCGCAAATTCTGTTTCTGGATGAGCCGACGTCGGGTGTGGACCCGATTACCCGGGAGCATTTCTGGACGTTCATCCGGCAGCTCGCCTCGCAGGGCATCACCGTTTTTGTCACAACGCATTATATGGATGAGGCGCGCTTTTGTGAACGGATCGTGATGATCAATGGAGGCAATATCGTAGCGGCAGGCTCCCCCGCGGAAATTATTCGGGCAGCCTGTCCCGGTTCGCCCGATTCCGATTTGGACGACGCCTTCATCAGCTTGATGAAAAGGACACAGGATTGAATCCCTTAAGAGTGAAAGCTATTGTCCGCAAAGAGTTCTATCACCTGATCCGGGATTACCGCAGTCTGTATCTCGCCTTTGCCATTCCTCTGCTGCTGATCATTCTTTTCGGATACGCGCTCAGTCTGGATGTCGACCATATCCGGACCGTCGTCGTGGATTATGACAAGACAAATCTCAGCCGCGATTTTATCGGCAAATTAGACGCGTCGCCCTATTTTGACATCGTCGCCGCTCCCGATTCTTCGGGACAAATAGCAGACTATCTGGATCATGGCGACGTCTCCGTGGCCATCGTCATTCCCCCGGATTTTACGAAGCATATCGGAGCGGGGCGGGAAGCCGGGATGCAGGTGATCATTGACGGCAGCGATCCGATTTTTGCCGGCGCCGTGCGCGGGTATTTAACCGCGTTTATCGAATCTTATAATTCGAAGCTGCTGGCTTCCTTTTTCAACCGGCAGGGACGCTCGACCCTCCGGACGCCCGTGGAGGGCCGCATCCGCATCTGGTTCAACGAGGACCTCGAAAGCCGCAACTTCATCCTTCCGGGAATGATCGCCATCATCATCATGATTGTGGGCGCCATGCTGACGTCGCTGGTGATTGCCCGTGAATATGAAAGCGGTACGATGGAGACGATCAAGTCTCTGCCGGTTCATGCAGGTGAATTGCTGCTGGGCAAGGCGATTCCTTATTTCTTCATCGGGTTTGCCAATGTGCTTATTGCCATGCTTCTGGGTCAGGTTCTTTTCGGCGTCGTGATGAAAGGGAATTTCTGGCTGATGATGCTGGCCACATCCTTATATCTGGTATGCGCGCTTTCGCTGGGGCTCCTGATTTCGGTCGCGACGAAATCACAGCTGATCGCCAATCAGGCGGCCGTGATGCTGACCTATCTGCCGTCGCTGCTCTTGTCCAATTTTGTTTTTCCCATCATCAATATGCCGACCGTGCTGCAGTGGGTGACGTATCTGGTTCCGGCGAGATACTACATCGATGTTCTGGTCGGCGTCTACCTGCGCGATACGGGGCTTGGCTATCTCGGACCGGATATGGCGGTGTTGGGGGGCATGGGGCTGATCATGGTCGCCCTCAATTACCTCATGCTGAAAAAGGAAGGTTTATGAACTGGCCGCGGATTCGGGAATTGGTGCGCAAGGAATTCATTCAACTGCTCCGGGACAAACGTAACCGGGTGGTTCTTTTCGTCGCCCCGCTGATTCAGATGCTGGTGTTCGGCTATGTCGTGAACTACGATATCCGCAATATCCGGGTCGCGTTTGTGGATTATTCCCAGACCCGGGAAAGCCGTGCTCTGGCCGATGCTTTTTCAGGCAGCCGCATTTTTTCCATTACGCACCGCGTAAGCGACGATAGAACGCTTGAGGATCTGCTTCTGCGGGGGCGGGTGGATATGGCCATAAGGGTTCCCCCCGATTTTGCGGCGGAGATCCGCGAAGGAAATACGGCCGCCATTCAGATTATTGCCGACGGGTCCATGAGCAATATGGCATCGCTCCGCATGGCCTATACGGGCAGTGTTCTGGAAACATTCAACCAAAAAACGCTCCGGGAACTCTATCCGCAGCCCCTGAGTTACGGCCGGATCGACGCCCGCCTGCGCACCTGGTACAACCCCAATATCGAGAGCCAGTATTTCTTTGTGCCGGGCATTGTGGCATTCGTCATCATGCTCATTTCCCTGCTTTTGACGTCGATTGCGATTATCCGGGAAAAAGAGGCGGGCACGATGGAGCAGCTCATTGTCACGCCCCTTAAGCCCTACGAACTGGTTCTCGGAAAGACGATTCCCTATATCATCATTTCTCTGATCCAGCTGATGGTGGTTATTGTCGTCGCCATCACCTGGTTTGAGATACCGCTCGCGGGAAGTGTCCTGCTCCTGTTTTTTGCAGCCTGCCTTTTTCTGCTTTCCACGCTGGGCATCGGCCTGTTTATCTCGACCATATCCGCCACGCAGCAGCAGGCCATGATGGCGACCTTCTTTTTTATTCTTCCTTTCTTCATGCTCAGCGGTTTCGTTTTCCCCATCGCCAACATGCCGGTTGTCGTCCAGTGGCTGACCTATCTCAACCCGCTGCGTTATTTTCTGGTGATCCTGAGAGGTATTTTCCTGAAGGGCGTCGGGATGCCTGTTCTCTGGCCTCAGTACCTTTATCTCGCCATTTTGGGAATCGTCGTTTTCTCAGGTGCAATTGCCCGCTTCAAAAAACGATTGGATTAAGATATGAAGGCTGTAGACTATTAGACTGAAGGCTGTTAGGGTAAGGACATGCTGAAGGTTATTGAAGACGAAAAGCTGATCCGGAAATATGCAAAACTCTTTGCCGGGAGTTTCAAACCGTTTACGGATGAATCCATCAAGGTGAAACTGGGGCATCAGGGGGCGAGCTTCCGGGCGAAGGTTTCGTGGTCCAAAAAACTGGGTCTCTGGATCTTCTCACAAGCGTCAAAAAAAGTCCGGTACTGGAACGCGTTCGGCACGGGCAGGCCGCCGGAAGGCGGCCATCTGCCGATTACGGCCGAAATCAATTTTCCCTGGGCGGGTATCGACCGCAAAACCGGCGCGGCGTTCGCATGCGATGCCTGGAACCGAATTTACGTCATTCACCGCGGCAAAATCGGCGGCGGCAAAAAGGGGGTCGGCAAATCCCTGTTTGAAGAATACTATCGGGGCGTCTGGGCCTGGATGGAGGATGGCGACGCCCTATCCCAGGTTGCGGTTGTCGGCGCTCTCGGGAGCAGCCGTTTTGCCCTGCAGACGGCTCAGTTCGTCGCGAAGATCGAACGGCTGAAATCAACAGCCGCTTTATCCTCGCAGACATCACTCAATTTTTCAGAAGTCTCCTTCCGTGAAGAACTGGTCGGAAACCCGCCCCCGTTGCCGCCGGATAATGTGGCCTGCGCCTGCGATCGAAATTTGGTCATCAGTCATCTGGCCGAGCTTCTGGAACGCTGGAAGTTCAAAACCGGCAACGACGCGAACCATGACTTGTTTCTTGTCCACCCCGCCACCGGCAGAATATCCCACGTCCTGGCGGTTTGTGCCTGTAGCGAAGAGAGTGACGTTCTGCAGGCGGCCGCAAAATTGCTTCTGCAGCAGGCCACCGAAGCCGGTCATCCGGCCGCTGTTCTGATTATGCCGGAAGAGGCCGCGCCTCTCCACTTCCGGCAACTGGAGCGGATTCACATCGACGTTGTGGCCTACCGGCTGGAGGGTGAACGAATCATATTTCCGGATCTCGGGAAGATCAGACAAAGCCGGAACTTCGAAGTGTAAAGACATGTTTAAAAAAATAAATGTTCATGTTCCGGAACAGTATTTACAGTCCGCCGGACGTCAACGGGAGTGAAAACCATGATTACGGAGCGACGAAAACGAACCAGAGTTCCCGTTTGCTTTGACCTGAGTGTTGTTGTCGGGGGAAGAGGAATAGCGGCAAAAACCCGAAACATCAGCATGACCGGTGTCAGTTTCCAAAGCGCTGAACCGTTTACCGTAGATGAGAAATGTAAAATCCACCTGCGCCTCGATAACGAAGCTCAACTGGCGATCAAAGCCAAAATTCTCCGGTCAAGCGAAGTGGAAACGATAGCTTCCTTCACGGAGATGGATGAAGACAGTTTTTATCATTTAAAAAGGCTTCTCCAGCATAATGCTCCGGATGCCGATCAAATTGAAAAAGAATTGAGCAAGCCCGCTTTTACGTAAAGGCGGCTCCAAAGAAGATAATGATCGATACGGAATGACTGCTGCGTCAAATTGTCTCAGGGGAAGCGGCCCCTGGCCATTCGAGGGAAGAGATCCCGGCGGCGGAATCCGGCGGATGATAAAAAAACCGGCGGCCTGGGACCTCCTCAGACCGCCGGGAAAATTAGATCAACAAGCTCTGTTCCCCGCTATTCGATGGGGCCGAATTTGGACTGGAAGCGAACCATATTGGCCTTGCTCTTCGAGATCTTCTTGATATTGTCCCATTCCTTATCAGTCTTAATCCACCAGAAATATTGATTGGGCTCCGTCAACTGCCCGTTCTTGACCATTTGGACGGAGCCGTTGATCAGGAGTCTGCCGTTATCGGCGATGCCGAAAATTTCAGTCGGGATGCGATCGCCCAGAATCGGCAGGGCTTTGGCGAAGGCAGCGCGGATGGCGCGCACGTCGGTTGTCGTGCCGGCGGCTTCAATCGCTTTCGACAGGGCAATCGTTGCGCCGTAATTTCGATAGCATTCCGAGGTCACAATCCGTTTATAGGTGCTCTGAAATTTCTTTATAAACGAAGCGGTCATGGGAACGGGGACGCTCGGGGGAGCGGCGACGCCGATCGTATTATGCATCAGTTTGTAGCCTTTCAGCAGGTTGCCCATGTAATCAAGTTTCGCCTGGTCGATGCAGATGAATCCGCCTTTGAAGCCCATGCTGCGCGCCTGTTCGATGACCAGGGCGGTTGTAGCGGAAGGACCGCCGATCAGCATCGCATCCGGCTTGGTGCCCAGGGCTGCGGTGAGCGGTGCGGAAAAATCCGTTTCCGTATAGTAATTGGCGGGTTTGTCCGTCGTGATGACGCCGCCCGATTTTTCCCATCTGTCTCGGAAAGCAACGCGCCATTCTTCACCGTAGCCGCCGGTCGTACAGACCATGGCGACTCTTTTCCAGCCTTCCTTCTGGGCCAGTTCGATAAACTGCTGAACGTAGACCAGGAAGTTGGGGGCGGTTGTGCCGATGAGCAGTTTATTGCCGAGCTGGGTAACTTTGGGCGTGCTCGTGTAAGCCATGAGCAGAAATTCATTTCCCTTTTCTTCGTTGATTTTAGCCATAGCCGCGAGCGTCGTGAAGACTCCGTTATAAATAGCGATGGCGCCGTTGTTCTTGAACCGTCTCGCGTTGTTGACGGCCGCCGTCGGGTCGTTGCGGTCATCCAGTTTTTCCAGTCTGATATTATACTTCTTGCCTTTCACTGTGACGCCGCCCGCGGCGTTGATTTCGTTGACCGCCATGTCAACGCCGTAGAGCATATCCTGGCCGTACTCGGCCGCCGGTCCGCTCAAAGGTCCGGAAAAACCGATGACGATTTCCTGGGCTTGGGCGATGAACGTCCAGGACATGATAAGACAGATAACCGATACAACGCTGATACTTCTCCAATGCTTCATTTTCTTCCTCCTCCTCTTTTTGTTTAATATCCCCTGCTTCAGTATCTTGAAAAACAAATAATAAAGCCCCTGCAGATGTCGTTTCCCAAAACAAAACGGGTGGAACAAAATCAGTTTCGTTGATCTGTAAATCGTCTTAAAGTATAATCAGTTTATCTATTTACAGCACTATATTCTATTTGCTCTTGTGATGACAGTATAAGAAAAACTGAAATGCCTGTCAATTGAATAAACACGAAAGGAGAAATTAATTTCGCAAAGCGGATTTCATTGCCCAGGCAAGGGGGCGGCGCGCGGGCGCAAAGCCATCCATCTGGTGTGAATAATCTGCCCAAAAGGGCGCCTAGTCGCTTTCACTAAAAAAGATTCGCCGACATTCGGCAGGTTTTTACCCGGGGTGTATCTGGCCGGGATCACCGGTGACTCCGGTCCCGCGGCGCACGGCTTCGCGTGCGCCGGACTCCGCCAGACGGCCGGGCACGCCGCCGCAGAGACCAACGGAAATGCGGCGCGTTCCGATACTGCAATTCCCATCCTAACTTTTTATAAATATTTGCTTGTAAAGGTCATGGATATTGATTAATAATTCACGTGGAATTTGAGGCTGTCCACGACGATACAGCGAAATGCCCGATGAGAAGCAGCGGGTTTTGAGAAAAAAACTGGAAATGAAAGATACAGTCGTTATTACGAAGTGCAATTCTCAATCAATGAGCTGGAATCGAACACTCATTTGCTCGCGGAATGAAAAACCGGGCGCAGACCGGTCAAGCGATAAAGCCGTGACCGTGTCCGGACCGCATGCTCTCTTGATCGACGAAGTACAGGTTTTGCAGGATGTAACGGGCGGTATACTCCCGTATATCGGGTATGCTGTCCTAACGGCTCAAAGTCATGGTGATGCCATGGAAAATTACCGACAGGCCCAGGAAGCCAATAAACCCTTCTCATCCCTGATGACGGATTGGGTATTGCGTGGCGATGAGGGGGGAAAATCACGATCTGCCGGCGGAAAGAATATCCGGACGTGAAGCCGTGATTTCCCGCGGCTGCACAAACGTCGGGTCATTGAAAAGTACTGGAAATGCGGCGTTGTCGGGGCAATGAGCGCGCCTTACCCGCTTGAAGTATTAAAGAGTTCTCCGGGGGAAATCCCGGCGGGTGACGGCGTTCGAGAAACGTAAGGGGAAATCTATGGGCGAAGGGTTAGGTGATTACACAAAAAACGTCGTTGATTTGAGACGCCACATGTGGATGGAAGGCATCGAAGTGGAACTGCGCCGGCTGATCTGGCAGATTGCCGTGGTCGGCAAGTATATTTCCGCCAAGATTCATGAGTCCAACCGCAAGCTGGCCGGATTTAAGAATGTTTACGGCGAAGAACAACTGGCGCTGGATCGTGTATCCGACGATATCCTGAAGAATAAATTACAGAACTCCGGATTTGTGAGCCACTATGCATCCGAAGAGCTCGAAGATATCGTGGCCATCGGCAATGGACGGGAGCAATACATCGTGACGGCTGATCCGCTGGACGGCTCGTCGCTTGTGGATACGAACCTGGCCATCGGCACCATCATCGGCATCCACCGGAAATCTATTTTTGACAGCGGCAGAAATTCGATGGCGGCGGCCCTTTATATTACCTACGGCCCGCTGATCACGATGATCTATTCGGCGGGGAAGGGCGCTCATGAGTTTGTGCTCGACCGGGAAGGAGAATACGTTCTGTCCGAAGAAAACATCAGGCTCAAGGAGAAGGGTTCCATTTTTTCGCCCGGTGGTCTGCGCAAAGATTGGACGGGAGCCCATTTGAAGTTTATTGAAAAACTCGAACAGGACGGTTACAAGCTGCGCTACAGCGGCGGTTTTGTCCCCGACATCAACCAGGTGATCATCAAACGGGGCGGTTTGTTTACCTATCCCGCGCTCAGGAAATCGCCTCAGGGCAAACTGCGCCTGTTGTTCGAGCTGCAGCCGATGGCTTTTATTGTGGAACAGGCCGGCGGCAAGGCCACGGACGGGAAAGAAGATATTCTTTCCGTGCAGGTGACATCGGTTAATCAACGTTCGCCGATCTATATCGGCTCAGCGACGGAAGTGACGATGGCGGGACAATTCCTGTCGCAATCATTACAGGACTAAAGGAGCAGCCATGATTTACGAAAACAAGGATCAATTGAAAAAAGGATGCGAAAACATACTGGCCGTTGACGGCGGTGATGTCCGCGTCTTGGATGAAGGCCGGTTTCAGACGAAATTGATTGACGACTTGATTTATACCGTCGTCTTCAGTCCGGATCAGGGGACGAAGGATGCGGCGGCTTATCTGATTCGTCGGGGAGCGGCGGCGCTGGGGATTATGTCCGCGTCGATTCAACTCCTCTATGAGGCGATGGGCCGCAAGGAAGTCGGCGGTTTCACCGTTCCGGCGATCAATCTCCGCGGCATCGCCTATGACGCCGCCCAGGCCGTTTTCCGCGCCGCGCTTGCAGGGAATGTGGGACCGGTCCTCTTTGAAATCGCCCGTTCGGAAATCGACTATACGAAGCAGCGGCCCGAAGAGTATACCTGCGCCATTACAGCGGCGGCGGTCAAAGCCGGCTGGCGCGGTCCGGTCTTTCTGCAGGGCGATCACTTTCAGATGAACGCCAAGAAGTTTGCCGCGGATGCGGACAAGGAAACCCAGACGGTCAAAAATCTGATCTGGGAAGCCATCGAAGGGGGATTTTACAACATCGACATCGACACCTCCACGCTGGTCGATCTATCCCAGCCGACGGTCAAAGACCAGCAAAGAACGAATTTTTCGCTGGCGGCGGAGCTCACCACCATGATCCGCGATCTGGAGCCGGAAGGCATCACGATCTCCGTCGGCGGAGAGATCGGTGAGGTCGGCGGCAAAAACAGCACGGTGGAGGAATTGCAGGTCTTCATGAACGGCTATCTGGAAGAGCTTAAAAAGCGCGGCGATGCTTTCAAAGGCATCAGCAAGATCAGCGTGCAGACCGGGACGACGCACGGCGGCATACCGCTCGCCGACGGCACGGTCGCTAAAGTCAAAATTGATTTTGACGTTTTGGAGAAATTATCCGAAACCTCGCGAACCGAGTACGGTCTGTCCGGCGCCGTCCAGCACGGGGCATCTACGCTGCCGGATGAAGCGTTTGACCGTTTTCCCGCCACCGGTACCGCCGAGATTCACCTGGCGACCGGCTTTCAGAATATCATCTACGACAGCAAAAAATTCCCGGCCGAGCTTCGGGCAAAAATTTATGATTATCTGAAGTCCGATCTGAAAGGCGAATGGAAGGAAAAAGATACGGAAGAGCAGTTCATTTATAAGACCCGCAAGAAGGGTTTCGGCCCGTTCAAGCTCGAATTGTGGCATCTGCCGGCGGATATCCGTGCAGGCATCTGCGCGGAACTGGAGCGTCAGTTTGCCTTCCTGTTCGATAAACTCAAAGTCAACGGAACAAGGACCGTCCTGGATAAATATATTCATCTGGTTGACGTCTCTCTGAAAATGCCGGCGGCCCTGAAAGGCTGATCAAGAATCCATCGCCGGAAGACGGTTCAAAAGCGGGCAAATCAATATGAAGGCGGCTGTACTGGATCACATAACGAGCATTCGTGAAAATCCGCAGCCGCTTTCTTTTGTGGATCTGCCTATCCCGGTTCCCGGAGAAAAACAAATTCTGGTGCGCATCGCCGCCTGCGGCGTCTGCCACACGGAACTCGATGAAATCGAAGGCCGGACGCCGCCCGCCTCCTTCCCTTTTATTTTAGGGCATCAGATCGTCGGCGTGGTCGAAGCGTGCGGCAGCATGGCCGGGAGGTTTTCCGAGGGCCAGAGAGTCGGTATCGGCTGGATCGGCCAGACCTGCGGAAAATGCCGGTACTGTCTGGGCGGAGAGGAGAACCTGTGCCCGGACTTCCAGGCGACCGGGCGGGACATCCCCGGCGGTTACGCCGAGTATGTTGCCGTGCCGGAGGATTTCGTCTTCTTCATTCCGGCCGCGTTTTCCGACAGCCAAGCCGCGCCGCTTTTATGTGCGGGTGCCATCGGCTACCGCTCGCTGCGCCTGGCCAATCTTCGTAACGGCGAGCCGTTGGGTCTCACGGGCTTCGGCGCGTCGGCCCATCTCGTTTTGCAGCTATCGCGCCACCTTTACCCGGATTCCGCGGTCTTTGTTTTTGCCCGCTCCGAGCGCGAGCGCCAGTTTGCGCTGTCTCTCGGCGCAGCTTGGGCGGGGGAAACCGTTGACCCGAGTCCGCAAAAACTCGCGGCGATCATCGACACGACGCCCGCCTGGAAACCCGTTGTGAAAGCTCTGGAGAATCTTGAGCCGGGAGGGCGGCTGGTGGTGAACGCCATCCGCAAAGAGGCAATGGATAAAGATCAACTATTGAACATCGACTACCCGCTGCATCTGTGGCAGGAAAAAGAAGTCAAAAGCGTGGCGAACGTCGCCCGTCGCGACATTGCTGAATTTCTGGAGCTTGCCGCAAACATTCCCATCCCGCCGGATGTCGAGGAATATCCGTTTGCCGACGCCAACCGGGCGCTTGCCGACCTGAAGGCAGGCAGAATCCGCGGTGCGAAAGTTCTGATCATGAAGGGCGCCGGCTGAACCTCGAAGCCTCTTCGCAGAGTATGTCCGGCCGCGATTCATTCTGCGGCCTGCCAGCTGGCCACGGCCTCCCATGATTTCCCGGACGGAGCGGCCTCATCGGGACGCCAGCTGCCGGCGATTCCCAGTTCTTTGACTGTCAAATCGAAGTGGCACAGGGCAATGCCCATATCAATCTCCTGCAGGGAGACATCCCGCAGATGACGGTAACCGATCGCGCGCGACAGACAGAATGAGAAGGTCCTTCGGTCTTTATCGTAGACGATTCGCCAGGGCTGTTTGTTGGATGCCGAAGGCGCGAGGCGGACATTTTCCAGCGCTTCTCGGTAAACCCCGGCATCCTCGGGAGAGAGAGGCGATGCGGCGTCGCCCTGGAAAAAAAGTTCGTCCCAGGGCAGACGATGATCGGAACCGGCAAAGCCGCGCATGATCCGTTCCGTCAGGCTTCTGCGGGACGCGGCATAACCGATGGGGCTCACGGTGGGCAGAAGTTCGTTTCGCCGCATTCCGGCGGCGCGGCCAAAGGCGCTGATCGCAAACGTACCGCCCATCCAGCAGGTGTTTAAACCCAATTCGGTAGCCGAGAGGATCAATTTTTCCATGCAGTATCCATAATCTTCGGGCGCCATCGGCGCGGGAGTGATCATTCCGGCGACATAAAGACGTGCGTTCTTGATGACACCGTAAGTTCCCAGCGTTTTCCATTCTTTGGCCGCCAGCGCGTCCATCGCCAGGAGCACGAAGCGGGGTTTGTTCCCGAAGGGACCGGTTTGCGGAGCGCTGACCGCTTCCTGCAACGTCTTCAGAACCGGCAAAGCGACCGGATCGTCGGAATACGACCGGCAGGAAAAGCGCTTACGGATGGTCTCCGATATCGGTGCCATGAAACCTCCCTAAAAATATGATTGGCAAAACGCCGCGGCTATCCTATACTAATCGCATAAAATTTCATACCAAATCATGGGAACGGGTGAGGGCTGAAGATGAAATTGACCACTGTGGAACAAATGCGGGGAATGGATCAATATGCCGCCCTATCGCTGGGGATTGCCGAAGAGCTCCTGATGGAAAACGCGGCGCTGGCTTCGGTCGGGCTCATAGAGAAGGAGTTCGGAATTCCAGGCAGGAAATTTGTGATTTTTTGCGGCGCCGGAAACAACGGAGGCGATGGACTGGCCGTAGCGCGGCTCATCCTCTCGAGGGGCGGCGGCGTCAAAGTATTTCTTGCGGCTTCGCCTAAAAAATACAGTGGCGCGGCCAAGACCAACTATGACATTTTGTGCAACCTGGAGGCGGACATTCAGCTGCTCGCCCGGGTCGATGAAGCCAGAGCCGATACGCTGCATTGTGATGCCGTCGTTGATGCCATCTTCGGGACGGGACTGGATCGGGAAGTGCGAGGGCTTGCCGGCGACGTGATTCACCTGATCAACGAATGCCGGCGGCCGGTGTTGAGTCTGGACATTCCATCGGGCATTTCCGGCGATACGGGGCAGGTGATGGGCGCCGCGGTGAGAGCGGCCTTTACCGTCACGTTCGGTTTGCCGAAAATCGGCAATCTTCTTTATCCCGGCTATGAGCATTGCGGGACTCTGGCCGTGACGCACATTTCATTTCCGCCGGCGCTGTACAACCGTGATGAGCTGACGATTGAAACCAATGAGCGGGTTTTGTTGCCTCCGCGGCTCGCGGAAGCATACAAGGGTGCGGTGGGGGATGTTTTGTTCATTTCCGGCGGCGCCAATTATTTCGGTGCGCCTTATTTTTCCGCGATGGCTTTTCTGAAAGCGGGCGGGGGCTATGCGAGGCTCGCGGCTCCCGCGTCGATTATCCCTTTTGTCGCGCAGTCCGGCCGGGAAATTGTTTTTCTGCCTCAGCGGGAGACGGCTTCATTCAGCCTTTCACTTAAGGCCAAACCGGAATTGCTGGCCCTTGCGGAAAAAGCCGATATGGTGGTCATCGGCCCCGGTCTGTCCCTGCAGGATGAAACGACGAAACTGGTCCGGGAATTGGCCCCCGCCATTTCCCGGCCGCTGCTGATCGACGGCGACGGCTTGACGGCCATTGCCGAGCGGCCGGAAATATTGCTCAAAAGAAAAGCGGCGACGATTCTGACGCCTCACGCCGGAGAAATGGCGCGCCTGACGCGCAAGACCGTCGCCTGCGTGAATGCCGATAAAATAGGCGTCTTGCGGGATACAGCCAAAAAGTTGAATGCATCGGTTGTCCTGAAGGGCGCCCATTCCCTGGTGGGCCTGGCGGACGGCCGGGTGTATGTCAACTTGAGCGGCAACCCGGGAATGGCGACGGCCGGCAGCGGCGACGTCCTCACCGGTTGCATTGCGGCGATGCACGGTCTCGGATTGAGTCCGGAGATGGCGACGCGCAAGGGTGTCTTCCTGCACGGCTATGCAGGCGATCTCGCGGCTGCCCAAAAAGGCCAGGACGGCATTATTGCATCGGACATTCTGGAGCATTTGCCGCAGGCCTTGAAGGAAGATCGGGCGGGAACGATCGAAGGGAAATATTTTGCTCCGCCGATGGTGTAACGCTCCGGGAGCCGATTGCCCAAGCGATGAGGCAAACCACCGAGCATTGACACGGCATTGAAAATGAGACCCGATCTCCGGGGCGTTTCCCCGGAGGCCGGTATCTCGCAGGAAGGAATAAGATATGAAAGTTTTGGCATTTAACGGCAGTCCGAGAAAAGACGGCAATACGGGAATGCTCATCAATCATGTGTTTTCCGAGCTCGAAGAAGAAGGAGTGAAAACGGAAGCGGTTCAACTGTCCCGAAAGAATATTCACGGGTGCATTGCCTGTTACAAATGTTTTGAAAACCGCGACGGCCGCTGTTTCGTCGCAGACGATTCCGCCAATGACTTTATTGAAAAGATGACGGGCGCAAACGGGATTATCCTGGCCTCGCCCGTCTACTTTGCCGATGTGACGGCCGAGATGAAGGCGCTGATCGACCGGGCCGGTTTCGTCTCGATGGCCAACGGCGGGCTTTACAAAAATAAGATCGGCGCTTCCGTCGTTGCGCTGAGAAGGACGGGCGGCATCCACACGATTGATTCGCTGAATCATTTTTTCCTCGCCGGCCAGATGATCATCGTCGGCCGGGCCATCGGAATCGGCCGGAATGTCGGCGATGTACAAAACGATGAAGAAGGCGTTCAGATGGCGAAGACTCTCGGCCGGCGGATGGCCTGGCTTCTTAAAAAAGTTTCATCCTGAAACCGTCTTTCATTCAAGGAGTGCAGAAACGATGAAGAATGATCGTCAACCGGAAGCGATCCTTAAGCTCGCCAGACAATTCATGGAAAGCCGGATCCTTCTCACCGCGGCCGAGCTGAATCTCTTTTCGCTTCTGGACCGTGCCCCCGCAACCGCCCGGGATCTGGCCGACAGGCTCCATGCCGATCTGCGGGGGCTGACCATCCTGCTCGACGCGCTCGCGGCGATGGATCTGATCGTCAAGCGGGAAGACGGCGCTTATCAGTCTTCTCCGGAAGCCGCCGCTTTTTTAAGCGATGAGAGCCCGCGTTCGGTTCAGCCCATGGTGCTTCACGCGGTGCACCTTTGGGAAAACTGGTCGGAACTTACCGGCAAAGTCAGGCCGGTGCAATCATCCGCAGAGGAGTCGCAAGGAGCGAAAAAAGACGATGGACTTGAAGCCTTCATCGGCGCGATGCATGTGATCGGAGCGCCGCTGGCGCAAAGAATTGTGGCCGCGATTGAGCCCGGCCCGGCTGAAAACCTGATCGACGTGGGCGGCGCCTCCGGGACTTATACCCTTGCGTTTCTCAGAGCTGCTCCGAAAATGACGGCAACGCTTTTCGACAGGCCGGCGGTCATTTCTCTTGCCCGCGAGCGATTGGCCGAAGCGGGGATGCAGAGCCGCGTCCGTCTTGTGCCCGGAGATTTTTATAAAGACGAGTTGCCCGGCGGACACGATCTGGCGATGCTCTCCGCCATCATTCACCAGAACAGCCCCGCTCAAAACGTGGAACTGTTCCGAAAGGTTTACCGCGCGCTGGTTTCCGGCGGACGGTTGATCATCCGCGACCATGTCATGGAGCCCGGCCGTGCCCGGCCGAAAGCAGGGGCCATTTTTGCCGTCAATATGCTGGTGAATACGAAAGGAGGTTCCACCTACACTTTCGATGAGATCGAAAAGGGCCTCGAAGAGGCCGGCTTTATCAAGGTGAGAATGCTGCGCAGCGGCGAACAAATGGACGCGCTGGTCGAAGCCTTCAAACCATGATCCACAGCTCGGCCAACGGTGCCCGAGTGAAAAAAGCGGCGATCAAACCACCCCGCAGCAAGCTACGGAGAATTAACGCTCGTCTTGCAAAGCGGGATCAGATTTTTCGGGATAGAATATACTCGGCGACGGCGAACAGATGTTCTTTTTCAGTTCCGGCCGGGAAAACCTTGAGCCCGTCTTTGGCCTCGGTTACGAATTTTTCCGCCCGGGCGAGGGAATAATCAATGCCTCCGGACGCCCGGACCAGGTCAAAAATATTCCGGACGGCATCGGGCGTCAGCGCTTTCTTCTCGATGGCTCCCTTGATCATGGTGCGATCGGACTGGCTGCCTGCCGCAAGGGTGTAAATGAGCGGCAGCGTCATTTTGCCTTCTTCGAGATCTTTGCCGATGGACTTTCCGAAATCTTCTTCCCGGGCCATGTAATCGAGCGTATCGTCCGTGATCTGAAACGCCATGCCGATTTTATAACCGTATTGTTCCAGGGCTTCGGTCTGTGGAGGTTCGGCATCGCCCAGGACCGCGCCGCTTTCGCACGCCGCGGAGATGAGTACGGCGGTCTTCTTTTCAACGATGCTCAGATACTCGGCTTCGGACAGAGACGTATCTCCGCACTTCATGAGTTGAAAGACCTCGCCCTCCGACATGATGTTGGTCATCTTCGACATGAGTTGAACGATCCTGATGTCGCCGATTTCGGACAAAAGCTTGAAGGCTTTGGAATACAGAAAATCGCCGACCAGAACGCTTGCGGCATTGCCCCAGACGTTGTTGGCCGAGGTTTTGCCGCGGCGGATGACCGCTTCGTCGATGACGTCGTCATGCAGAAGGCTTGCGGTGTGAATGAATTCGATGGCGCCCGCGAGGGGGAAACGCGACTCGCCTGAGTAACCGCACAGGCGCGACGAGATCAGGTGCAAGAGAGGGCGGAAACGCTTGCCGCCGCTGTCGATCAGGTGATGGGCGACTTCGGGGATGAGTTTGACGTCGGAGGTGATATAGCGGTCCAGGTGAACTTCGACCTGCTTCATTTCGCTGCGATAGGCTGAGAAAACATCGGCAATCTGCATCAGTTGATCATATCCTGCTTAAGATTGTGATGCACTATAATGAGTTGTCGCCGTCTTGTCAAACGGATTTGCCGATGGGCGGTTACAGCGACGCCGATGCCCCGCGGGGTGAGGTATCCCGGGGCGGGCTTTCCCCCGCTGCTTCCTTTTTCAGGAAATCACCTTGCCGAACAAATCATAATGATCAGCTGCGGTGATTTCGCACTTCACCATGCTCCCGATCTTCAGGCGGCCGCCTTTGAGGTAAGTGACGCCGTCGATTTCCGGAGCCTGCCTCCGGCAGCGACCGACAAAGGCATAGCCTTCACGGTCGCTTTTTTCTTCAACCAGCGCTTCCTGAGTGGTGCCGATCAATTTCTGGTTAATGGTATGGGAAATGTCGGCCTGCTCGCTCATGATGAATTCACGGCGGCGCTCCTTTTCTTTCTCCGAAATCCGTGACGGCATTTTGGCTGCGGCCGTACCTTCTTCCCGGGAATACGTAAAGACACCCAGGTGGTCAAACCGGGTATCGCGAACGAAGTCGAGCAGGCGTTCGAACCGTTTGCGTGTTTCTCCGGGGAAGCCGACGATCAGCGACGTGCGGAGCGCAACGTCGGGCATGATGCTTCGGGCCTGACGGATGATGTCTCTTATCCGGTCTGCCGAAACCTTTCGGTTCATGGCGCCAAGGATCATATCGTCGATATGCTGAACAGGCAAATCAATATAACGGCAGATGTTTTCATGTCCGGCCATGGCTTCCAGCACGTCCGTCGTCATGTGCGCCGGATGGGCATAGAGCAGACGCAGCCAGCGCAGGCCCGAGAGCGAGGCCATGTCCGCGAGAAGTCGGGAGAGCTTCGGCCGGTTCTTCAAATCACGGCCGTAAGCCGTTGTATCCTGGCCGATCAAGATAATTTCCTTGATCCCGCGGGCTACCAGGTTTTCGGCTTCCCGCAAAATGTCATCGGGCCGGCGGCTGCGCGCCTTGCCGCGGATCAACGGAATCGCGCAGTAGGCGCAGCAGTTGGAGCAGCCGTCCGAGATCTTCAAATAAGCGGCGGAAGAGGCGGAGGATAAAATTCGCTCATGCCGGGCCGTCATCAGAAAGTCCGGTTTGGAAAGGACGGCGGTTCGCCGGGATTGCGGCGTGTTTACATTCTGCAGATGCGAGGCGACATTTCCGACTTCGCCGGTGCCGATGAATAAATCGACTTCCGGAATTTCTTTGAGCAGTTCCTTCCCGTAACGCTGGGCGAGACAGCCGGCGACCACCAGCTTCAGATCCGGACGATTCTTCTTTTTTCCCTCGGCCAGGTTCAGGATGATTTCGAGGGCTTCTTCCTTGGCGGCTTGAATGAAGCCGCAGGTATTGACGATGACGACATCCGCGCTCTGAGGATTTTCGACAAGCGTCATGCCGGATGCGTGAGCCAGACCGCCCATGACTTCCGAATCAATAAGATTCTTGGAACAGCCCAAAGAAATGATGTGCAGCTTGCCGGGAAGATTCTTTTTCACTGCGGAAGTTTCCTGATCAGGACTTTGCGGGGTTTTGCGCCGTCGGAGGGGCCGACGATGCCTTCGCGTTCCATTTGTTCGATCATGCGGGCGGCGCGGTTATAGCCGATCTTCATATAGCGCTGAACCAGCGAAATCGAAGCCTGGCCCAATTCGCCGACCAGAGCGACGGCTTCGTCATATTTTTCATCGTACCCGTCTTCTTCACGCTGGGCCTGCGCGGACTCGAATTGAAATGTTTCGATCGATGCGTCATACGTCGGCTGGGCCTGCATTTTGATGAAATCGACGATGCGCGCTATCTCCGAATCGGACAGGTAGGCACCGTGGATGCGGGTGAGCTTGGATGTGCCGGGCGGAATAAAGAGCATATCGCCCGCCCCCAGGAGGAGTTCGGCTCCCGGTTGGTCAATGATGGTGCGGGAGTCGATCTTGGAGGATACTTTAAAAGAGATGCGCGTGGGGAAGTTGGCCTTGATGAGCCCCGTGATGACGTCTACGGACGGGCGCTGCGTCGCGAGAATCAGATGAATGCCGGCCGCGCGCGCCATCTGGGCGAGCCGCGTCAGCGATTCTTCCACATCCCGGGAGGCGACCATCATCAGATCGGCCAGTTCATCGATAATGACGACGATGTAAGGCAGCCGGACATGCTGAAAGGGCGGAGCCCCTTTTACCGAATCTTCCACCGTCTCTGAACCCGGCTCAAGCTCCGCCCGGAGTTCTTTAACGGGCGCGGCAGGTTTGCTCTTGACGCCGGTCAGAAGCGTTTCATTATAGGCATCAATGCTCTTCACGCCCAGCGCGCTGATGACCCGGTAGCGGCGTTCCATCTCTTCCACCGTCCAGCGCAGGACCTGTGAGGCTTTCTTGGGATCAACCACGACCGGATGCATGAGGTGCGGAATGCCTTCATAGGAGGACAACTCCAGCCGTTTGGGATCGACCATTAAAAATTTAACGTCGTCCGGCTGCGCCTTGAAAAGAATGCTGCAGATCATGGCGTTGAGCGCTACGCTTTTACCCGACCCGGTGGTTCCCGCGATAAGCAGGTGAGGCATTTTGGACAGATCGGCTATGACCGGCGTGCCCACAAAATCAACGCCCAGGGCGATCGGCAGACGCAGTGACGAGTTTGTAAACGCGTCATTGTTGAGGACATCCTTCAGGAAAACCGGATCGCGCTTGAGATTGGGGATTTCGATGCCGATGACGGACTTGCCGGGAATCGGCGCCAGGATGCGGATGCTGGGAGCCATCAATGCCAGCGCCAGATCGTCGGACAGCGTGGTGATGCGGTTGATCTTCACACCGGGGGCGGGCTCCAGTTCATACATGGTGATAACCGGACCCGGCATCACTTCTACGACGCGGGCCTCCACACCGAAATCCGCCAGCTTCTTTTCCAGGATGCGCGAGTTCGTTATCAGGTGGTCGCGTTTAACGCGCGCGTCTTTCTGGGGCGGCTCTTCGAGCAGCGTGAACGGCGGCAATTGGAATTTGCCGTCGGACTTGAGCTTGGAAAAATCGAAATGCGTCTGCTCGATTTTTTTCGGTTTCGCTTTTTTGGGAGCCGTCGTCTGTTCGGATTCTTCCATAACGGGCGGCAACGTCTTTTCAATCTTCAGGCGGGAGAAAAAGCGGGAGGAAAAGGACCCGAAGAAGTTCTTGAAGGATAAGAATCCTTTTTGCACCCACGTCGAAAATTTTTCCGTGACCGAAACGAGAGAGAATTCGACGATAAAAAACAGTGAGACGATGAAGATCAAGATCAGAATAATATAAGTCCCTGCCGGATTGAAATAGCCGAGCAGGAATCGGACAATGCCCGCGCCCGCCAATCCGCCCGCCCGAAGTTTTTCCGCGTGGACGGTGATGCCTCCTTCAATCAGCGCGCCGAACAAGCCGGCGCACGAGAGGGTGAAAAAAACAAATCCGATGATTCGCTGAGCATCCAGAAGAAAAGCAGGGCGCAAAAAATATTGAAATGCACAGGCCAGGAGCGCCAGAGGGAGAATGAAGGAGGCAATGCCCAGGAGGCGGATGATCGAATCGGCGGTGTAGGAACCGAATTTACCCGTGAGATTGTGCGTGGCTGACCCGTCGGCCACAAAGCGGGTAAAAGAAGGATCCTGCGGGGAATAGGAAAGAAGGCACAGCAGAAAAAAAACGGCCAGGGCCAGGCAGATGACGCCTTTGATTTCGCGGACGCGTTGATGAGGATGATCCGGGGAGGTTTCTTTCATTAGGGTGCCGTCTTCATTTCCGGCTGGACGTCTTTGATGCTTGCCGCGCCGGTTTCCCGATAAACGTCGTAATTCCTGATGATGACCTGTCGGACTCTGTGGATCAGTTCCTGCCGGTTTTCCAGCGTGCAGTCCTTTGTGGAGATCGGCTTGTCGATCACCAGCTTTATCTTTCCCGGATTGATCTTGAGTGATCGCTTCCGCATGATGTTGCCGCTGCCAATGATGGTAATCGGGACAATGGGCACGCCGGACTGAATGGCCAGATAAAAAGTTCCCTGTTTGAAAGCTTTGATCTCGCCGTTGCGGCTTCTCGTGCCCTCCGGGAAGGTCATGACCGATTTGCCCTGGCGGATTCTGAGTGCGGCAAGGTCCAGGCTCTGCATGGCTTTTTCATGGTTTTGCCGGTCGATTTCAATATACCCCGCGCTTTTCATGGCCCGGCCGAAGACGGGAATTGCAAACAATTCTTTTTTCGCGATCCAGCGAAACTGACCCGGGACATAGGCCAGGGTAATCAGGATGTCAAAATCACTTTGATGGTTGGCCATGAACACCTGCGGCCTGCTCTTCAGGATGTTTTCGCTGCCGATGACTTCAACCTTCGTATTGCAGATCGCCAGCAGGATCTTTCCCCAGAGGTTGGCGAGTTTGTGGACGTTATTTTCCGCGTTGGCAAAAAAGGAAAAAACGACGGCCCAGAACGAGAGAAATGCTGTAATCGCTACGCCTAATGTCACTAAGAGTGCCGAACGGATCATCTGCATTCATCCCTTGATCAGATTACTTGAGCCTGAGGATGCATTTTTTACTTGATAACGGTGTTGAAGTCAACAGTGAATTGCGGCTGTTGCATGCTGATTCCTGAGCGCGAAGAAAGCGCACCGGGAAGAGGTTTTTGGTGACTAGTGGTCACGGTGAAATGCAGACAGGCTCTGTGATTCAGGCTCCTTGCGGATTTGCGAAAATCGGCGAGAAAATAAAATTTTTTCCTTGACAAAAGAGTGTCGCTCATTTATGAACCCAGCCAACGTTTGATAAAATAAGCTTGACTATAAATTGGACGCCGCCTTCCCGTTGGACAGCGGAGGCTGCGGAACAATGCCGATCTGGCGATGGAGTCTAAATGGAACTATTTTTACAGCAGGTATTTAATGGAATCATGTTGGGCAGTACATACGCCATCGTCGCGCTTGGATTAACGATGGTTTATGGTATCTTGCACGTGCCGAACTTTGCTCACGGGCAGATGTACATGCTCGGCGCCTACGTCTGTTTTTTTCTGATGACAATCTTCGGATTCGCGTATTGGCCTGCACTGGCGGTTTCAGCCATTGCCCTGGCTCTGGGCGGTGTTGTTCTGGAATTTCTGGTTTTCAAACCGGTGCGCAATGCTCCCGGGATCAACCCGTTTATCGCTGCGCTGGGTGCGCTCATCATTCTGGAAAACGCGGTTGTCATTCTGTGGGGACCCGAAGGTCACCGCATTCCGAATCCGTATCCCAGCATCATCGACGCCTTTGGCATTACCATGTCTACTCAGCGGCTGCTGGTTATCGGCGTGGCCTTCGGCATGATTGCCCTGCTGCAGCTCTTTATCAAGAAGACGACCTTGGGGAGCTCTATTGAAGCGGTGGCCCAGAATAAAGAAGGCGCCACCCTCGTCGGCATAAATGTGAACCGTGTATCCGCCCTGACCTTTGCCATTTCCACCGGGTTGGCCGCTGTCGCCGCCTGTATGGTGGCGCCTATTTTCATGATTTCACCGAGCATGGGAATGATGGTCGGCATGAAGGCTTTCGTCATCGTGATTCTCGGGGGAATGGGCAGCATACCGGGCGCGATTGCCGGCGGCATTATTCTGGGATTGATCGAAGCCATCGGCGGAGGATATTTCTCGGCGGCTTACAAAGATGTATTTGGTTTCGGCGCACTCGTGCTGATTCTTGCTATAAAACCAACCGGTTTGTTCGGGAAGGAGATTAAGGGCAGATGATGACGTGGTTGAAGGCGAATTGGTTTTATCTGGTTGTACTGATTATAGCCCTGGTTCTCCCTCTTGTAATAACGAACCGGTATTATGCTCAGGTTATTACGATGAGTCTGCTTTTTGCAATCGGCGCTCTGAGCTTAAACCTGATCATGGGTTACACGGGGCAGGCCTCTCTGGCGCACGGCGGTTTTTTCGCCATCGGTGCTTACGGTGTAGCGATTCTCACGTTTACCATGGGCTGGAATTTCTGGCTGGCGTTGCCGGCGGCTGCTCTCCTGTCGGCTCTGGTGGGATTTATCGTCGGCCTGCCGGCGCTGCGCACACGGGGCGCATACTTTGCCATTACGACGATGTGTCTGGGAGAAATCATCTATCTCGTCGCGGGCAACTGGATGGAGCTGACGGGGGGCCACAATGGAATTGTGGGAATTCCGGTTCCCAGCCCTATTGCCATTCCGGGGTTAGGCCAGCTCGGTTTCCAATCTCAGGTTACGCAGTACTATCTCGTTTTATTCTTCCTGCTGTTGACGTTGTTTGTCATGTATCGCCTGACCAAGTCGCTCAGGGGGATGACTTTTTTGGCAACAGCCATCAATGAGGATCTGGCGGAGGCCGTGGGAATCAATACCTTCCGCACCAAACTGCTTTCTTTTGTTGTCGCCAATTTTTTTGCCGGGCTGGCCGGCGGCATTTATGCCAGTCTGATCGGCAGTATTTCTCCTTCAGTCGCCTCGATCGGCATGACTTTCAATTTCATCATGTACATACTTCTCGGTGGTATTACGACGCTGGCCGGGCCGATCATCGGCGCCTTCGTCATACCCATCCTCTTAGAGTATCTGCAGTTCCTGCAGGATTACCAGATGATTCTGTTCGGATTCCTGTTGATTGTCGTCATCATTTACTTCCCGGCAGGTTTCGTGGGATTGTACAAAACGGTTAGTGAAAAGTTAAAGAAATCAAAGGTGGGGGCATAACGTGCTGCTAAAAGGTGAAAATCTGGTAAAAAGTTTTGGCGGCACTATCGCTGTCAATGACGTGACCTTTCAAGTCAATGAGGGAGAAATTCTGGCCATCATCGGTCCCAACGGGGCCGGCAAATCCGTTCTCTTCAGTTTAATCAGCGGAGCGGGCAAGCCGACATCCGGCAGCATTGACTTTGCCGGTGAGGCAATTGCCGGTTTGAGTCCCAGTCAGATATCCCGCAAGGGCATTGCGCGGACCTTCCAGTTGACGGCCCTTTTTGAAAAGCTGCCGGTCGCGGCCAATCTGGCGCTGGGGTATTATAAATGTACGACGAGCGGCTTTTGGGGCGGCATTTTGCATACGCCTCAATGGAAAAAAGACAGGAAGAAAGTGGAAGAAAAAGTCATCGAGACGCTGGAATTTGTCGGCTTGGGCCCCAGAGCCTTTGATACGGCTTCCACGATTTCCCAGGGAGAGCAAAGGCTTTTGTCCATCGGGATCGCCCTGATCAGCGAACCGAAGCTGATTCTCTTTGATGAACCGACAGGCGGGTTGATCCAGGAGGATACGGCGATGATCACGGAGTTGATCCGCAAAATCAATAAAAAAGGCATTACGGTTTGTCTGATCGAGCATAAGATGCGGATGATCATGGATTTGGCCGACAGAATTGTTGTTTTAAACTACGGCAAGAAAATTGCTGAAGGGAACCCGGCGGAAGTCGCCGCTGATCCGCAGGTAATCGAAGCCTACTTAGGAAGAAAAAAGGATGCTTAAACTAACAAATGTAACAACCATGATTGGCGAGCACCAGGTCATCCACGATGTCTCTTTGCATATCGCACAAGGAGATTTTGTTGCACTGCTCGGGGGAAACGGCGCCGGGAAAACCAGCTTGTTTCGGACGATTGTTGGTGTCCTTCCGACGGCAAAAGGCCGGATTGAATTCAAAGGCGAGGATATCAGCCATCTGCCCGCCCACAAAATTGTGGGCAAAGGCATCGCGCTCTGCCCGGAAGGCCGGCAGCTGTTTCCGCAGCTTCCCGTTTATAAGAATTTAATGCTGGGCGCTTATCATCGGAAGGATAAGAAAGGCATTGAGGAAACGCTGGAGCAGGTTTATACCCTTTTCCCGCGGTTAAAGGAAAGATACAAGCAGATGGCCGGAACGTTTTCCGGCGGGGAGCAGCAGATGCTGGCGGTAGGCCGGGCGATTATGTCCAAGCCGGAAATGCTTCTTCTGGACGAGCCTTCCATGGGATTGGCGCCGCTGGTTGTGGAAGGCATCGCCGATGCAATCACCCAGCTGAACAAAATGGGCATCACGATCTTTTTGTCCGAACAAAACGCGCAAATCGCGCTGATGATCACGCGACACGGCTATGTTTTGGAAAACGGCCGTCTGGTACTGGACGGACTGAGCAAAGATCTGATCACCAATGATAAGGTGAAAAAAGCTTATCTGGGAACATAGAATCAGGGTTTCCCTGCGGGACCCTGCCGCGAATCCATAAAGAAGAGCTTATCCTTAAACGGGAAAGCTCTTTTTTCTTTTTCTGAGGCGTGGACTGTTTTCCACCCCGAATCGGTCATTCATCAGGCCTCGGGGCGGGGCACGCCTCTGTCCGTTAGGCACCATATCCAAAGCACGCCCCCTGAGCCGTTCCCGTCGCCCCGTGAAGGAAAGGCATTTCCCCAGCCTCCGGCGCGGAAGATCCCCTGTGTCGGAAAAACCCGTACAAAACATTTATCGTTGACTTGCCTCGGTATGTTGGTATACTCAATACCGTCAAATAGGACGATCTGGGTTTTGCCGGAAGCGCATTGAGCTCGTTAATTCTGAAGCAAAAATCAGTTCATTTCATGGAGTATTCCGGGGAGTTTCTTTTAGCATGTTTTTTGATTGACATCGGAGAGGAGGTTGCACATGAAGCAGGACGATTCGAACAAAGCATTAAGCAGGCGGAATTTCTTAAAAACGGCGGGAGGAGCGGCCGCGATTGCCGGGCTGGCCGCAACCGGTCTTCCGGTCCTTCCGGGCAAAGCGGAAGCGGCCTGTGAGCCGCTGCCGAAGAAGTGGGACGAAACATATGATGTCATCGTTATCGGCAGCGGTTTTGCCGGACTGGCGGCGGCCATCGAGGCGAAAAATGCCGGAGCCAAGGACGTTGCCGTGCTGGAGAAAATGCCGGTGTACGGCGGCAACTCGATTATCAACGGGGGTGATTTCTGCGCTCCGGATACCCGGCTGCAGAAAGAAAACGGCGTTGAAGATTCGCCCGAACTCATGTTGAAAGACATGCTCCGAGCGGGGCTTTATCTGAATCATCCCGAACTCGCCGGGATTGTGGCGTATAATGCTAAAGCAGCTCTGGAATGGACTGAATCCTATCTCGGCGTCCAATATACTCGGTTGAATTTCCACGGCGGCCACTCCGTCAAAAGAGCCAACCAGACGGTCAACGCTTCCGGCTCTGAACTGGTCAACAAAGAACTGGCCAAAGCCAGAGAGCTCGGGGTTAAACTGCAGGCCCGGACAAAAGTCACGCGGTTCCTGGCCGACAAAGAAGGGCGGATTGTCGGCTTGGAGGTGCGCAAGGGTTATAAATTCCCCGATGATCGTTCGGGTAAAACTGCTTTTATCAAGGCACGGAAAGCCGTTGTGCTGAGCTCGGGCGGTTTTTCCAACGATGTCGAGCTGCGCCAGATTCATGATCCTCGCCTGACGGACAAATTGTTCTCCACGAATCAGCCGGGCGCAACGGGAGAGGCTTTGCTGGCGGCGTGCCTTGTCGGAGCCATGGATGTCCAGATGGATTGGATACAGCTGGGGCCGTGGACAAGCCCGGACGAAAAGGGCTTCGGTCAGGTTCCGCTGTTTTGCGAGCGGCTGGTCGGCTATGGTCCGATGATCAATCCCAAGACGGGCAAACGCTTCTTCAAGGAAACGGGAAACCGCAAAGAGCGGGCGGACGCCATTCTGCTCGTTGGTCAGCCGGTGCTTATCATGGGGGACTCCTATGCCGTGCCCAAACAGGTATTCCCCAATGCCCTCAAATTGGGAATGGAGTCCGGGGCCATTAAAAAATTCGACTCTCTGGAAGAACTGGCCAAAGAGTACAATATGCCGGTGGCGGTCTTCCTGGAAGAAATCAAACGCTGGAATTCTTTTGTCGAGAAAAAGAAGGACGATGACTTCGACTGCATGATCTTTAAAGACGCTCAACCGACCGTCACCGCTCCTTTCTATGCAGCACGACTCTGGCCGAAAGTTCACCATACGATGGGCGGATTGTTGATCAACAAAAACGCTCAGGTTTATGGTTTCGACATGAATCCGGTCAAAGGACTTTACGCCTGCGGAGAGATCACTGGCGGAGTCCATGGGGCCGTGCGCCTGGGTGGCGTCGCGATGGCGGACTGCATCGTTTTCGGCCGTATTGCCGGCAAAAATGCCGCGGATAGAGGCTGATCATTATCATTTTTCCGGATAGCCGGAAACGAGCGCATGGTTGCTTCCGGCTGTCCGGCCTTTAATCAACCACCTCGCAGCAAACTCGCGAGGTATGAAGTGAGCATCATTGTTTCGCGGCAAGGTGCGGAGAATTGATGCTCGTCCCGCGTAAGCGGGATTAAAATCATTTTGGAGGCGTATGAAAAGAGATCTTAATCCACAATTAACAAAGGCAGTCGCCGTTTTATTCAGCCTTGTGCTGGCCGTGGTTGTGAGCCGGGCAGCCTTAGCCGCACCCAAAATGGAGCAGGCAAAATTCAAGGGAGGCGACTGCGCCGCCTGTCATGTCAAGGAAAAGAAGTTGCCGGAAAAGCATCCCGCTACCAAAGCAATGACCTGGGCTGCCTGCAAAGCCTGCCACACCAAGGATAATCTGAGCCTGATCGGCAAATTACCGGGCAGTCACGTTCACCACCTGGCGGGCGTCAATTGCATCAAATGCCACGGAAAGACAAAAACGCCGGAAGCGCTGACCATGGAGCAGTGCGTGGCCTGCCATGGCAGCACGGCCAAACTGATGGAAAAAACAAAGGATGTCAAACCGACCAATCCGCATACCTCGCCACACTATGGGACGGAGTTGGATTGCAACCTTTGCCATCACCAGCATACCAAATCGGAGAACTACTGCGCGCAGTGCCATAAGTTCGATTATAAGGTGCCCTGAGTACATAAACCCGTCATTCCATTTTTTGTCAGGCAGAAGATTAGACGATCTTCTGCCTGATCTATCTCTTCTTGATAGATTGGCTTTATTGCATTCGAAATACTTCTTGACAGACGGCTTCCGGATCGCCTAGTATACCCACAGGGGTATTCATGGACAAAGACCGACAGAAAGTGTTGAATCGTTTGAAGCGTATCGAAGGGCAGATTCGTGGACTCCAGCGGCTGGTGGAAAGTGGAGCGCCCTGTGTGGATGTCATCACTCAGATGTCCGCTGTTACGTCGGCCATGAAGAAAACGGCCGGCACGATCATAGTGAATAATATGAATAAATGCCTTAATGAAGTTGCTGAAGACCCGGAAACACTGCAAAAAGGGTTTCAAATGGCGCTGATGCGTTTCATCGACCTTTCTTGACGGATAGCGTGCGACGAGTTAACTTATATCGGCCATGCTGAAGGATCAGGTTAAAGACATTCTTAACCCCCCCAGAGGTCTGACATGAAAAAGAATCTTATCATTTACATGCTTGGTCTGTTTCTGCCTGTATTTTGTAACGTCTGTGCTTTTGCAGCTTCCACCGAGAGCTGCGTTATGTGCCACACCAGCGATTCTTTGATGAAGTCTCTGCATAAACCGCCCCCCATGCCGGCGGGTGAAGGCGAAGGGTGAGCCGGGACGCCTCCGCCAGTTCGGCCGGAAGACATGTACAAAGGATATATCGTTGATAAGGCGCTTTTGACCAAGGATCCTCATTTGAAGATGGGGTGCACCCTGTGCCATAAGGGGAATGCCAAGGAATTTAACCGGGAAGCGGCCCACAAGGATCTGGTGAAAAGGCCTTCGGATAATCTGCGGTCCTGTACGATGTGCCATAAACAGATCGGGGACATGTATGCCAAGTCACTGCATTACACGACCGCGGGCTTAAGAAACGGCGTAATGCCGCGTTTCTCCAAGGAGGAAGTAAAGACCTTTGATGAAAAAGTCTTCCAGCAGTCTTGCCGGAGTTGTCATTCCTCCTGCGGAGACTGTCACGTCAAGGCGCCGGCGGTCGGCGGAATCAGTATCGGCCTCATCGCAAAACATAAATTCGTCAAGAAAGATGAAGGGAAAACATGCGCTTTCTGTCATGGCGGCCGGGTCTATCCGGAGTACACCGGCGATTACGGCGGCTCCCCGGATGTGCATTACCAGAAAGGCATGCTGTGCATGGACTGCCACAAAAAAGCGGAGATGCACGGCGACGGAACGGCCTACTTGTCCAAACAGGACGTGAAAGACCGACCCTCCTGCCGGAACTGTCACAAACTGGGGAATGAAGCGAAGATGACAGCGCAGATTGCCCATCGCGAACACGACGGCAAAGTGACCTGTTACGGTTGCCATGCGGGGGCGGCTTATCGCCAGTGTCAGCAATGTCATCTGGGAACGGGCGCCGCATCCAATCCGCAGATGTTTTTAGGCCTGAATCCCCGGGACAAAAAGACTCTGACCACGCTGCGACTGATTCCCACGGTGCGCGATACGTTTGCCAAGGCGGGCATCAAAATGGAAAACTACGACGCCCTGCCCAATTACTGGAACACGCCGGCCCACAATATCCGTAAACGCACGGATCGCACCCGCAATTGCGATACGTGCCATGTGGATCGCAAAGGATTTTTGACGAAGGAACTTTTGATCAAGAACGGTTCGAAGGCCAACGAAGGTTTAATCGTTGTCCCCAAAGCAATTAACCGATAGGAGGATGTATATGACAAGCATGAAATTGTGGAAAGCGATGCTGGCGTTTCTTTTTATTCTGCTGCCAAGTGCCTTGCTGGCGCAGGGGCTGAGCCCGATTCTGTCCACGGACGATCTGGCCAAAAATCTGAAAAATTCAGGTCTGGTCATCGTCGATATCCGCAAAGTGGAGGACTATAAAGCCGGCCATATTCCGGGCGCCATCGGCGTGTTTTACAACAACTGGGCGCCCGGTAAGGGCGGGATGCAGAATGAAATCCCGCCGGACGATGATTTGATCGATTTGTTGTCCGCAAACGGCATCCAGCCGGACTCGAACGTCGTGGTTTATGGAACAACGGCAACCGGTGCCGACCGTGTAAATGTCACGCGGGTGGCCTGGACGCTGAAATATGCGGGCGTGCAAAAAGTTTCCGTTCTGAGCGGCGGGTTTGACAAATGGATGAACGAAAAAAGAGAGGTATCCGCGGAAGCCTCAAAACTTTCAGCAAAGTCTTACAAGGGAACCTTCAACCGGAATGTCGTCACCAAAAAAGATTACATTAAAAACCAGATCGGCAAGGCGATCATTGTGGATGTCCGCGAAGTTCCTTTTTACAGCGGCCAGCAGAAACTGGCTTTTGTAGCAAAGGGGGGACATATCAAGGGCGCCGTTAATTTACCCTCCGGTCAGATTTTTGCCAAAGATACCGGCGCTGACGGCAAAGAAATCTGGACATACAAGGATCTGAACACTCTCAAAACCATGGCCCTCCCCGTCGTCGGCAATGACCTTTCCAAGGAAATTATTGTCTATTGCGACTCCGGCCGTGTTGCCAGCGCCTGGTGGTTTATTTTGAGCGAAGCGCTGGGTTATAAAGATGTAAAGAATTACGACGGTTCGATGGAAGAATGGACAAAGGATGACACGGCCCCGGTCGAGCCATAACCAATAAAAGCCGCCGGAATGTTCCATGATTGGGGCATCCGGCGGTGTCTTTCATTTCATTTCGGGTAAGTCGATGTATCGGAAAGGCATTTTGATTGCGGCATTGATCGTTTTGCTGGCTTTACCGTCTGCAGCCCGGTCGCATCAGGACGTGTGGCTCAGGAATGAGCAGGGCGACAGGATTACATCCGCCCTCAACAGCCTTGATCCTTACAGCCCCAAAAAGACGTGCGGCGCGTGTCACAGCTATGCGACGATTACGTCCGGCTACCATTTTCAGCAGGGCTTTGATGTGATGCGGGACGGGTATGACAGTGCCAAGCCCTGGTTTCTGTCGCCGGGAATGTTCGGCAGCTGGCTCCCCACGGCGGCAGCCGGAAGGCTGGCGGCCAAACATAATACCCACATCCGCCAAATCGATCTCAGCACTTACGATTGGATCGGCGCCGGCAAATACAGTGCCGGCCATAAAATCCAATCGCCTTCCTGCGGTTCCTGTCATCCGGGGGGCGGCCCCATGGAGTACGGCCGGGATAAGCAAGGCCGCGCGGATACGGCTGTGACGCTGGCGTCCGGTGAATCGACCGGCGCGAATCGCCTGGACGGTGATTACAGCTCGCGCGCCACGCCTGACGGGTTGAGCCGATTCCGGCAAAGCGGCGTCGTCGAAGCGGACTGCCTTATTTGTCATCAGTCGGGCTATCGCATGGAAGATAGAAACGAACAGCTTTACCGTCGCAATTACCGCTGGGCCGCCACGGCCGGCGCCGGACTGGGTGAGGTGAAAGGCGCGATCTTCACTTACAGAAATCCTGCGGCCGGACCCGGGGAGCCGGACTTTTCCGCGGGATCGTGGAACCTCACCAAGCGCCCCGTTGTTTCCTACACCTGGTCGAACCCCAATGTATTCCGTCCCGACGGACGCCTGAGAGGAAGCCTGATCAAGAAAGCCGTTTCCACAAAAAACTGTCTGCAGTGCCACGCCGAGGGCGAAGCAAAAAATACCGGCACTGCTTTTACGGCGGCCAGTGACGTGCACATCAAAGCAGGAATGTCCTGCACGGACTGCCATCCGCTGGTCGGCGCGACGAAGGACAGGCGCCTCAGCCATCAAATTGCCAAAGGGACATCGCCGACCGGTCATGTCCGGGACGACCTGGACGGCGCCGGGATGAAGACCTGCGTGAGCTGCCACTCGGGAGAGCCGGGTCAGCTTGTTCGCCGCGGCGTTCGGGCAAAGGCGAAAAATCCTCAGGCGGCGCATGCCCGCCTTTTGCCGGGAGCGGTGTTTCACACCTATCTGGTTTCCTGTTCAAGCTGCCATATCACCGCACAACCCCGCCGCGCCCTGACGATCCTCGACATGAGCACGGGCCGGGAACAGGGTTACACGGCTGACGATTTTGCGAGCGTGGCCGCATCCGGAGATTATTTGAAACCGGCGCCAAAACCCTGGCCGCCCTGGCAGATGCGCACAAAAAAATATCAAGCCGCCGTCCCCAAGCACCTGCAATGGTTCGGAGAAAGGATGACGAATGGAGAAATCCGGCCTGTGCCGCTTCATTATGTGGCCAAGGCGGCGCGGGAGGTCGGGAATCTGACCGTGATCAATACCCGTTTGGCCGACGGCAAAAATGCCCAACAAAAGACGGTTGTCTCGGACCGCGATGTGGCGGGAATGATCGCGGCGCTAGCCAAATCCGGATTTGCCAATGTCGTCTTTGTGTCGGATAAGATCTATCAGATGAAGAATGAAAAGCTCTCTTCTTTGCCTCTGACGCAAAAGACCCTTTACTATACGGTCGAACACGATGTGACGGATCTGTCTCAAGGACGGACCTACGGCCGGAAAGGAAGACCGGACGGATGCCTGCAGTGCCACAGCGATGCAGCGCCTTTCTTTGCCAAAATGGATATCAAGAATGTCCGCGAATTCCTGAAAACAGATTATCCGGCGCTGAAAAATCCCAACGCGGCCCCGCAGTATGAGATGTGGGGCCTGCGGTCCGTTCCTGCATTTGAATAGGTGTGCCGTGAAACGAAAAATATTTCTGCTTCTGATAATGCTTCAAATGGTCTGCCTGACGGGACTTGCCGGCGCCGCGGAGGATATCATCCGGTTGATCGATGTTCCAACGCTTATGTCCGACAGGGCGTCATCGCAAAAACCGATCGTGATTGATGCGGGCAGTCTGCTCGCCTGTCTGGATGCGAAAATTCCGGGAGCTCTGTGCCTGTCGTGCGAGGGTGATCGAGCCCAATCTTTTTTTGCATCACTGCCGAAAGGCAGCAAAATCGTCTTTTATACATCCTACCAGCCTTTGAGCCGGGATTGCAGCCTGATCCGCGAGGTGAATGCGGCGGGCTTCCGGAACCTGTTTCTGCTGAAAGGCGGACTTGAAGCGTGGCGCAAAGCAGGCAATCCGGTCGCGTCCGAAAAAAGGATTCCGCGCGTTGCGGTTCCCGCCGTAAAACCCAGCCGCCTTGCCCAGTGGCAGAAAAATATGAAAAATGCATTGCTGATCGATATCCGTTCTCCCGAAGCTTTCGCCGCGGGGCATCTCGACGGGGCGGTGAATTTTCCGCTGACGCGTCTGCATGTGCAATATGCGGACATTCCTTTGGATCGGACGCTATTGATCGTGGATGAAGACGGCCGGGCCGGTTTGCTGGCGGCGAGCTACCTGGCCCGCAAGGGATTTATGAACGTTTCCAGGCTGCAGGGCGGCATGGCCGGCGCCAAACGGGGAGTGCAATGAAAAGACCTTTCTTCCATTCTTTATTCTTGATCGCCGCGGTCTGTCTGCTCGCGATTCCGGTGCAGGCGGAGGCGCAGGCGCAAACGGCGGCCTGTCAGACCTGCCACTCCGATACGGCGTTTGGTGATGCTTTTGCCGCATCGGTTCACGGCAACAATTCCTGCACCAGCTGCCATACGGGGATTGACAGTATTGCGCGGCACAGCGCAGGTGAAAAAAAATCCAATCCCGTCCGCTGCTCAAGCTGCCATAATGAAGTTGCCGCTTTATACAAAGCAGACGTCCATGCCGTTTCCGAAAATATGACGTGCGCGGACTGCCACCAGAAGATCCACGCAATTCGGAAATCGGGAAAGCCACCGAAAATAGCCGCGACCGAGCAGTGTTTGACCTGCCATGCGCCGGAAGATTATGCGCTTCTGGGTCACGGCAAAGCCGTGCTCGCCGGAAATACGGATTCGGCGGCGTGTACGGATTGCCACAGACTGCACAAAATTATGCCGTACGGCGGTGCGTCCGCAGAGGAGAAAGCGGCGCAGAAAGAGGCTTACACCCGGAAATGCAAATCCTGTCACGCCGATCAGGATATTGCGGCGCGCAATAATTTGCCGACGGCCGTGGCGGATACCTACGATGCGACTTACCACGGAAAAGTTATGGAAGTCGGTTTCCCGCAGCGGGTTGCCGGCTGCGCCGATTGCCACACGGGCCACAATACGCTGAAGCCCGGCGATCCGCGCTCGGCGCTGCATCCGGACAATCTCTATCCGTCCTGCAAAGTCTGCCACGTGACGATTCATAAGCGGTTTGTCGAATTTGAACCCCATCCCGGCGCCGCCAGGGGAAGAACTTACCGTTCCCTGCACGTTGCGGAGATCTTCATGATCATGCTGCTGGCCGGCGTATTCGCCTTTTTCTGGCTGCATACGGTGCTGTGGTGGCGGCGCTCCTATCTGGACAAGTGCCGCATCCATAAAGCCGGATTCATCGAAAATACATTTGCGCCCGAATGCCGGGAAGAAAAGCAGATTCAGCGTTTTTCCGTGATTCAGCGCGTCATGCATGTGCTGCTGATACTGTCGTTCTTTACACTGGTCCTGACCGGTTTCCCGCTAAAGTATGCCGAAACCGCGTGGGCTAAGGTGCTGGTCAACATGTGGGGTGGCCCGGAAATGTCCGGTATTTTCCACCGCATCGCGGCCTCCGTTTTGTGTTTGCTCTTCCTCTATACCCTGTGGCTGTCGATTCGATTTTTGTTTCCGAAGTGGCAATGGCGCGGCTGGGTCGGGCGTCTCTTCGGTCCGGATTCACTGTTCCCCAACCTCAAGGATCTGCGAGACATCAAAGGAATGTTTCTGTGGTTTTTCGGCAAAGGGCCGATGCCGAAATTTGACCGCTGGACCTACTGGGAGAAATTCGATTTTCTGGCCGTTTTCTGGGGCATGACCGCGATCGGTCTTTCCGGGTTCATGCTGTGGTTCCCCGGCGCCTTCTCTTATGTCGTGCCGGGATGGATCATCAACATTGCTACCATTGTGCACTCGGAAGAGGCCTATCTGGCGGCCGTCTTCATTTTCACGGTTCATTTTTTCAACAACCACATCGTGCCCAACAAGTTCCCCCTTGAGCCGAATATCTTTACCGGACGGTACCGGCTGGAGGCGATGCGTGAAGAGCGGGAGCTGGAATATGAGCGCATGATCGCCGAAGGCAAACTGGAATCCCTCAAGCGCGAGGGGCCCGGTCTTTGGACGCAGCTGTTTGCCTCCGTTTTCGGCCTCGGCAGTCTTGTTCTCGGTCTTCTGTTGCTGGGCCTCATTTTCTGGGCCGTGATCTTCTACTGATGAAGCGGAGTTAAAGCAGTGCCTCGCCAGTTTTTTTTACGCAAATTTAGTATGCGGGGGCAACAGCACAAGGAGTTGCAACCACCACTTACGGGTGGCAAGACCCCTTGTGCTGCGCGGATTTATGGTGTCGGCGACTGATCCCGCCAGGCGAAGCGAAGCGGGGTTGAAAACCCATTGTCAGGAATCGCTTGACTTTACAGCGCGCATTCTTAGATTAATGC
>SBEK01000316.1 GCA_009668925.1 Deltaproteobacteria bacterium
GAATACAATGCCGGCCGGCAGGGCCTGCGACTTGCTCAGATCTATGAGACGCTTGCGGCGCGGTCCCGGTAATGGCCGTAAAAGAATGCAGAACAAACGGGAGGGTAAGGACCTGGCCGTCTATTTTCCCGCACCTGCGCTGTGTGCCATTGCGACACAGTTCTCGCGGGAACGACGGCGATTTCAAAGATCGCCGGGCCCGAACGCCATCTTAGAAGCAGCAGGAAGGACAGGAGGGAAGTATGAATGATTGTAAGGGCAAATGGACCATCATTATTCTGTTCGCGTGCAGCATCGCTATTCTTTCCCTGTTGGCCGCGCCGTCGCAGCTCGTCTGCGCGGAGGAAACAGCGGAAGCCCTGGTCAGCGTCTCGACAAACGGGCCGTTTGAACTGATCGTCAACGGACGAAGCGTAAAGAAAGCCGACCGGGTCAAATTAATGGAAACCAGGGTATCGATCATTGCCGGAGCGAACGACTTTATTTTAAAACTGTCTGAAGGAACGGCGGCCATTCGCATCAAGGCGCCGGGAATCGACATTACCGGCATGGGCTGGAAGACGGAAGATGCCGGCGCGCCGTCTCAGGATGCTGCGCGATGGAAACCCGCCGCGCAGATCGCCGACGATCCCGTGCTGGGGCCCGTTGTAGGGAAGCCGAAACAATTTACAACGCTTCGCCGGACTGTTCTCTTCAAGAAAACACGCGTCTGGCCGTCTCCGTCACCGGACTTCCTTCTCCCCGAAAACGGCACCATGCATCTGAATTTGATTGTGGACGGTTTGGCCAACAGAAAATTGATAAATTGGACAACCTATTTGGCGCTCCCTCCCGAAATTGTTTGCCTGGGCAGCGGTGCATTTTATGCGCAGCAGAACGCCGATCAACCCGTTTTCACAACGACGCCAATGGGGAAGATCAATGTGGATGGACAACTGCGCGACATCTACCGCATTGCCGCCGACAAACCCATCGATTCATCAAAGATCGATATTCTGAAAATGACGCAGCTGTTCATCCGGTACCAAGGCTCCGTCCGGAATCAGCGGAGAGACCTGGATATCGTTTATTGGAGTGAGGCCGATGACGGCGGAGTGATTGAGGGCAGACAGGTGGTGCCGGTGAAAATAATAAAACCGCTCGACGGCCGGCAGCCGCGAAAATTCATTTTTGAACTCTGCGGCGGCTACTTTCACGTCCTGGATAATTTAAAAATGCGCGATGAAATTCTGAAGACGGCCCAGTTGGCCGGCTTCAATCATATTTTATGCAATGCCCGCTGGTGTTCGGACAACGCGGCGCTCCATGGTTTGAAGAACATCATGAATCTGTCTTTTGGCCCGTCGGGTGTTGATTTAACGGAATACCTTAAAACTCATCCGGAGGCCCGTCTACTTAAGGCGGACGGCACCTATAGTTCATTTCTAATGTGCACATCCAGTCTGCTTGGAGCGGGTTGGCCGCATGCCGAACAGAGATTAAAGGTGATTGTCGAAAAAGTAGGGCCGCAGATTGTCGACTATGATTATGAATATCCGCCGCTCAGCGGCCCGCATTCGTGTTACTGTCCCGTCTGCCTCGATCAATTTCAAAAGTTTGCCAAACTGGCGGCCCGGCAGGACTTGAATCCCAAAATGATAAGAGAAAACTTCAGTGCGCAATGGGTGGATTTTATGACGTGGCGCGCCGCTTCACTATTTTCTTTGCTGCAAAAGAG
>SBEK01000132.1 GCA_009668925.1 Deltaproteobacteria bacterium
AAATGGTTGGAACGGTACGCACGGGACATCCCCTACGGGGCATTCCGGCGTCCATCCCGGCGGCATGCGGGTGGGCGGAGAGTCGCGCAATAAATCCGCCATTAAAGTGGCTATGGAGCGCCGCTACCGCGATTATTCGCAATCCGGCCCGATCACCGCATCGCAGATGGGCGAAGCGCTGAAGAGGCTTAAACACCTTCAGCCTGCGGGACCGAAGGATATTGTGAATGTCGACAAGACGATTTATCAAACCATGCGCAATGCCGGTGAAATAGAAATCGTTTTCGACAGGCGTATGGCCGACCGCCTGAAAGTCAAGCTGCTCATTGATAATGGCGGCTGGTCGATGGATCCCTACGTCGATATCGTCCAGGTGCTTTTTCACTATGCACAGTTTCAGTTCAAGGAACTGGAGATTTATTATTTCCACAATACGATTTACTCGAAAGTCTGGCTCGATCCGAACCGATTCAAAAGGCCGGTGCCAGTCGATGACTTGCTCCGGTCGGATCCGGAAACGAGGTTTATTATCGTCGGCGATGCGTCCATGGCGCCTTACGAGCTGGCCGACCCCCGCGGCGCCATTTATGTCGGCCAAAATGAGTCCCGGTCATCGGTCGAGTATCTGACCCTCTTGTCGAAAGCATTCCGGCATGCCGTCTGGCTCAATCCCCAGCCGCAGGATCACTGGTTCTACACGTGGACGGTGAAAACCATTGCCGGGATCTTTCCCATGTTTGAACTCTCGCTCGATGGACTGGAAAAAGCGGTGCATCATTTAATATCTCGAAATTGATAAGGAGAAGAAATCATGAAAAAGAGATTGGCTTCCGCCGTTGCCCTGCTGCTTATTTTAGCTTCGGCAACCACGTCGGCTGCGCTGACCGAACCACCCGCGGTGGGTGGGACGCTGCCCGCGGTACAGTTTCCCAAACCGGCCGATTCCGCGGGGCTCAGCTATCTGGGCCTCGCCGGGACGGGTACTTTTTCGGCGGGTCAGGTGAAGGCGCAGGCGCTGATTATCCAGATTTTCAGCATGTATTGCCCGTACTGTCAGAAAGACGCGCCGAATGTTAACCGTCTCTATGGATTGATAGAAAAGAATCCGGCGCTGAACGGCAAAATAAAAATCATCGGCATCGGCGCTGGAAATACGTCATTTGAAGTTGCCACCTTCAGGAAGAAATACAAAGTGGAATTTCCGCTGATCCCCGATGCGGATTTTAAGATCTATAAGGTGATCGGCGAGGTGCGCACGCCTTATTTTATCGTGGTGAAGTTACATGGTCCCCGGCCGCTGGAAGTCGTTTATTCTCGCTTGGGCGGACATGATGATGTCGACGCATTTCTGGCCGAGATCATTAAGGCCGCGGATGTAAAGTAGGAGGCGGTGATGAAGAAAATTATCTTTGTTGCTCTGTCGGTCGTCTTTTTTGCGTTAAACGCTCTTGCCCTGTCTGACGTCTATAAGGAAAATATTTACCCGGTCGGTCGACTGAAACCTGTGGACAGCGTTTTAAAGGTCAGCGTCGGTGACAAAGCGCCGGATTTTTCTCTTAAAGCGGTAAGCGGCAAGACGGTGTCACTTGCGGATTATATCGGCCAGAAGAATGTCGTGCTTTCGTTTGTCCCCGCTGCCTGGACGCCGGTTTGCTCCGATCAGTGGCCCGGATATAATATTGTAGAGGACCTGTTTGAAAACAATAACGCCGTATTGTTGGGCATTTCCGTGGATAACATTCCGACCCTGTATTCCTGGACCAATCAAATGGGGCACCTCTGGTTCGAGGTTCTCTCCGATTTCTGGCCGCACGGTGCCGTCGCTTCCCGATATGGCATTCTGCGGTCCGATGGCACTGCGGAGCGCGCCATTATCATTATCGATAAAAAGGGAATTATTCGCTACATCGATGTGCATGATATTAATGAACGGCCCCCTTTGGAAAGTATCATCGTGCAGATTGAAAAAATAAGATAATGAATAACAGGGCCGCAGGCCCCTCTTGCACTGTAATCCCCAAAATTGATTTTTTTGATGTTTAATTCAATGGTTATTGCTGATTAACCGGTGTTTGAAGAAATCTTAGCCGTAATTTTCCTTGACAGCGGAATTCAATTGCGATACGCACTCATGACCGTAAGTCATAACTTAGTGCTGGCGATTGTTTTCCTGTATTTACCTTAATTTGCCAAAGCCAGCCTGAATGCGTCTTCATCTTATTTGAGAGGAGTATCGGTCTTGAGCTCAGAAGAAAGAAGAAAAAAGGAAAAGGAAAATCGCAAGAATGCGATCCTGAGAGCGGCGCGCAAGCTTTTCTTTGAGCGCGGCTTTAAATCGGTTACCGTTGATTTGATCGCTGCCAAGGCGGAGGTCAGCAAGGGGTCAATCTATCTCTATTTCGACAGCAAGGAAGAAATTTATACTCAGATTTTGATTTCGGCAAGCATTGAACGTCATAAAGAAATTGAAAATTTCCTCAAAAAGGAAGGGACGGCTGCGGAACTTCTTTTGATGTTTGCCAACGACTACGTTGATTTCTTTCTGGACAATAATGAATTGTTCAGGATTCTCATGACGTTCATGCTGCATTCGGAAAATATGAATTTGACCGAAGATCAAAATACGCAATTAATTCATACGACAAATGAAAATATTCGCACGATTTCCGAAATTCTCCGCAAGGGTGTGGAGTCGGGCGAATTTATACCGGACATTGATATCCGTCAGATCCAAAATGCCCTGTGGGGATTATTGAATGGAATCATTTCTCTCTACATTTATACAGGTGCGCCGGAAAAGCGAACGGAGAGGATTCATACCACCGTCAAAGAAAGCATCAAAGTTTTTATCAAAGGGATTAAGGCGCGGCCGTTTTAAAAAGCAAGCCTGATTCATCACGTCATTTGTCAGAACCTTAATTTACGGAAGGTTGCCGGTTAAGTACCGCCGATCAGTCTTTACCGTTGGCGCCGATTAATTTCTGAAAATCCCGATCCGCCTCATGCAGCAATTTTTCCACGTTTCTTTCGAGTTCTTCAAAACGGTCGATAATGGAGCGGGCCTGAGGCGTCAACTGCATGGATTTGTCATGAGTACCAATGACCACCAGCTTCATGCCCATCCGTTCCTCGGACGCTTTCAATCTTCCCCATGCTGCACGATAGGACATCTCCAGTTTTTTGGCTGCGGCATTTAAGCTGCGCTGCTCATCAATGGCTTTCAGAATATTGTCGCGTCCTTTGCCAAAGACGACCTTTCCGTTTCTTTCAATCCAGATCTTATACTTGATTTCCATCAGGAGCCCCCTCCATATGTGTCGTGTGATTTTATTTATAGGAATGATCGATGCAAAATGTCAATAAAATTCGTTATTCACCACTTTAGTGAAGACACTATGTGCTATGTTTGATTAAACATATTGACATTTTTATGACTTTTGGTCAAGGTATGTCACGCATGACATAGACCAAAATTGACATAGTTACCGGGAGGCTTTTTATGCAAATTACGAGAAGAGGTTTTTTAACCATGACCGGCGCCGTGGGAGGCGGGGTTGCCCTATCCAGTCTTGGGCTGAACCTGAATCCGACCCGCGCATATGCGGACGAGCTTAGCAAAATGGATCGGATCAAAATTGCCAAGCAGGTGACGACGATCTGTTGTTACTGTTCCGTTGGTTGTGGCCTGGTCTGTAGCGTGGATAAGGCTACGGGTAAGATTTTCAATATCGAAGGCGACGCGGATCACCCCATCAATGAGGGGTCGCTCTGCGCGAAGGGCGCCGGTTTCTTCGATCTGACCGAGGCGAACAAGCATCGTCTCACCAAGGTGCTTTACCGTAAGCCTTACGGAACCGAGTGGGAAGAAAAAGACTGGGACTTTGCCCTTTCCCGCATTGCCCGTCTGGTCAAGGACACGCGCGACAAAAATTTTATCAAGAGAAACGACAAGGGTGAACTGGTCAATCGTTGTGAAGCCATCGGCCACTACGGCAGTTCCAATATTGATAATGAAGAATGCTGGCTCGTGACCACCAAGTCCAGAGCCCTGGGCGTTGTCTACATGGATCATCAGGCCAGGGTCTGACACAGTCCATCGGTGACGGCTCTGGGAGAGTCGTTTGGACGCGGTTCGATGACGAACCACTACTGTGATCTAAAGAACGCCGACGTCATTCTGATTATGGGCAGCAATGCCGCCGAGCATCACCCGATCGCCTTTAAGTGGATTTTAAGAGCCAAAGAAAAAGGCGCAACGATTATTCACGTTGATCCCCGTTATACCAGAACCTCCGCCCGCTGTGATTTCCACGTTCCGCTTCGCTCGGGAACGGACATCGCTTTCCTGGGCGGCATGATCAACTACATTCTGGAAAACAAGAAGTTCTTCAAGGATTACGTCCTCAATTACACCAATGCGTCTTTCATCGTGGACAGCGGTTATTCGTTCAAGGACGGTCTGTTCTCCGGTTACGATCCCAAGAAAAGAAAATACGACAAAGCCACCTGGGTGTTCGACAAGGACGGCAAAGGGATCCCGCAGCGGGACATGAGCCTAACGCATCCGCGTTCGGTCTTTCAGCAGCTCAAGAAGCACTACTCGAGGTACACACTGGACAAGGTTATAAGCATTACCGGTGTTTCCAAGGAAAACCTGCTCAAAGTGTATGAAGCATACAGCGCCACCGGTGTGCCGGACAAGGCGGGAACCGAATGCTATGCTCTGGGCTGGACTCAGCATACGACAGGATCCCAGATCATCCGCACGATGTCGGTCATTCAGCTTCTCCTGGGCAACATGGGCGTCGCGGGCGGCGGCATCAACGCCCTGCGCGGAGAACCCAATGTTCAGGGTTCCACCGACCATGCGATTCTGTATAATGTTCTGCCCGGCTATCTGAAAACGCCTTCAGCGTCACTCGATACGCTGGAGCATTACCTCAAGAAATACACGCCGGAATCGAAAGATCCACAGTCAGCAAACTACTATCAGAATTATCCGAAGTTTCTTGTCAGTTTCCTGAAATCTCTGTGGGAAGACAAGGCCACGAAGGAAAATGAATTCGGTTACCCTTGGCTTCCCAAGATGGACGACGGGAAAGCCTATTCCACCATGCATATGTTCGACAAAATGTATACAGGCAAAGTGAAGGGATTTTTCGTCATCGGCGCCGACCCGGCCGTCAGTTCTCCGAATACGCAAAAGGTGCGTAAGGCGATGGAGAAACTGGACTGGCTTGTCGGCGAAAATATTTTTAACAACGAAACCTACGAATTCTGGCGGGGACCGGGTGTTGATCCCGCGAAAGTTCAGACGGAAGTATTTCTCTTGCCCGCCTCGGCGACCATGGAGAAGGAAGGCTCGCAGAGCAACTCCGGACGCTGGGTGCAGTGGAAATATAAGGCGGCAGAGGCCCCCGGCGATGCCATCCCCGTGGGCGAAATTGAAATCAAAATTATGGCGGCCGTCAAAAAGCTTTATGAAAAAGAAGGCGGACCCAATGCTGAAGCCATTGTCAATCTCAAGTGGGATTATCTGGACGGCAAAGGTCACATGGATGCCGTGAAAGTGTCCCAGCGGATCAACGGCGTGTTTCTGGAAGATACGGTCATTGAAGATAAAGCCAAGAAAACAAAGACCGAATACAAAAAAGGCCAGCTGGTTCCCGGCTTCGGCAATCTCCAGGCCGACGGCAAAACGGCCTGCGGCAACTGGTGTATTTCCGGAAGCTACACCGCAGAAGGCATCAACAGGATGAAGTCCCGGGGCAAGGAAGATCCGACGGGACTCGGCCTTTTCCCCAACTGGTCGTTTGCCTGGCCGGTTAATCGCCGCATCCTTTACAACCGCGCATCCTGCGATGTGAATGGGAAACCCTACAATCCCAAACGCAATATTCTGGAATGGAAGGGCGACAAGTGGGTGGGCGACGTGCCGGATGGGCCCTGGCCGCCGATGGCGGATAAAGAGAAAGGAAAATATCCTTTCATCATGCAGAAAGACGGTCTGGGTGCTTTGTTTGGACCCGGCATGGCTGAAGGCCCCTTCCCCGAGCATTACGAGCCGCTGGAAGGTCCACTGGAAAAAAATCCGATGTCGTCACAGCGGATCAATCCGGTTGCGGAGATATTCAAGAGTGATCTGGACAAAGTGGCCAACGCCAGCAAAGATTTCCCCTATGTGTGCACGACATACTCCTGCACGGAACACTGGTGCTCCGGCGCGTTGACGCGCTGGCAGGCCTGGCTTCTGGAAGCCATGCCGGAACTCTATGTGGAAATCGGCGAAGAACTGGCCAAGACATTAAGCATTAAAAACGGCGACCGCGTCGAAGTCTCTTCGATTCGCGGGAAAGCTCCCTGCGTAGCGATGGTCACCAAACGCTTCAAACCATTCACAGTGGAAGGAAACAAGATTCATCAGGTCGGCATGCCCTTCAATTACGGCTGGCTTTGTCCCAAGGACGGCAGCAGTGACAGCACGAACTTTTTAACCCCATCCGTTGGTGACGGGAACACCTTCTGCCCCGAGTACAAGGCGTTCATGGTCAACGTGAAGAAGGCATAGGAGGGAGACGACGATGAGTACAAAACCTGAACTGGTAAAATTGATCGATACCACCTTGTGCACCGCCTGTCGCGGCTGCCAGGTGGCCTGCAAGCAGTGGAACGAAATGCCCGGGCTGCGCACCAAGCAGTGGGGCAGCTATCAGAATCCGCCCGATTTGCAGTGGAATACCTGGACGCTGATCCGTTTCCAGGAATATGAGGATAAAGACAAAAACTTCCAGTGGATTTTCCGCAAGGACGGCTGCATGCACTGCACGGACGCCGCTTGCGTGAAGGTCTGCCCCAGCGGTTCTCTATATTATACAGAGATGAAGACCGTCGGCATCCGTCATGAAAAATGCATCGGCTGCAAGGAATGCGTGTCGGCCTGTCCATTCCACATTCCCAAGTATGATGCAAAGAGTGACAAGGTTTACAAATGTGACCTGTGCTATAACCGCATTAAGGAAAGCCATGCACCGGCCTGTGTCAAATCCTGCCCGACCGGCGCCCTAACGATCGGCGATAAAGATGCGATGATTAAAAAAGCTTACGCCCGGGCGAAACAGCTGGGCGGCGACGCCAATGTTTACGGTGACAAGTTTGTGGATGGGACACACGTGGTCTATGTGCTGCAGTTCAAACCTGACGTTTACGATGAATTGCCGGTGAATCCGAAAGTTCCGGCGTCGGTGATCGTCTGGAAGGACCTTTTAAAGCCCCTGAGTTTGCTGGCGGCGGGCGGCGTATTGGGTGGAGCGTTTCTGCATTACATGATTCATGGGCCGAAGACTCCCAAAGAAGGAGTAGGGACTGAAGAAAAGAAGGGAGGGGAATAGCCATGAAGAATGGATACGTACAAGTAACGGACAGCTATGAGCGGATATTGCACTGGATGCTGGCGATTTCCTGCTTACTGTTGTGTTTGACGGGGCTGGGGATGATGTTCCAGAGCTTCAATTTTATCGGGGCGTTGTTCGGTGGATTGAAGAGCATGAAGCTGGTTCATAATTTCACCGGTCTGGTATTTGCGGTTTCACTGATTCTGGTGATCCGGATGTGGTGGAAGGAAGCTGGGGTATTTGTGTTTCCGGAGGATCTGGACTGGATCATGGCGGCAGGCGGATACCTGTGGCACGTGGACAAGGTACCGGAGACGGGGAAATACAATCCCGGTCAGAAGGCTTTCTTTCTGGTGGTGGCGATATTCGGTGTGATCATGATTATCACGGGCCTGATCATGTGGTTTCCGGGGTCTCTGCCGACGGAGTTTGTGCGGTGGATGTTCCCGCTGCATGTTTTGGGATTTGTGGCGATCTTCGCGTTCTTCTTCATACACCTGTATTTGGGGACGATAGGCAATCCCGGATCGGTGGATGCGATGATCACGGGGTGGATGGACAAGAAGGTCTTGACCATGCTGCATCCGAAGTGGGTGAAGGAGATGGAGCATGAAGGCAAGCTGGTGGTCTGGGGTGAAGAAAAGAAAGAAGACGCCCACGGACATCATGCTTAAATAAATCAGATTCACTATAAAGAGCCCGGAGGAGAAAACCTCCGGGCTCTTTCATTTTCAGTCTTGCCGCCGCGCTGACCCCCTTCAAGGTTCTTTCCAATTTACCGTCTGCAGAAGCCGGCATATAAGAAATCCGCTATGATAATCATTGACAAAACCGGCGCTTGATAATAACATTCCGCAACTTCTAAATAAACCGATGGCGCGTTGGCGCTTTTTTACTTTTTGGGGATATCTTAATCGAGGTAGGGTGTCGGGTGAACAAAACGATTGCTAAAAAGAAGGCTTTGGAAATTATTTCAAAGTTTACACGATCAGGCGTACTTGTCGTCGGAGATGTCATGGTCGATCATTTTATCTGGGGCAAAGTATCGCGCATTTCTCCGGAAGCGCCCGTGCCGGTGGTCGATGTGCAGAAGGATTCCGTGATGCTGGGCGGATGCGCCAATGTCCTCAATACGATCTACGCTATGGGCGGCCGGGTTTTTGTTGCGGGCGTAGTCGGTGCTGATGACATCGGCAGGGGATTGCTAAAACAACTCAGAGAACGTGATATTGACACGGGAGGTATCATCGTTGAAAAAGGAAGGCCGACGACGTTGAAAACAAGAGTCGTTGCTCATGGGCAGCAGGTGGTTCGGTTCGATTCCGAAAGCAGAAAGCCGATTCCCCGCTTGAGTCGCACCAAAATCCTTGCCTATGTCCGATCCCTCCGCGATAAGATCGGCGCCATCGTCATTTCCGATTACAGCAAAGGCGTCGTTTCCAGAGAACTCATCGACGGCATTAAAGACATCGCCCGGGGGTCGAACATTTTCTTATGCGTCGATCCGAAGCAGAGTGATTTCTCAGTTTATTCAGGCGTTCATGTCATTACTCCCAATCATCATGAGGCTGCCCGTGCCGCCGGGATGGAAATGCAAAATGGGGATGATCTGCTCGCAATGGGTGAAAAATTACTCACAAAATTTGATTTTCAGTCGCTGCTCATCACACGCGGCGAGGAAGGCATGAGTCTTTTTGAAAGAGGGCATGGAATTGACCACACGCACTTCTCGGCTCAGGCGAAGGAAGTTTACGATGTCACGGGCGCCGGTGATACGGTTATCGGGGTGCTGGCTCTGGCTCTGGCTGCTCAGGCGAATCTGAAGGAGGCCACATCACTGGCCAACCACGCGGCCGGAATTGTTGTGGGTAAGGTGGGGACATCCACCGTATCCCAACAGGAATTAATCGGCGTGTTATGAGTAAACCAGCGCCGGCTCCGCCGGTCAAACTGATCTTCAGTGTTCTGGCGTCCGCAACCGGCTTTATGAATGATATGATTCAGAACCTGACCGCCCTTTACGGGCAGCCGGATTTCGTCAGTGGTCAGATGCCTTTTGATTATACGGACTATTACCATCCGGAGATGGGAGAAACGCTGGTCAGAAGATTCCTGTCGATGGAGAAGTTGATCCGGCCGGAGACGTTGCCGGACATCAAGCTGGCGACGAATATTCTCGAGAGGGAATCAACAGTCGAAGATCGGCGGAGAGTGAATATTGACCCCGGGTATTTATCTCAGGCTCACCTGATTCTGGCTACCGGCAAGGGATATACTCACAGACCGTATCTGCGCGACGGGATCTATGCGGATCTGACATTAATATATCAGGGAAAGAAATTTTGTACACTTCCCTGGACGTATCCGGATTATGCAGACGAGCGGCAACTGGCCGTGTTCGCTTCAATCCGGTCGCGGTATTTATTGCAGTTAAAGATGGCTGAGTCATGATAGAAGAGAATAATTTTGCAAAAGGACTAATATGATTAAAAGTATGACCGGTTATGGCCGGGTGGATACCCTGTGCGGCGGCCGGAGCATTGTCGTGGAGGCCAAATCCGTCAACCATCGTTTTCTCGAGATTGCCCTCAGGACGCCCGCTGCTCTGAATCCATTGGAAATGGAATACAAAAAGAAGATCGGAGAAAGGTTCAAGCGCGGGCGCATCGACGTGACGATCCGCCTGGAGGGTGAAAGTGCGGATACATCCCGGCTGAATTTGAATATGGAAGTTGCCCGCGATTACTTCGATGTCTTGAGTCGATTGAAAAACGAATTGGATATCCAAGAACCAATCAGTTTGAAGAGTTTGATCAGTTTTCGGGACATTTTTACGCCTCCGGCGGAGACGCAACTGGACGCTGATTTTTTGACTCATGTGGAGCAAACCCTGCAGGAAGCGTTGTCACTGCTGGCTAACATGAGGCAGGATGAAGGCATTGCTCTCTTCTCCGATATGCAGATGAGGCTTCGGGCGATTGAGGAAACGATGGCGGCCATCCAATCCCGTGCGCCGCAGATTGTGCTCGAGTATCAAAAACGTCTTTCAGAAAGGATCAAAGACTTGACGTCCGGGCTGGAGATCGACGCCGGAAGGCTCGCTCAAGAAGTGGCGATCATGGCGGACCGTTGTGACATCACGGAAGAAATTGTTAGAATGCAAAGTCATATCGGTCAGTTTGACGTCCTGCTGCAAAGCGATGATGCGGAAGGCCGGAAAATCGACTTTCTTTTGCAGGAAATGAACCGAGAGATCAATACGATCGGTTCCAAGGGGAACGATGCGGAAATTGCCAAACAGGTCATTGAGGTGAAAAGTGAGTTGGGCAAGCTGCGCGAACAGGCGCAGAATATCGAGTGAAAAATATGTCGGACCAGGGATTATTCATCGTTTTATCTGCGCCGTCCGGAACGGGGAAAAGCAGTATTTGCCGGCGCTTGCTGGCAGCCTGCCCCGAAGTTGAGTTTTCCGTTTCTTACACGTCCCGGACGCCTCGTCCCAACGAGATCAACGGAAAAGATTACCATTTCATTTCCCGCGAAGATTTTCAAAGGCGTATGGACGAGGGGGAGTTCGTCGAATGGATAGAGAATTACGGGAACTTTTATGGAACATCCGGCAAGGCGATGAGAGAAATTTTAGGCAGGGGCAAGGATCTGTTGCTTGATGTCGAACCGCGCGGCGCCAAAGAAATTAAGAAGAAATTTGCTAACGGCGTTTTTATTTTCGTGCTGCCTCCCTCTTTAGATGAGCTCCTGAACCGACTGAAAAAACGGGGGCATGAAAGTCCGGAGGTTATTAAAAAGCGGTTCACTCAAGCCGAGGATGAATTAAAAGAAGTTTTGTGGTATGACTACGCCGTTTTCAATGACAATCTGGAAATGGCTGTCAAACAGGTGATTGCGATCTACCGTTCCGAGAAATGCAAAACAAGCCGCCTGCAGAATAAGATTAATCGTTTTTTTAAACATATGAATGGAGATATTTAGGAGGTATCAGGTTCATGGCAAGAATTACAGTAGAAGATTCTTTAAGGGTGGCGCAGACCCGGTTCGGCTTAGTGTCACTGGCGTCAAAGCGGGCACGACAGTTGCTCAAAGGTTCAAAGCCGCTGCTCGAAAGCAAGAATCGGGAAATCGTTCTGTCGCTTCGGGAGATCGCGGCGGGAAAGGTTGTTTATGCCCATCCGGAATTCTTAAAAGGGTCTCAGGAAGATTTTAAACCGATTCCCGATAATACAGAGTTTATTGGCGATGAAGAATATCTCGAGTAATCCGATCGATAAACTCATTTTTGCGTTGGATGCGGGCAGCTATGAAGAAGCGTTATCCTGGATAACGCTTCTTCATAGCTGCCCGCATCC
>SBEK01000317.1 GCA_009668925.1 Deltaproteobacteria bacterium
TGACCAACCTGGATTACGACCCGTACGTCGGGCAGATCGCCGTCGGCCGCCTGCAAAGCGGGAAACTGGAAATGAATAAACTCTACACCCTCTGCGCAAAAGAGAAAACCATGAGCGGCGTGAAGCTCTCCGCCCTTTATGAGTTTCATGGACTGGCCAAGAAATCGATCACGGTCGCGGAATCAGGCGATATTCTCTCACTGGCCGGCGTGGAAAACGTTACCATCGGCGATACGATTTCCTCCCTGGACAACCCGCAGGCTCTGCCGCGGCTGATCGTGGATGAACCGACGGTCTCCATGATCTTCTACGTCAACGACGGGCCCTTTGCCGGACGCGAAGGAAAATATCTGACATCCCGCCATCTGCTGGAACGCCTGGAAAAAGAAGCGCTGCGCAACGTCGCGGTCCGGATCAGGAAGCTCGACCGCACGGACGCGTTTGAAGTGTGCGGTCGGGGAGAACTGCAGATGGCCGTACTTATTGAAACGATGCGCCGTGAAGGATTCGAGATGGCCGTATCCAAACCGCAGGTCATCACCAAAAAACAGGACGGCAAGCTCCTCGAACCGGTGGAGAGGCTGTTTTTGGACATCCCGGAAGAATTTGTCGGCAGAATCACGGAAAAGTTGTCCCTCCGCAAGGGAAGGCTCGAAAGCCTGGTCAATAAAGGCAGCGGCCGGGTCAGCATGGAATTTCTGGTTCCGTCGCGGGGGCTCATCGGCTTTCGCAGCCAATTTCTGACGGATACGAAGGGCGGCGGCGTCATGAATTCACTCCTGGAAGACTACGCGCCGTGGTTCGGCGCCATCCCGCAGCGCAGCACCGGCGTGCTGGTGGCGGATCGCGCCGGCCGCGTGACCGGTTACGCGAGCTACGCCATGGAGGACCGCGGAGAAATGATCGTGGATGTCGGCACCGATGTCTATGCGGGAATGATCGTGGGTGAGCGCAACCGCACCCAGGATTTGAACGTCAATATCGTCAAGGAAAAAAAGCTGACCAACATGCGGGCGTCCACATCCGACGCCACCGTGATCCTGCGTCCTCCGCGGATCCTGTCTCTGGATCAGGCCATCGAATTCATTGCCGAGGACGAGCTGGTGGAAGTCACTCCCGAGAGTGTCCGTCTGCGCAAAATGGAACTTGACGCGACGCGCCGTCAGATGAAAGCCCGCCGGGACGACTGAAGCAAACAAATTCACCGGGCCGGAAACCGCCGGCCGGTGAAGACCTACCCTAAATTTTGCCTACGGCTATCCTCTTTAAAAACTATCATTGTGTTTCGGATTGCCCTCCCCTAGCTTAATGTTCATTAGAGTACAAGTTCACCGTCGACATTCAGGATACGGACTAAACCAAGAACTGCATCCTGAATCCTTTAAAGAGGGCATGAAAGTGGATAGACGAACTTTTCTCAAAAGTGCGGCGGGCGCATCCGCAACGCTGGCGCTTGCCGGCATCGCCGGCGCGGCTGATCTTTATTTTCCCGATAAGGTGGATATGACTTTGTTCGAGGGAATCAACCGCGTCAAAAATCCCGCCAGGAAGACGCATCTGGAAGAGACGCATGCGCCGTTCTTCGTTGCACCCTCATCCGTTAAAGCAGGCGTCCCGTTTCCGGTCGAAGTCAGCGTCGGAGAAAGTTTGCATGTGATGATGCCCGCTCATTGGATCGGCTGCATCGCCCTTCGGCTCGGCAATGAAC
>SBEK01000133.1 GCA_009668925.1 Deltaproteobacteria bacterium
TAGTGATTGAGGCTTGCCAGCCAGCAAATATCACTGCGGTCAGATGGAATACAAATACAACCATCGCGCAAACACGCTGTGAGCGTGTTGATATTAGAAATAGACCTTCAATGGAAAATGTATTTTCCAAATACGACGGTTGGAAAATGATCTATATATCTGAATATACGACTGATAAAATGTTTAGCACAGATTCCGTTGTTTGCTTTGAACGTATGAAACCTTAAGGTTAAGTAATTTATTTATAGGTAACGAAGGGGACGCCCTTAAAATACTAAGTTTCTCGCGTCAGAGACGGTTTCATCAAAGTAATGGAAATTTACTTTTCAGGCGGCGTCGCCCATTCATCGCGGTTGAGTTCAGGAGGAGAAGATATTCATGAGACCAATGGCTGAAGTTCAACAACGAGCCCAGCAGATGATGTCGAATCATGGCTTTCTCGGGGTTCCGGTAGAGACGTTCGAACAGGCGGGCCGTGAGCAGTTGATCGCGCTTTTGCGCGCCGGTCTGTGCCCGGAGTCGCGCGTGGTCGAGATCGGCTGCGGGTGTCTGCGGATCGCTTACTGGCTGGTTCATTTTCTTGAACCCGGCGGCTACTGCGGCATCGAGCCGGCGCGCGTTCGGGTGGACTACGGTTTGAATTACCTGTTCTCGCCCGATGAGATCGCCCACAAACGGCCCCGGTTTGATTACAATGCAAACTTCGATACCTCCGTGTTCGGCAGCCGCTTTGACTATTTCATTGCGCGCTCGATCTGGACGCATGCCAGCAAGGCTCAGATCCAGGCCAGTCTCGACTCGTTCGTCCGGGACGCGGCGGAGTCGGCCGTGCTGCTTGCGTCCTACCTGCCGCCCCGAACACCCGATGAGGACTATCAGGGCAAATCGTGGGTTGGAACAAGCCACGAATCGGATGTGCCCGGCGTCATCCGCCACTCGCTGGCCTGGATCGTGAAGCAATGCGAACGGCGTTCGTTAAGCGTAGAGGAGATCGAAGGGATTGATTGCGATAGTCAGTACTGGCTGCATGTGCGGAAGAGGTAGCGCGTCCCGAGTGGCCCTATTTAGTTAAACCCGGCTGTGATTAGTGCAGTTTTTAAGGAGGTATCAGCATGATAAAGAAAACGTTGTCTATTATTTTTCTATGTTTTTTAATAACATCAAGCGAAGTATTTGCTGCGAATTGGATTCATACTGGTAAGAGTTCACATGCTGGGGAGCCAGTAAACGACTATATAGATAGTGATAGCGTAGTAACGAATGGTGATACGATTATCTTTTGGAGTTTAACAGTATGGGAGAAACCCGATATGTTTATCGGGGCAAAGCTAGAACTGCAAAAATGGGAAGCAAAACAGAAACGACAGGGTCGGGCTCTTGAAATATATAGATACGATGCTAACAAAAAATTAATACATAGTATTCCAAGTATAAAATCAAATTCCTTTACTTCTTATGACGCTAATTCGCCAGGGGCAAAGATGATAGAGGCAGCTTTCAAAAATGCAAAGGCAGGAAAAGACTCCGGTCAAAAACCTGCTTTGCCCTGAGAGAAAATAAATAAAATAGCGCGCGTGCTTAAAGACATCCATCTGCCGGTATTCAATAGACGGTCAAGAGGTTTGCCCGGGAAAAGTCACGCCTTAAATACATGGGAAGCGCTGCGTCCCGTGGCCAGCATCGGCACTGACCTTGAGAATATCTTTACGGAAAGTGACGGCTTGAATTGATATTTTAAAATACATTCCTGATTCGCCCTGTGGAACAATACCCTCCATGATTATTCCACCTTATTACTGATTCCAAGTAAAACCTCCGCAGTGCTCCCTGCAAGAGCCGCACCTTTTTTGCGAATCAATGCTCCTGCCTTTTTTCTCCCATTATTCAATTGACAAACAAAACGGCCTTGCCTTATGTTGTATCATACGAAAAATTTGGCGCGTCATCGCATATCAGAACCAGATATTCTTAACCCCATTTTATTTTTAAACAGGAGGTTGAAAATGCAAAGGTCCCTGGCTCATTGGCGTGGCATTGTAGCTGCCGTTTCTTTGTTTCTTTTCTTTACCTGTTTTCTAAGCTGGAATACCGCGATGGCTTTTCAGCCTCTGAAAGGAGATATGGCCTCGTTCGTTCCCGGCAAGTCGGATACCCCCGTCACGGGAGATACGATCAAGGTCGCGCTTGTCAACCCGTTCAGCGGCGCGGCGGCCAGCGCGGGGGAATGGTTTTATATTTCCCTGGCCTGGGTTGTCCATGACATCAACACCCAGGGAGGAATTCTGGTTGACGGGAAAATGAAGAAAATCCAGATCCTCAAAGGCGATACGCAGGTTAAACCTGATATTGCCAGAAAGGTCATCGAACGGCTCATTCTGGAGGATAAAGTCGATGTCCTGGTGGGAACGGCGGGGACGCATATTACGATCGTCGCCCAGATGCTGGCCGGCGTGCATAAGAAAATCTTTGTAAACAATTGCTCCTATTCGGATCTTCTGCTGGATGAAAAGAACTGGAATCCCTATGTCTTCCAGGTCATGGCTCCCAATACAACGCAATGGACCCTGGCCCTTGCCCAGTACTATGCCAAGCGCCCGGAAAAAAAGTTTTACATTCTTTGCCAGGATTATGCTTACGGTCATGCCTATGCGGAAACATTCAAGTCCGCCATCAAGCAGCATAAGCCCGACGCGCAGATCGTCGGCGAAGATTTCTTCCCCCTTTTCGTAAAGGATTTTGCCCCTTATCTGACCAAGATCAAGGCGTCCGGCGCCGATGCCATCATCACCCAGGCGTGGTCCGCGGACAATGAAAATCTGCTCAAACAATCGAAACAGTTCGGTGTCAATCTGCCCATTTCCAGCATCTACCTGGATGACCCCAATCCGCTGAAAGCCATCGGCGGTCCCGCCGGGGCCGGGATGGTCGTGATGCAGACGCACATTCCCGCGATCGACACCGCTTTAAACAAGAAGTTCAATGAACTCTGGACCAAGCAGTGGAAAAAATGGGGCAAGCCTTACGATTCTGAAATGTATAAATGGCCGGGCGGTTTTGTGGGAAGCAGTGCGATCAGTGTTTACTGGCTTTTTGATGTCATCCAGAGAGCGAAGACGACCAATGCCGAAAAAATCATTAAAGTCTGGGAGGGAGACAAATATCAATCCATCATCGGTCCCCTCTATATGAGACCGCAGGATCATCTGGCGCTCAGCGACATCTATTTTTCCGAACTGGTTTTCCCCAATAAATGGTACGACCAGAATGCCGGCTGGGGGCAGGTTGTCGCCGTCCCCCAGGCCTTGTGCACCCCTCCGATCATCAATGGGAGAAAATGATGACTAGAATTTGAAGAAGAGCGGTTGGGTTGCTTCCCTTGCCAACACACGAAAAGACGAATAAGGAGCCTTCATGAACTTTGCCTCGATCATCGAAAAAACCTGCAAGACCTATCCTGATAAAACCTGCGTCGTCCATGATGACGTACGGTTAACCTTCAGACAGATGGAGGAACGGGCCAACCGTCTGGCCACGGCGCTGGCGGAAATGGGCGTTACCCCCGGCGACCGCGTAGCCGTCTTTCAAACCAACTGTTTTCAGTTTTGCGAGATGACCTACGCCATCGGTAAAGTGGGCGGGATTTCCGCCAATCTGAACTTCCGGCTGCGCGGAGAAGAAGTTTCTTACATCCTGAATAATTGCACACCCAAGGTTCTGATTTTCGGTGATCGCTACGCGGAGATGATCAAAAGCATCTCAGCCAATCTGCTGTCGATCAGGCATTATGTGGTTATCGGGGAGCCGCCGGCGGGCATGGAAAGTTATGAAGACCTGCTTTCACGTCAGCCGTCGGCTCCGTTTCCCAGCGTGTCCGTGGAGGACAGCGACACGGCCTGCCTCATTTATACGAGCGGCACAACGGGCTTCCCCAAGGGCGCCATGCTGACCCACGCCAATGTCGTGACGCCGATTACGGACCGCTACACGTTTGCTCCCGGGACATTGCTCCTAAACGTTCCCATGTATCACATCGCCGGCGTGATCAGCACCCTGCTTCCGCTGTATCGGGGAGACACCCAGATCATCCTTCCCCAGTTCGAGACGGGGGCCTGCCTGGATATCATCGCCAGGGAAAAAGTGGCCACAACCTATCTGGTTCCCACGATGCTGCAGGGCATTCTGGATCATCCGGACTTTCCGAAGAAAGACCTCAGTTCACTTAGAAACATCGGCTATGGCGCCTCGCCTATGCCGGTCAAGCTGCTCATGCAGGCGAAGCAACTTCTTCAGGCCGACTATACGAACTTTTTCGGCATGACGGAGTCTACGGGCATCATCTCCGTCCTGTCTCCGGAAGATCATATTCTGGAAGGGAGCCCGGAGGAGATCGCCAAGAAGACAAAACATCTGGGCAGCATCGGCCATTGCATTCCCGAAGGGGAAGTGCGGATCGTGGACGATCAGGATCAGGATGTTCCCCTGGGCACGGTCGGCGAAATCATTGCCCGAAGCAAAAAAGTCATGAAAGGGTACTGGAACAAGCCCGAAGCGACGGAGGAAACCCTGCGGGGGGGCTGGCTGCATACAGGCGATCTGGCCAGTATGGATGAAGACGGTTATTTGTATCTTGCCGGGAGAAAAAAGGACATGATCATCCGCGGCGGGGAAAATATCTATCCCGTGGAAATCGAAAACGTCCTGCACGGCCACCCCAAGGTTTTGGAGTCGGCTGTCGTGGGCATGCCGGATGAGTATTGGGGCGAGATCGTCAAAGCGGTCATTGTTCTTAAACCCGGCCAGCAGGCTACTTCAGAGGAAATTATGGAGTATTGCCGGGAAAAGCTGGCGAGCTACAAGAAGCCGGCCATCGTCGAATTTGTGGACGCTTTGCCGAAAAATGCCATGCAAAAAGTCTTGAAGAACATTTTGCGCGGGGAAACGCCTCAATAGGCAAGGCCTCGGCAGACGCCGACCCGTGATCCGCCACCTCGCAAGCGGAAGCGGAAGGCAGGGAAACATACAAAGGAGGGCATTCCGTGGCCCTGGAGATTAAAACCGATTGCCGGGGTGTGGACTGGCTTGTGGTTTCGGAAACCTTGAAGCTGGTGGGCATGGCGTACCATGCCCCCGAGCTTCACCAAAAAGCATTTGAGGCCAGCCACATCACCGTATTTGTTTACGACGGCGCCCGCCTGATCGGCTTCGGCCGGGCGATTTCCGACGGCGCCTACCAGGGGGCCGTCTACGATGTCGCCATCCTGCCTGAATTCCAGAGGAAGGGTATCGGAACCGCCATCATGAAAGAGATTCTGGAGGGACTCTCATTCTGCAATATCCTGCTGTACGCCTCACCGGGAAAAGAAGAATTTTACACGGCGCTGGGATTTCGCAAAATGCTGACGGGAATGGCCCTCTTCACAAACGCGGACCTGATGCAGGAAAAAGGATTCACGTTGTAAACTTCCCGGGATCAGCCAGCGGGGAAAAATCCGCTCCGGAAGCATACCGAAAATAGACAAAGAAATGGCTGAGGGGCAAGGGCTCGAACCTCGATTCACAGGGCCAGAACCTGTTGTCCTGCCATTAGACGACCCCTCAGCAATAATAATGAACCCGGGAAAACTGATCTGACATTTGCACCGTCTTCCCGCATGGCCGCGCAGTGGAAATCACTTCGCGTTCTGTTTCCTCCAGCTTGCCGCCTCCAAAATATTTTTCAATCCACTTCCAGCAGGGTGTTGAAAAACCTTGTTAGTAGAGGCTGTTCAAAAAGGCTTAGAGACAAGGCGTCGCGAGGATCGAGCAGCGGAGCGTACTCAAACGTACGTGAGCATGCGAGAGCCGAAGCGCAACGCAGTATATGAGCCTTTTTCAACAGCCTCTTTTCTCAATGGAAAAGTCAGAAAACAAATATCTGGTCGCAGCCCGCGTCATCAACGGGCGCGCCTTTGACAATCGCCTCAATCGTCGATTCGACAAAGTCGTCGCCAAGCGTGATGTCCAGACGGATTTTGTCTGCGGCATCGCTCACGAACCCGGCGCCGTCGTAATTCCCGGAAATATTTTTCGGCCGTTTCGGCCCGATGACTCTGGTCACCGTCATCAAATTCAGATCGACGGCGGCCAGCTCTCTTTTAACATCCTCCAGCCGCTGCGGCCGGATAATCGCAGTGATAAATCTCATGGCCCGTTCCACTTCAGTTACTTTAAAACCAAACACGGTTCTTTTCAGTCGCCAGATCAACGCGCCATTCGCCAATCTCAAGGCTCCATACATGAATGCGTCTTCAGGCATTCCCCGGTCTGAATTGCAAAGATGATGCCGGGACCGCCGATCACCGATGAGTTGCCGTAATGACTTATTTTTTGGGAAGTTGAGGCGGATGCAATTCCGGACAATATTGTGCTGTCGGCGACGCTAAATCAGAATTTATAGAAGAATATGGCGGTTCATGATCCGGCATAGCGGCAAACCGCAAGCAGGCTCGATCCGGACAGGCGGCAAAAAAGGACGTAATTGAATCAGTTTACCATCACTTAGAAAACTGTAATGGTTTTCCCTGACAATCGCCGTTAAAATTGGCACAAATATGTTATGTCTTCCGGCAAACCGCACAAATATGCGCACGGCGAGAAGGCGGTGAATATCATAACTCCCTGTATTTAATGGCTCACCGATCGTGGCAAGGTAATTGCTCTAAGATGTTAAGCAATATACAATCTGGAGGAAAAAACATAATGGGTGCTGAAATCAGTACGGGCGATACGGCCTGGATCTTGGTGTGTTGTTCCCTCGTTCTTTTGATGACGCCGGCGCTGGCGTTCTTTTACGGCGGCATGGTGCGCAGAAAGAATGTTCTTTCCACTTTGACGCTGAGCTACATCTTCATGTCGCTCATCGGCGTTCAGTGGGTGCTCTACGGCTATTCGCTCTCCTTCGGCCCGGACATCAAGGGGCTGATCGGCGGACTGGATTATCTGGGATTTCTGGGCGTCGGGGCTGCGCCTAATCCCGTCTACGCCAAGGCTATCCCTCATCAACTTTTTGCTGCGTTCCAGATGATGTTTGCCGTCATCACACCCGCCCTGATTACCGGCGCTTTCGTCGAACGCGTCAAATTCAAGAGCTTCCTGCTTTTCAGCCTGCTGTGGGCCACGCTGGTCTATGATCCGCTTTGTCACTGGGTCTGGGGGCAAGGTGGATGGCTCAAAGAAATGGGCGTCCTTGATTTTGCCGGCGGAACGGTTGTGCATATCGCGGCCGGATTTTCGGCGCTCGCGTTTGCGTTGGTCATCGGCCCGCGCAAGGGCCACGGCAACTCTCCCATGGAGCCGAATAATATTCCGCTCACGGTTTTGGGAACCGGGCTTCTGTGGGTCGGCTGGTTCGGCTTTAATGCAGGCAGCGCGCTTGGCGCAAACGGTGTGGCGGTAAACGCCCTGGTCACAACCAACACCTCGGCCGCGACCGCGGGGATCGTCTGGATGCTGCTCTCCTGGCTCGACGGCCGGCCCAGCACCCTGGGCATCGCCACCGGAATGGTCGTCGGTCTGGCCGCGGTCACGCCGGCCTGCGGGTTTGTCACCCCGCTGGCGGCGATGGTCATCGGGGCCGTGTCCGCGCCGCTTGCTTATTATGCGATGCGTTTTCGGGAACAGCGCCGGCTGGATGAATCCCTGGACGTTTGGGCCTGCCACGGCATGGGCAGCCTCTGGGGCACCATTGCCACGGGATTATTTGCCACGGTAGCCGTTAACGCCGATGGAGCCAACGGCTTGTTTTTCGGCAATCCCGCCCAGCTGGGCATCCAGATCGTGGCGGTGATCGTCACCATCGTCTTTTCTTTCGGGGTGACTTATGTGCTGGCCAAGCTGCTCAATATGAGCATCGGATTGCGGGTGAGTCCCATCGAAGAAGATGTGGGGCTGGACATCAGCTCCCATGGAGAAAGGTCCTACTCTTAGGCCGCGGTCACCTGCCGCCCAACTTGTCGAATTATGGAATTGGAGATTTTGCCATGCTGAAAAAAATCGAGGCGATCATTCGCGAAGATAAAGTAAACGATGTCATCGACGCTTTGAAAGAAATAGGAATCGTGGGCCTGAACACGTTTGAAGTGCGCGGCCACGGCCGGCAGGGCGGCGTGCAGCTCGTCGGGCGCGCCGGAACCTACCAGGTCAACATGCTGCCCAAGATCCAAATCAATATTGTTCTGAACCAGCGCAACCTGGATGCGGCCCTCGAGGCGATTCTCAAATCGGCGTATACGGGCGAGACGGGCGACGGCATTATCTTCGTAACGCCCGTGGAGGACGTCATCCGCGTCCGGACGCGCGAGCGGGGTCCGGGCGCCATGATGTATCCGGGGGATATCGACGAAAAGAGAAAAGCGTAGTCTCCGCGCTTTATGGGCGCGCAAGAAATGAGAGGACGTCGTCCATTAAGCGATTGATGGCGGCATACCGCCCGGGGCCGGCCTGCAAAATGTCTTCCGCGGTTTGGACATACGGCGCGGGCGTCAGTTCATCTGCGCAATGGGCAACAAGTGCGCCTGCGGTTTGCGGTGTGGTTTCCAGGTGAAACTGCAGCCCGATGGCCGAACGGCCCAACTGAAACGCCTGATTCTGACATCCGTCGCTTTTCGCGATGCGGACCGCCCCCTGGGGCAAGTCAAATGTTTCGCCGTGCCAGTGAAAGACATCCACGGACTCAGGAAACTGAAAGACGGAAGAATCGTTGCCGGGAATTCCGTAAATCGGAAACCAGCCGATCTCGCGGACGGGATTGCGAAACACTTTGGCCCCGGCCGCATTGGCAATGAGCTGCGCGCCGAGGCAAACGCCCAGCATCGGAACCTGCGCGCCGATGGCTTCCCGGATGAACCGCTTTTCGGCGATAAGCCAGGGAAACGCCGCTTCATCATTGACGCTCATCGGACCGCCCATGATGATGATCAGGTCGACCGCCCGGAGATCCGGGAGCCCGGCCCCATCGAAGAAACCGGTGCGGGTGACTTCATACCCTGTCTTCTCCAGCCACACTGCGATGCTGCCGAGGCCTTCAAAGGGAACATGGTGTAAACAGTGCGCGCGCATATCCTTATCCTGTTCTCGTAAACGTTCTGAACACCCCCGAAGCAGGGATGGCCTATTGCTCATTCCCCACGCCTGATGATCCGTCAGTCCGCAAGCGCCGTCATCCGATCGCCAGACGGCCCATTTCGCCTGTGCGGATCCGGATGCACTCCTCCAGAGGAACGATAAATATTTTACCGTCGCCGATATTGCCGGTGCGCGCGCCCTTGATAATGGCTTCCACCGTCGGCCGGACGTAGTCATCGTTGACGGCGATTTCAAAGCGCACCCGCGGCAGCAGGTCTCCGTCCGTGACGGCCCCGTCGCTGGTGTCTGTTTTTCCCACCTGTGCACCGCAGCCGACCACGTTGGACACGGTGATTTTACCTACTTTGACGTCGCGCAGAGCGTCCTTGACCACCTTGATTTTATCCGCTTGCACGATCGCTATGACCAGTTTCATGATGTTTCTCCTTTGAACTTTTGTTCTATAATTTATCGGGGCCCTGATGATTGAGCCCCCGTCGCTTTCCTGTATAGCCTGATAACGGTGAAAAAAGAAAGGAGCGAATTGACCCTCGGTTCGGAGCACTTCTTCCGGGTCAGGAAGAAAATAATTCCTTTTCGATGCGGCTGATCGTTCCCGCCGCCAGGAGGCGCGCCGCTTGCGCCTCGGCTTTGGGCACATCAATGGCGGAGATGATTTTCTGGTTTTCCGCCAGATACAGGGCATTCATACTCACCGTCCGGATGCCGCATCCGATCAGGAACGGCAGGTAGGCGGCCGAATTGGCCATATCTCCGCAAACCGATACGTCTTTCCCGCGGACCCGGGCGGCGTCGGCAACCCTTTTGATGGCGCGCAGCACCGCCGGGTGGTGCGGAATGTAATACTCCGCGACGTCCTCGTTGGTGCGGTCAACGGCCAGCATATATTGAATAAGGTCGTTGGTCCCGATGGAAAAGAAATCGACGACCTCGGCGAATTCCTCAATGATCCCGACGGCGGCCGGAACTTCGACCATCATGCCGATTTGCGGACGGTCGTGGAAAACGGCGCCCGCTGCCCGCAGGTCATCGGCGCACTCGCGCACAATGTCTCTGGCCTGCGAAAACTCGTCGAGAGAAAAAATCATGGGAAACATGATTTTCAGGTCGCAGTCCGCACCGGCGCGCAGAATGGCTCTGACCTGCTGGATAAAGGTGTCCCGGTGCTTGAGCGAAAACCGGATGGACCGAAGCCCCAGGAAAGGATTTTCCTCCCTGGCCGAATCGAGATGAGCGGGCGTCTTGTCCCCGCCGATATCCAGCGTGCGAAACGTGATGTCTTTGGAGGGAGCGCCCGTGACCAGTTTCCGGTAAACAAAAAATTGCTCCTCTTCGGATGGAAAACTCTGCCGGATGATGAACGGGAACTCGGAGCGGTACAGCCCGATGCCGTCGCAGGACAGATCTCTCAGCGTATCGAGGTCTTTGAGCAGATTGATGTTGGCCATGAGCCCGATGCGCACGCCGTCTTTTGTCCGCGTGATCTTGTCCATCACGGGAGGCGGTTTCACCGCGGCCTTGCTCTCGATCCGGTCGCGGAACTCCCGGACGATGTCTTCCGCCGGATTGACGAACACATTGCCGAGCTCGGCATTGATGAGGATCCGGTCCCCGTCGGAAATCCGATTTGCCGCCGGATCATTGACGATGACCATGGGAATGTCCAGAGAGCGGGCCAGGATGGAAACATGCGAGGTGACCCCGCCGCTCAGGAGGATGATGCCCTTCACCTCTTCCGACGACAGTTTCAAGAGATCGGAGGGATACAGATCGGTCGCAATGACCACCCGGTTGCGCGTAGGCGGCAGCCGGGCCTCTTTCCCGGCGAGGTTCCTGATGATCCTGGTGGCCAGATCCTCAATGTCGTGAACCTTCTCTCTGATATACGGCTCCGGACTCGCCGAAAACAGCGTGATGTATTTCTGCGCCGCCGCCAGCACCGCATCCGGCGCATTTTTACCCCTCTTCACGGACTGAGTCATGGCCGAAATAAAGCTTTCATCTTTGAGGATAAGCAGGTGCGAGGTGAAGATCATGGAGGCGGCGTCGCTGAGCTTGTGTTCGACCGCCTTCTGCAGGGCGGTCAGTTCCCTCCCCGTCTTGGCCAGTGCTTTTTGCAGATCGGCAAGCCCGTATTTCTTTTCGAAGGTCTGACCCGCCAGATCGTTGAACCTGAGAGCGCCGAAAGCCAGCGTGGCTTTCGCGTAAGCATAGCCCCGGGAAGCCGCCTTCCCTTTCAGAAACATTCCGGCGAGCTGTTCCTTTTTTCCGCGCGGCCCTTCTGCCGGCGCGGCATGCCTCAGGGAAATGATGATTTTGATGTTCTCCAGCACGATGGCCAGCTGGGAGGCGACGATTTGCAGCGCCTTGACGTCGTTGTCTTCAAACAGGTTGTTGTGCTGCCGCTGCAGCATGATGACGCCCACGGGGCTTGCACCGCTGACGATCGGGACGGATAAGAACGACTTATAGCGCTCTTCCCCGGTCGCCTTGAAATAGCGAAAGTTCGGATGCTGGAAACCGTCGGCGATAAAGACCGGTTCATTTTTCTGGAAAACGCTGCCG
>SBEK01000318.1 GCA_009668925.1 Deltaproteobacteria bacterium
GGCGAGGACGCCGCGGCGACGGCGGGAGGTTTGCCTCGAAATCCCGCAAGGGAGGGGAAATGCGGGGTTGGGTCCGGACAAGCAAATTGCAGCATCATTGCTTCCCGCCGCCGCGGGGCGAGCGTTAATTCTCCGCAGTTTGCCGCGAGGTGGTTGACCGGCGCGACAAGCGCGTCTTCCAGCGAAACAGATCAAGGGCTCCGCTCCGGAGAGCAGAGCCCTTTTCGCTTGTTTTGTTTTAAATCAGCTCCAGCTTTTTTCTTTCACTGCGTTCCGGCCGGCGGTTCGTCCGAAAACCAGGCAATCGATTGTGGCGCAGCTGCCCAGGCGCACCGCGCCATGCACGCCGCCCGTCAGTTCGCCCGCCGCATACAGACCGGGGATAGGCTGATCGGTCATCACATCCAGCGCCTGCGCCTGGGTATTGATGTTCAATCCGCCCATGCAGTGATGGACCTTCGGCATCAGACGCATCGCATAGAACGGCGCCGTGGCGATCGGTTTGGCGTCCTTCCAGAGATAGCGTCCCCAGGCCTCATCCTTGCCTTTGACCAGCGCTTCATTGTATTTATTGACTTCTTCCATCATCGGGCCGAAGGGAACGTCATAAGCCTTGGCCAATGCTTCCAGCGTGTCGTACTTTTTGACGATGCCTCTTTCCATGAACTTGGGGATCGCGTCTTTCTGCAGCCTTGTGCCGTTTTCATCGCAAAACGCAATGCATTTATTGCCCACTTTCAGGATGGCATCGGCGCGAATCTTCCGGTCCGCCAGCTCATTGACGAAACGCCGGCCCGTTTTGGTATCTACCCATAGACCGTAAACGGCCGCGCACCCCTGGCCGAAGAAGGCGGCGAGGCCAAAGCCTTTTTCATCGGGGCTGCCCCAGGGGGCCAGCTGAATCCAGGAAAGCTGCATGGGGGTACAGCCGATCCGCAAGGACTCGCGCAGCGCCTCGGACGTGGCGCCCGGCTGATTGGTTGTATCCACTTCAACCACAAGGCGGGGATCCTGAATCGTCCGGAAATTGATGTCGGCGCCGAAGCCGCCGGTCGCCATGACGACCGCTTTACTGGCTTTGATGTTTTTCAATTTGCCGCTCGCGGCATTCGGGAAAACATATTTTTCACGAATCTGAACGCCTTTGACTCTTCCATCCGCGTCCCGGTAAATCTGAGTCAGATAACTTTGCAGTTTCGGCGTCACGCCCAGTTCTTTTAATTTAGCCAGTTGTGCCGTGATGATGGCCGAACCGCTCTGATTGTATGTGCTGTACATGCGGGGTACGGAATGTCCGCCTTCCTGGCTGACCCGGTCCTTGTATTTGACGCCGAGTTCGTTGATGGTCCATTGGACCGTATCATTGGAGCTGTAGGCAACCATTTTCGCCAGTTCGGGATGGTTCAGGTTAAGGCCGGCCGTCAGCATATCCTTAAACAGTAATTCCGGTGAATCTTTGATTCCCTGCTTTTCCTGCAGGGGAGAACCTGCCGCCGCGACGACCCCGCCGTTGACAATCGAGTTTCCACCCGGTGTGCGCATTTTTTCTAAAATAATCACGGAGGCCCCGGCTTTTTTTGCTTCATAGGCCGCGGCCAGTCCGGCAAAACCGCTGCCGACAATAACGATGTCATAGGTTTCGTCCCACTTTTTAGGCACGGTGGCCGCCTGGGCGGTCCAGGGGGCAAG
>SBEK01000319.1 GCA_009668925.1 Deltaproteobacteria bacterium
TTCACTAATAAAAAAAGCCGTACCCTTTCCCCTGAAAAGGATATGGCTCGTATGGTTTGCGGATGAGCGCCACTCCCTACGCCGGCATTACCCGGGTCAGGTTCAAAGGGTATAATCTCAGCCGTTCATCTCCCCTGTGAGACGGAAGCAAACGGCACCCCATAGGCGAAAATTAATACATTCAGTTACAAAAAGCAATTTTTAAATGAGGACGGAGGCTCGCTTCTTGCCCGGGCGACACTGCAGTAAGAAACATAACGGCCTAGACATTTTCAGTCCGCTCACTCGGAGCGCCCGAGGCGGCGGTTCGCCTGACCCCGGAGATGAAAATCAGTCTTCCCCTTCGTAGATGCAACCGGATTCGGGGCTTTCCTGAACGATAATCTTGGTAAGCTGCGGAAGGACGGGTTGAAGGCGTTGCCAGATCCAACGGCATAAATTTTCCGAAGTGGGATTTTCCAGGCCGGCGATGGCGTTCAGATTTTTATGGTCCAACTGATTCAACACGGGTTCGAAAGCCTCGGCGATGGCGGAAAAATCCATCACCCAGCCGGTGCTGGGATCGGCGTTACCGCGGATATGGATCTCGACGCGGAAAGAATGACCGTGCATCTTTGCGCACTTGTGGCCGGGGGGAACCAACGGCAGATAATGCGCCGCATCAAATTTGAATACTTTATAGATCTCCATCTTCTTCCTCATCGAACGTTGAGTACTTTATGCAACTGCAAACTGATATGCCACCACGGATGCGCCAGAACATATTCGAGCGTCCGCTTCAGCGCTTCGTCCCGCCCGGCGCCGTCCATCGGCTGCAGAAAGAAGTGCTGAAAATTCAAATCGGCATAGCGCTCGGGTTCCGCCCCCGCCTGCGGATAAACAAGCTTTAATTCATTTCCACCCGTCTGCACCAGCTTCACACCGGCCTTGGGACTGACGCAAATCCAGTCGATTCCGGCGGGCGCGGCAATGGTCCCGTTGGTCTCTACGGCGATTTCGAATCCGGCCTCATGCAGAGCGGCAATCAGATCGGCATCCATTTGCAGGAGCGGTTCGCCGCCCGTACAAACCACAAAAGGTTGCGCAGCGGATTGCGGCCAGGATTGAGAAATTTTTTGAGCCAAAAGGTTTGCGGTATCATACACACCGCCGCCTGTGCCGTCCGTTCCGGCAAAGTCCGTATCGCAGAATTTGCACAGAGCCCGATCGCGATCCTCTTCTTTTCCCGACCACAGGTTGCAGCCGGAGAAACGGCAAAAAACCGCCGGCCGGCCGCTGTAATATCCCTCTCCCTGAATCGAGTAAAATATTTCTTTAACGGAATACATCCTCTTAACCTTGTACCTTGTACCTTGTACCTTGAACCTTGTACCTTGTACCTTGAACCTTGTACCTTATCTTTTATATCTAACCGGATCTTTGATTCCGGCTTCGGCGAAGCCTTTGAGTCTGAGCAGGCAGGAATCACACTGTCCGCAGGCGGCGCCGTCTTCTTCCGGGTCATAGCAGCTGTGCGTCAGCGAATAATCGATGTCCAGCGCAAGCCCCTTGCGGATGATGTCAGCCTTGCAAAGCGCGATGAGCGGCGTATGAATGGTCAACTTTTGTCCATTTTCAACTCCGGCTTTGGTCGCCAGATTGGCCATGCGCTCGTAGGCCTCGATGTACTCGGGGC
>SBEK01000320.1 GCA_009668925.1 Deltaproteobacteria bacterium
TGAGACAGGTACGAACCAAGCAATTCATGGAGAAAGGAGAAACGGATGATGCGTAGAGGGAAATCCATTGTGTACCGCTCGATCGTCGGTCTTCAACTCACCATTTTGGCATTCATCATCGCGGGCTGCTCGGGCAATGCCGATGATTTAACGACGCAGCAGCAGAACATTGCCGTCGTCCGCAGCTATTTCACCGCCCTGGACAACAATACGCCGGCGGCCATTCCGATTTTATTTGCCGCCGATGCAACACAGGAATTTGTCGGGAATCCCACGATTGTCGGGGGCGATGCCATTTTACAGCAGTTTCAGCTTGCTTGGGCCCAGATGCAATCCATGCATACGGAATATCTGACAACGGTCGCCGAAGGCGATACCGTCGTGGTTCAGGTGCGGCATGACGCGGTTTTCAAAGCCGGGGGGGCAGTGAAAACAAGAACCGGTGTCACGCCGCCTTTCGTCGTTTTTGCGGCCGATACTCCGATCACCTGGCGGGCTCTTGCCGTGTTTAAGCTGAGAGACGGAAAGATCATCGAAGAGACCATTATTCGGGATGAGTTAGCCATCATGATGCAAATAGGAGCCGTGACTATAACGCCGTAGGGGTGTTGCGGACGAAGTGGACGTCTTGGCTGAGCGCGAGGATTGGGCGAAAGTCATTTCAGAGATAAAACGTATGTCAAGCAAAGGAGATGCAAGGTTATTATGAGTAAAGGGAAAATTGCAATTATCGGCATCGGGGAAGTTCCTACCGGCAATTATCCGCGGCGCACGCACTGGGATATCATCTACGACACCTGCATGGAGGCCATCCGCGATTCGGGGCTTCACAAGAATGACATTGAAGCCACAGCCGTCGTTTCGCCTCAAGCGCAGCCGCAGATAACCGCAGAGCTTTCATTCGGCAAACTGCCCGAAGAACTGGGCTTGAAGGGCTGCAAGGATTCGGTTTTATGTAATGCGGGCGGAGCCTCAACATCCAATTGCATCCGGTTGGCTGAACACTGGATTACCACAGGCCTGGCCAGGGCGGTTTTGGTTCCGCACGTTACGATCCATTCGACCATTCCGCTGATCGAACAAATCAATTTTTTCGCCAAAGCGGGAATAGACCTGCAATGGGAATACCCCTACGGGACGACCTACAACATCATTATGGGTCTTATCAACAACCGCGAGGCGTATGAAAGCGGATACACGCCTGAAGAAATGGCCTCGGTTGTCACGGCGCTCAGAAGCTGGGCGTCCCGGGACCCCAACTCGGTCTTTTATAAAAAGCCCGTACCCACGATGGAAGAGGTCCTGAAATCTCCTCTGCTCAACACCCCTCTGCACAAAAAGGAAAGCAACGTATTGGGGGACGGCGGCTGTGCCATGGTGATCGTTTCCGCCGAAGATGCGCAAAAAATGAAGCGTCCTGCGGCCTACAAGCTGGGTGAATCGGCCCGATATTTCAGCGGCACCTGTGTTTTGAGGGATCAGCATCAGGTGCTGGACGGCATCCGGGTAACCGCCAAGGAAGCCATGACCCAGGCCGGTATTACCAAGGACGACGTGAACCTCTGGAATATCTACCTCGCCTATCCGCAAAATCATCCCATTGCCGCGGAATGCCTGGAGGTCGCGCCCAAGGGACAGGGCGGAAAGTATTTTCTGGAAGGGCGGATGT
>SBEK01000134.1 GCA_009668925.1 Deltaproteobacteria bacterium
ATGTTGGCCGGCAGGTCGGGATAGCGGGCAATGAGTTTTTGGAAGTGGCCGAGCCCCACGAATTCATTGCCCAGAGGGCCGTTGCCGGTGTGGAAGAGGATGCGTTTTTTCCGGTCGATGATCAGTTCATACAGGGGAAATAGCCGTTGATCATGCGGGTAGAGGCGCTGGACATGGAGATGCAGTTTGACCCCGAGCACCCGGGGATGCTTCAGTATTTTTTCCGCATCCCTCAGAGCGCCGGCATCGCCGGGATGGAACGCCGCAAAACAATACAGATCGGGGTCGTAATCGAGGACCTGTGCGTTCCACGCGTTGAGCCCTTCCGCAACGCCTTCGCGGTGGGCATAATTGGAGTAAACGATTTTTTGAATGCCGCGCGTCCGCAGATAGCGGATGCACTCCCGATAATAAAACCTGTAGAGGATTTTCAATCGGTATTCTTTGACGAAAAAATCCCAGATGGCGTCGGACATCCTGTCCGGAAAAAGATGAACATGAAAATCGGTGATGCGGGCCGGCAGGGTGGGCATGGATGATCATTTCCGTTTCATAAAATAGATGGCGCGGATTTCGGCCGGGGGCGGCCGGAATCCGCACCGGCCACCTCAGATCTTAAACAGTCCCCGGTCGTAAACGAGGACCTTCCGGCCGTTTGTCAAATGTGCGGTTACGGTCTTTGGTTCGGTGTTGACCAGATCCCAGTGCAGCGCGGAATCGTTGAAGCCGAGTTCTTTTTTGAGCGCGGGCGTCAACTTTGCCGGATCGCCGCTGAAGGTGTCGCTGTAAGAGGAGCCCAGAGCGATGTGACAGTTGCCTTCCTTCCCGCCGAAATTTTCATCGAAGAGGGTTTCGGCCATGAAACGGTCAATCCGGGAAAACCTTTTGTCCGTGAGGGAGTATTCACCGATGCGGCGCGCGCCCGGGTCCATGGCGAGCTGTTTTTTCGCGAATGCCTCTCCTTCGCTGGCTTCGACCTTGACGGCCTGTCCCTTGACAAACGTGATACGGACGTCCTTGACATAGTTGCCGCTGCGGAAAGAGGGGAGGTTGGCATAATAGACGCCTTCCGTCCCGCGCCAGTCGGGGGAGACAAAGATTTCAAAGCTGGGGACGTTATGGCCTGAGACGCCCGCCCATTTTCGCTTCGCGCCGGGAGTGATCCTCAAATCGACATTGGCCGATTCCATGTAAAAATATTTAACGGGGAGGGCGCTGAGCCTCTTCTTAATTTCGGTGACTTCCTGGTGGATGCGCCGCCACTCGGCCACCGGATCATCCTTGTCCAGGTAGCAGCCTTTGATCACCTGCGCGGTGTATTGATTGAGCGTCATCCTGGCCTGGCGCGCCAGTTCGTTTGTGGGGCAGATGCACAGCGTCCAGCTGTACCGGCGCTGTTCTTCGCGGCGGTCGAGAATGTCCTTCAACACTTTGCGGGAGACAACGGCTTTTCCGATTCTGGCCGGATCGATGTCTTTGAGGTGTGTGAGCGATTCGGGCGCATGAAGAAATATCCGGCCGTTGATGTTTTGGTAGAGTTCCCTGTCGCCGGGCGCGATAAAGGTCAGCTGCCGGGGATTGGCCTTTTGATAGAAGCTCAGCTCCATGCCGTACGTGGGGACCATCCGCTGCACCGGGTGGACGCCCATGGTAAGGAGCCGGCCGTAGAGAATTTCCGCAAGCTTAATTGCCGAGAGGTCGTACTGAATCAGGACAATCTCGTTTTTCTTCAGAGCCGCTTTTTTGGCCGTGGCCAGCCCCCACAAGAGAACATCGGCGTATTTTTCGAGATGATTTTCGGTGAGCATTATTTTTGTTTCCTTCCGTCAGTTAAGGCATTTGACTGCTTTTTACTAGGAAAGTTGCTGCAAGGCAAGTGATTCCTTGCGATCCTGCCGCCCGTGCCTCAGTGCTCGGCGGGGCTCAATCGTGACGAAGCATTTTTGCCCTTTTTTCGGAGAAATGGTGTATATGGAGTACAAAGTTATTCATACGCACCCATCACAAAAAGACGGCTTGAGGGATGACCATGTTGTCCGCACTGCTCCAGATAAACAAAATTTGTTTATAAGGAAATGAGCGTTTTGGCAGGGGTTCTCTTTTTTCTTTCGGAACGTAACATCATTCTCGCCCGACATCATCATTTTTGAACCCATTCACGAACGGCATATCAATTAACACCGGACAGGAGGCGCCATGAAATTAAGGTTGCTGCTTTTTATTTTATATCAAAAGCTGAAAAGGGCTGCCGCAAAGAACGCGGCCTATCAAAGTTTCCTGGGCGGCATGCGGGTGAGGATTATGATTAAAACCGCCGACGGAAAGCACGGAAGATTATTCATCTTCGACCGCGGGAAATTGTCCACCCTTCCCGGAGGCATACACCCTTACGACGCGGCGCTGATCTGGTCCGACGCCGGCACTGCGTTTAAGGTGCTGTCATCGGCGAGCGATGAGCAGACATTTTTTGCGGCGGCCAAAGGTCAGTTGAAAATCGACGGCATGGCCGCGTACGTCCAGTGGTTTAATGACGGCGTGAAACTGGTCATGAAATGAAAGCAAGCCGTCCGGGCCTGTTTCATATTTCCCGATGGCGTTCGGAGGGAAGGGGGGCGTTTTGAATTTTAACGGCTTTATCGGCACAGACAATCAAGGAGAAAAATATGGGAATGATTAACGGCGGTCATCTGGTCGGCAAATATTTGAAAGAAGTGGAGCAGGTTGAAATCGTCTTCGGCATTTCCGGCGGACACCTGGAGTCGATCCTGGACAGTTTCACCGAGTACAAGATTCGCACCATTGACGTCCGGCATGAGCAGGTGGCGGCGATGATGGCGCATGCCTGGTATGTGTATACCGGGAAGCCCGGCGTCTGCTTCCTCACGGCCGGGCCCGGGTTCACGAACGGCCTGACCGGGATTGCCAACGCGTACCTCGACAACGCGCCGCTGGTCGTCATTGCGGGGAAGCACCCGCTGAAGGAAGATCTCAAGGGCGCGCTTCAGGAAATGAATCAGCTCGACGTGGTGAAGCCGATCACCAAGTGGGCCGCCACCTGCTACGAAATCAGGCGGATACCGGAATACCTGGCGATTGCCTTCCGTCAGGCCGTCGGGGGGAGGCCGGGCCCCGTGATGCTGGAGCTGCCGCCCGACATTCTCAACATTCGGGTGGACGAATCCGAGGTGCCGATGCCCCAAAGGCCCACACGCAAATACACGGTGCATCCCGACGACGCCGATCTCACGGCTGCGGCGAACCTGATCAACCAGGCCCAGAAGCCGCTGTTCATCGGTGGAACCGGGCTGGGGTTCAGCGCCTGTTCGGAGTGCCTCGGGCGGTTCATCGATCAAACGGGGATGCCCTTCATCCTGCTCAACAACGGCCGGGGCGCGCTTCCCGACAATCATCCCCTATCCATCTGGGACTGCGGCAACGTCGGCCTGATGCTGGCTGTTGCCCAGGCGGATGTGCTCGTCGTCGCCGGGATTCGCTTAAACTGGCTTTTGCAGTCGGGGGGCATTATCCCGCAGGCCTCCAAAGTCGTGCGGATCGATATCGACCCTCATGAAATCGACCGGAACCGCGTGGCCGATGCCGGGCTGGTGGGCGATGCCGGCTCCGTGCTGGGCGAGCTCAATCCCCTGCTGGTCAAAAAGGACCGCGGCGAATGGGTAAGCATGTTGAGGGCGGCGGGCCTGGCGATGATTGACGGGGAACTGAAAATCCGCGGGGCGGTCTCCGATCCCATCCATCCGATCCGCCTGGCCGAACAGATTCGGAAATTTGTCGGTGATGATGCGCTCTATGTCATTGACGGCGGCGACACGTCTTATTTCGGCCTGGTCGGCTTCCTGTCCCGGCACAAGGCCGGCGTGATCAGCCAGTCTTCGGGGCTCCTGGGCTGCCTCGGGACCGGCATTCCCTTTGCCATGGCGGCGAAACTTGCGCATCCGCAGATGAAAGTACTGCTCCTAAACGGCGATGGTTCGTTCGGTTTTAACGCCATGGAATTTGACACCATGGTCCGGCACCACATCCCCGTTGTCTGCGTGGTCAACAACGACTGCGCCTGGGGCATGATCAAACATACGCAGGAAATGTCGATCGGCAAAGAAAGGCTGCAGTGCTCGGAGCTGGGGACGCGGCACTATGAAAAGATGGTGGAAGGCCTGGGCGGACACGGCGAATTCGTCGCCCGCGACGAGGAGATCATTCCGGCGCTTGAGCGCGCCTTTGCATCCGGCAAACCGGCCTGTGTGAACGTGATGACCGACCCGGCCGCCACCAGTCCGGCATCGGTGCTCTTCTATCAATCGTTGAAGATGGAGTGATGTCCGCAAGGTTGTCCGGCTGAATAATTTTGTTATGACCTTTCGGGTTAAACGTTTGCGGGGGAAACTGTTATGTCATTGCGAAGGAACGAAGTAACTGAAGCAATCTCACGAGTAGATGTATACATGAGATTACCACGACGCCTGAGAGGCGTCTCGTAATGACAAAACAGAATTGCGACACAGCCCCTTTGCCATGAAAAAAATGGGAGGATATGCGATGAAAGCGCTGCAGTTTAATGTCAACGCGCCGAAGTTTTTAATCATCCAGGCGCTCAGGCCCGTGAGCGTAAGCTTCTGCTACCGGGGGCCGTTCTCAACGGTTGCACTTGTCGATATTCCGGAACCGAAACTCCCATCGTCTGAATGGGTCAAGATCAAGACAAGGCTCTGCGGGGTCTGCGGCAGCGACATGAATCTCATTTTTTTGAAGGATTCGCCGACCGCATCGCCCTTCACCTCCTTTCCCTGCGTGCCGGGGCACGAAATCTGCGGCGAAGTTGTGGAGACAGGTCCGGACGTTTCGCACTGCAAAAGCGGTGATCTGGTCACCATCGCTCCGTCGCTGAACTGTGCGACCCGGGCGATCGAGCCCGAATGTCCCAGTTGCGCCGAGGGATTAATCGCCAATTGCGAAAATTTTGCCGAGGGCGCGTTTTCGCCGGGGATGTTCATCGGCATCTGCAAAGACATCAACGGCGGGTTTGCCGAGTATCTCGTGGCGCACAAAAGCCAGGTTTACGTCGTGCCTGAAGGCGTATCGCCGGAATCGGCGGCGCTGACCGAACCGCTGTCCGTGGGGCTGCAAGCGGTGCTCGACAACCGGCCCCAGGACGCCGATCGCGTGCTGGTGATCGGCGGCGGCGTCATCGGCGCCATGGTGGTGAAGTGCCTGCGGGCCTTAAACAGCGCGTGCGAGATCACCGTTGCCGAGCCGTCGTCTTTTGCCGCCGGGTATATGAAGTCATGCGGCGCCGACCGGACGATCAAAGGCGGAATCATCGACGCGGCTGTGGAAATAGCAGGCGGCCGGGCTTATCGGCCGATGCTCGGCGAACGCGTCGTGATGGGCGGCTTCGACAAGGTCTATGATACAGTGGGTCATGCCGACACATTGAAGATGGCTTTGCGCGTCCTGGCGACCGGCGGCGTCCTTTCCGTCATCGGCATCGGCAAGGAAGCACGTCTGGATCTCACGACCCTGTGGCTCAAGCTGCAGACGGTCAAAGGCTGTTACGGCTGCCGCTATAACAACATCGGAGGCGTTGCCAAACACGGCTTTCAAATGGCTCTGGATTTGATTTCGTCCGGCAAGATAACGGTGGAGGACATGCTGACCCACAAATTTCCGCTCGCGCAGTACCGGGAAATGATCGAGGTCAATGTAAATAAAGAAGCCAGCCAGGCCATGAAAACAGCGATCAGTTTTGAATAGATCAGGGAGGGCAGCCATGCGAGAACCCGCTGAAAGTGCTCTTAGTCGGATGAAACTTCCCCGTGTCAGCCAGATCGGCATTCTGGTGCAGAACATACCCGAAGCGGTGGCCAATTATACAAAGCTCCTGAACATCGGGTGCTGGTACCGCTCGAACACCATAAAAAATGAGGCCGTCTACCGGGGCAAACCTGTCCGCATCGACGTGGACATCGTCCTGGCCTTTCAGGGCGGCATGGAGATCGAGCTCATCCAGGTCCGGGGAAAAGAGGAGAATGTTTATTCCGACATGCTCGCCCGATGCGGCGGCGGCATCCATCATCTCGGGTTTAGCGTGTCGGGCTATGACCGGAAGCTTGCAGAAATGAAAGCAAACGGGATTGAGGTGCTCCAGTCCGGCGTCATCACGACCGAAGGATCGGCCATCACCCGCTATGCCTATCTCGACACCATCAAACAGTGCGGCATCATTTCGGAATTGATCACCACAACCCTGAAAGGACTCCGGATGCCGCACGGCGGCCTGATCATGGACATCGGCTGCCTGACGGGCGATGTGGAGCGCGTCCGCGTCTAACCGGATTGGCTGAGAGCTGGTGCGGCCTGGAGACGGATTCTTTCTCACGGCGCTCCCTAGATTCGCAGTGAATGGCCGGCGTATCCGGAGCTCTCTTCATGACTATGCCTGAATCAACCGCCCGGCAGCACGCCGCCGATGCTGGAAATGAATGTCACTATCTCGCAGAGGCTGCGGGAAATGAACGCTTGTCTTGCAAGAGCGGATTCAAAAACAAACCGCCCTCGGCCCGCGCCGGGGCCATGTTGCATCAATTATTTCTTTAAAGTGTTTCTTTCTTCGAGGATACTCAGAAAAAAATCCAATAAGGCTGTTGTAAACTCCGACATGTTTCCAATTCTGGCGGACTTTCCCGTTTCGATTATTTTTGTCCGGCAGATCGGACCGGCGACAGCCAGTGCCGTATAGCCCGCATTGTGGCCGTAAGGACTTTGCGAAGGACCCGCCGCACCGCCTTCGCCGATCACCCAGTCCGCTCCGGTCTTTTCTTTGAATTTGAGCGCGATGTCCAGGATCAGTTCAGGCGTTGAACCGCCGTATCGCTGGTGCTCTTTTCGCCCCAGGGCCACAATCTGCTCCCGGATCCGATAGCTGTATAACACCGCTCCGCCGATAAAAAATGAAGATGCTCCCGGAACCGACAGCAGACAGGCGGATACCAGACCGCCGCTGCTGGATTCCGCGACAGCCAGCTTTTCATTTGCCGCAGCTAGATGCACGGCAATTTCCCTTGCCAGTTCCGATTGTCGGGGAGTTATAAAACTCATCGATAAAATACCATGCTTTCCTGCCCAGGGGCCGTTTGAGCATTGTTGTCGTTACAGTTTGAAATTCTCTTTGAATCGTGCTTTGCGGACTTTCGCGGTCATTTAGAAAGTGGACACCGCCGGAATTCCCGACTTCAAAAGATCCGCTTTCGCAACGCCGGGACGATGAGCCCGATTCTGCCCGAATCCTTTAATCGTTCTTGCGTTTTGGCTTTTTGACGATGTCGGCAAGCCATTCGTTGACGCTCTTTTTTTCCTGCCCGGCGGCGAGTGCCAGAATGCTGTGCAGCGCGGGGGTCATGCGCACAACCGAGCGGCCGGAGGAAGGCTTTTCCGGCTCTTCGTTTTTTGCGGCGCAGCGATCAAGATAAGCGTCAACGGCTTTCTCAAAGGCCAGTCTGATTTCCGTCACGGACTCGCCTTGAAATGTTATGGACTCGCGAATATCGGAAACACAGCCGACAAGGCATTGGTCTTTTTCGCTGTATTCGACCTTGGCCGAGTAGCCTTTATGGGTCATTGGTTTGTCCACGGTTTTACCTCCCTTAAGCGAACCCCTGAGAACCATTCGCTGCCTGTCGCCGGCACATCGCGCTTATTTTACCGTTGCAGATTCCGGGAACACATTCGAAGAATACCGGCCGGGATCCTGCGGCAAGCGCCGATCAGCTAGTATGATACTAAATGCCGATTGTCAATGATTTGCGTTCGTCTGTCCGGCGTGGGGAATTTTCAAAAGCAGGATCAAGGCGTAGGCAACAAGCATGGAAATGACAAAGACCGTGAACACGTTCTGATAGGCTGCCAGAGGATAGGCCGTACCTTTCCGGCCGACAAGGTCCATCAGATATCCTGTAAACGGTTGAAAAAGAGCCGCGGCCAGAAAGCCGGCCGGATTCATGAAGCCGACGGCGGTGCCCGTAAGCCTCGGCGGAAAAAATTCCTTGAGGATGGTCATATACAGAGAAAGCGATCCGCCGGCGAAGACGCCCATCAGAAAAAACAACGGAATGACGAAGGCGCTGTTGATCTTTCCGCCCGCAAGAAAAAGCAAACACCAGAAAGTTACAGAGGGAAGCAGCGTCAAGAGGAGCATCGCCTTTCGACCGATATGCAGCCGATCGGCCAGAATACCGATTATAGGCGACCCGATGATGAAACCCAGCGGCAGGGCCATTAATGTCCCTCCGGCCTGAAGCCGTGTGTAGCCGTAGACGTCCATCAAGTAGGGGACCGACCATAGCCCTTGAAAGCTGAGGCCCGGCCCGCTGGTGAAAAAATAGGAAAGGGTGATCATCCAGAAGCCGGGACTCTTGAAAATGATCCCAAAGCCCTTCCCGGCAGCCGGATCGGCAGGCAACGCCGCGGCATCCGGTGCGGGTATCGGTGGGGGATCGACGACGGGCGGCCAGCCTTTGTCTTCCGGCTTGTCCCGAAGAATCCACCAGGCCAGGACCGCCAGAGGAATTCCAACGCCCGCGATGGCGACGAAAGAATAGCGCCAGCCGAGAAGCGTGACCAGGTAGGTCAGGGGCAGGGAGCCCGACAGATTGCCGAGGTTTCCCAGCGCCAGGAAGATGCCGGTCACCGTGGCGAATTCCGTGGGTTTGTACCAGCCGGAGAAGATCTTGAGACCCGGAACGAAGATGCCGCCCACACCGATGCCGACCAGGCCCCGGCCGACGCCGGCCATGAACATATTGGGAGCAAGGGCGAAAACCAGGCAGCCCGCGCAGGCGATGAGGGTGAAGATCGTCGCCACTTTGCGGGGACCGATCGTATCCGACAGGATGCCGACGGGAGGCTGGACGGCGGCATAGAGATAGAAATAGGTCGAGGCCATGAAGCCCAGGGCGGTCGCATCGGCCCCGAATTCAATCACCAGATCCTTGGCGATGATCGTGGGGGCGATGCGGTGGAGGCAGGCCATGAAATAGATCAGCCCTACGACGCCCACCATCAGCCACCGATAACGAAACAGATCTTTATTGAAAGCCATCATACGCAGCCTGGTCATTGCGGAAATATGAAACCGAATTCAGTTCTTTTGTCTTTTCAGGTATGGTGATACTGATCCCGATCGCTCTGAAAAATATCCGTTAAGGAACACCACGCCGGGAAGTACGGCGCGGAAAATCGACGCAACCATTCGGGATGTTTTGACGATGAAACGTTTTAAGACTTTCTTCCTTACCGGTCAAGAGAATTAAGCGTGATGTTCCCGGAATTCCCAAATACCGATTGTCAATGATTGATGAGTGAGCGGGGCAATGCGCGTATTTGTCATTCCGGCGGAGGCCGGAATCCAGGAATCTAGAATGATCAATTTTATTGACATGCAACAGTGATTCATCGTTTAAATGAAAAAAACTTAGTGGTGGCAGTTGCACCGGGGTGTGCCTTCACTCAATGCCCTCAACTGTGGCGCTAAGCTTGCTACGCTGCATCCGAAAACTCTCCCTTTGGGCCCGAAACAGTTTGCGCATTACATTCCGCTTTAAATCAAAGGTGATATCGCGACGGCTAGAACGAGGCACCGCAGGCGTATTGGCAATACGTCGAGGAAGCCGAGGACCCCGGCCTTCGCCGGGGCAGGCTGTGCCAACAAAGATAGCGCTTTGAGTTGAAGTGGAATACTTCGTTGCGCCAAGATCCCCCAACGTCTCGATCATGATTCGCGAAGTCGCACCCCGCTGCAACTGCGATTTCTGCAGATGATGGATGGTGAATTGATATTTTTAAGTACCCGACTTTTCCTTGATATTATCATCTCATTTCAATATAATTAACGGCAAATAACATTGCTTATCACTAAGCGTTGGGCAATCTGATCATTACAGGCCAATGTGTTTTCTCTCGCTTTAAATCCGGCAAAGACGCCACAGGATATTGGCGTTATTGCATTACGAAAAAGAAAGGATATAACGATATGAGTTCTGTAGTGCTGGCTATATCAGGTTCCCTGAGAAAGAAGTCGTTCACCGAGAAAATGCTCGACTTGTGTATCGAGGGAATGGGAGAGAACCTTGAGGTTCACAAATTCTACCCGCACAAGATGAAGATAGGGCCATGCACCAGTTGTTGGTCCTGTTGGGAGAAGAGGCCGGGTGAGTGTGTTCAGGCGGATGACTTTCAGCAGATCCTTGATGTTTACAAGCGGGCAGATTACTTTCTGCTTTCCGCACCGCTCTATTTTTTTGATCTGCCCGCTTCAGTCAAAAATGTAATTGACAGGTTTTTCATTGTTCTGGAACCTTCCCAAATTGGGACGGTGAGGGGGGACACTGATCACCCCAAGCGTATTGACCGACACCCCAAGGCCGTCCTGATATCGTCCTGCGGCTTTCCGGAAATCGAAAACTTCGACATCCTGAAAAATCATTTTCATGTCATCTGCGAACACATGGAATGGAGATGGTCGGGCGACATACTGATCTCTGCCGCTGGTCTGGCCAACGCGCCAATCCTTTTTGACAGGAAGTATGAACTCATCAGAAAAGCTGGAGCCGAGTTGATCAAAGGTGAGATATCCAAAGAAACATCGGAGGAGATTGCAGCTCCCGTCATGCCGGCAGAAGACTACCGACGTATCGCGACGTTGAACTTCACAGGCGGCCCTGATGCGCAAGCTGAAATTGTGGCAATCGCTATAAAGGCAATGAATCACTGAGCGATGTTTCTTTCAATGTGCGCAGTACGCGTGCAGTAAGGGCGTCCCCATTGGTTCCTCAAAAGAATAATCTGCCCAAGGACCATGCCGAGCTATTGAAACGCGATGAAACAAAGAAATTCCTGGAGAAGGAAATCGTCGACCAGTTAAAGACGACATACGGCAGCTATGAAATCCCGAGAAAATTCATCTTCATTCCCGAGCCTTTTTCGCTGGAGAACGGCATGCTGACGCAGACGATGAAATTGAAAAGAAGCAAGGTCTTTGAAAAATACCAGAAAGAGATTAACGCACTTTATGCCAGAT
>SBEK01000135.1 GCA_009668925.1 Deltaproteobacteria bacterium
GCTCCTCGTGGCACTGATTGTGGAACAGGCGGCCAATTATTTCTATCCGATTCAGGCGGGCGTCTATCTGGACACCACACTGATGGACGGCACCTTTCAACTCGGAGAGGTCGTGATTCCCCGGCAACTCATGATCAGCGCCTTAATCGGTCTGGCGATGACCGGCGCTTTCGTCGTCTTTTTCGTCAAAACAAAAACCGGCATGGCCATCCGGGCCTTGTCCCAGGATATTTATTCATCGAAAATTGTCGGGATCAATGTCGAGACGCTCTATGCCTTTACGATGATGATCGTTCTTCTGCCCGTGATCATCGGGATGCTTCTTGTGGCGCCGGTCCTGGAAGTCAGTCCGATCATGGGCTGGACTTACATGAATACGGCCATTCTCGTCGCTGTTTTAGGCGGTTTGGGGAACATTAAAGGGACGATTATGGCCAGCTTCTTAATCGGGTTTACCCACGCCATCGCCTGCAACGTCATTGGAGAGCCGCGCTTCATGACCTTATCGGCATTGATTCTTGTCATGGTTGTTTTAGTTGTTCGACCCCAGGGATTAGCAAGGAGTGAGTCGTTATGGTAGAAATGGAATTAAAGAGAGATCGAATTGTCATCAGGTTGGGAACAAAAAAATGGGAATGGGTTCTTGAGCCGCGCTACTGGCGCAACACGCTGATATGGGCCGTCGTCCTCTTTCTTTTTCCGACGATATCCTACTTCGTCAGCCCCGGCTTGATCAATACCATGATTTCAGCCAATGTTTATGCCGCCATTGCGATGCCCCTGGCGCTGATGACCATCGGTACGGGACGCATGAATTTCGGTCCTCAATTCTACATTGGCGTGGGCGGCTATACGGCGGCGCTCTTGAGCATCGCCTATGGTTGGGGACCTTTGACTACTTTGCCTTTTGCGATTCTGATGTCAATCATCGCGGCGCTGATGTTCAGTCCGCTGGTCATCATGGCGCGGGGTCTTTACTATGTTCTTCTCTCGCTGCTTTTGCCGCTGGTCTTCCTGGAGGTGACTTTTATCTATACCGACATTTTCAAAGGGGACACAGGTCTTTTTGGAATCGTGCCCCTTTTAGATACCGGCAACGCCAAAAACAATTTTCTGTTCATTGGTTACATCTCCACGGCGATCATGTTCGCGTATCTGTGGATCATCAATAAAGTACTCAAATCCCGCTATGGACTTATCATGGCGGCGATCAACGATGATGAGGAAGTCGCCCATTCCATCGGCATCAATATCAACAAGATCAAGATTATCGCTTTCGTTGCCGCCGCGACGATGGTGGGTATCATCGGATGGTTTTACGCTCACTACTTCAGTTCGTTTGCCGGCCAGACGTATTTGCCGCTGACCTTCATGTTGAAGGTTCTGCTGGTGTTAATGATCGGCGGGCGCGCCCAGATCTTCGGCTGTGTCGTCGGCGGTTATTTTGTTTCCTTTCTGGAAATGCTGATGATTCGGTTTATGGGGCCGATTCAACCGCTGCTCTTCCCCATTATTCTGCTGGTTTTGTTATTTGTTCTCCCGGAAGGTTTGTTCGGCCTCTATCGGAAGCGCCGTTATCGCGAATATTTGCCAACCATCCATGTGCGGAGGTAAGATGCTATGGCGCCATTATTGAAGGTAAGCAATCTGGTTAAACGCTTCGGAGGGATCATAGCGGTCAACGATGTATCCTTCGAAATTCATAAAGGGGAAACGCTGGGATTTATCGGTCCCAACGGCGCCGGTAAATCCACGGTGGTCAATTGCCTGACAGGTTTCTTTCCCGCTACGTCGGGGAAAATTGAAATGAACGGGGTGGATATAACGGAAATGAAGCCTTATCAAAGAGCGCATATGGGTCTTGCCCGAACATACCAGATTCCGCGCCCCTTTCCGGAATTGACCGCGCTGACCAGTGTCCTGGCCAGTTCCATTTCCGGCAAGAAAAGAGTCAATCAGAGTTTTCAGGACGCGATGTACGACGCCACTCACTACCTGGAATTTGTCGGTCTTTTCAGTAAACGCAACATTCTGGCGCGAGATCTCACGTTTTACGAGTTGAGAATGCTGGAGTTGGCCCGGGCTCTGGCGACCACGCCTCAATTACTGTTTATAGATGAAGTCATGGCCGGCCTCAATCCCGGCGAAGCCAAAAACGCCATCAAGATGATTCGCAAAGCCAAGGAAGAATTCGGCATCACCGTTTTCTGGATCGAACATGTCATGGCGGTTCTGATGGAAGCGGCCGACCGGATTGTCGCAATCAACTACGGCGCCAAACTGGCGGAGGGTACACCGGATGAAGTGGTTAATAATGATGATGTGATTGAAGCGTATCTGGGGAGAGGCTGGAGGGAATATGCTTGAAGTAAGTGATCTGAGTGCATCTTATGGCGTGATTCCGGCGCTGAATGGGGTCAGTTTCAATGTCCGCCAATCGGAAATCGTGACAATTCTGGGCTCCAACGGCACAGGGAAGAGTTCGATTCTGAATTCGATTCAGGGCATGATGAAGCCTACCAGCGGCAGGATACTTTTTCGTGATGAAGCCATTCAGGGATTGCCATCACATAAAATTGTGAATCGCGGCATTGTGCAAGTTCCCGAAGGCATGAAAAGTTTTCCCTATATGACCGTAAGGGAAAATCTTTTGCTGGGGGCGTACCGGAAATCATCCTGGTCCAAAAGAAAGCAGACCCTGGAATATGTTTTCAGCCTTTTCCCTATTTTAAAGGAAAGATCGAATATGGCGGCGCGTCTGCTTTCCGGCGGGGAACAGCAGATGCTGAAGATTGGTCGGGGACTGATGGCCATCCCCCATCTCTTAATGGTCGACGAACCGTCGATTGGCCTGGCGCCGCGTATTGTCGACAGCGTCTACGAGACACTCGGTAAACTTCGGGAAACGGGGCTCACGATTTTACTGACGGAACAAAATGCGCTACGCGCCCTGCAGCTGGCAGACCGGGGTTATATTATTCAAGAAGGAAGAATCGTCATTGAAGGAACCGGTAAGGATCTCATGAAGAACAATCTGGTGAAAAAGGCATATTTGGGGAGATAGCAATGGAAGATTATTTTTCGTATACGGCAAAACTTTTCAATCCCGATGAAGTAAGCCAAAAACCCGAAGCGCTCAAGGGCATCCGGGTACTGGATTTCTCTCACGTGATCTTTGGACCGATTGCCGCGAGGCTTCTCGCGGATTACGGTGCGGAAGTGATAAAATTGGAATTGCCTTTTTACGGCGATCTCTGGCGGCCGGCGACTTACTGGGGGAAATACTGGAAACATTCGAATCCGATCTGGCACAACATCACCAAGAACAAGTATTTTCTTTCGGTCAATCTTCAGTTGAAAGAATCCAAAGAGCTCATCTATAAAATGGCCGAAGAAGCGGACGTCGTTATTGAAAACTTTGCGCCCGGCACAGCGGACGCCTGGGGCATCGGCTATGAAAAGATATCGAAGATCAATCCTAAAATCGTTTTCCTGAGTTGCTCCACTTATGGCCAGTTTGGTCCGATGCGCTATTTTCCGGGTTGGGATCTCCTCGCCCAGGGCGCCAGCGGTGTGCTGACCTTAAACGGTTATCCGGATACGGATATTTATTACAAGCTGCCGGATTATGTCGGAGATTTTGTTCCCGGCAATTTCGGAGCATTGTCCGTATTAATGGCTCTGTATCACCGGAAGAAAACCGGAAAGGGACAGTATATTGATATGGCTCAAACCGAAGGCCTGATGCGCATGTTGTTTAATTACACATACAATTCTGTGACGAAAGAGGCCATCGGACGAACAGGAAATACAGATCCGACAATGATGCCGGCCTCCATTTTCAAAACCGCGGACGACAAATTTCTGGCTCTGGCCTGTGCAACGTCCGGACAGTTTAAGGCTTTTGCCGAAGCCATCGGCAAGGCGGAACTCGCCTCCGATCCCCGCTTTGCCGATACACTGGAAAGACTGAAGCCGGATAATGCCAAAGTGCTGACCGCTATGGCGGTCGACTGGGTTAAGTCAAAAAAGTGTGTCGAAATCGTCAAACTGGCCGATGAAAAAGGATTCCCGGCGGCCGAAGTGGCCGACGACTATATGATTGCCAATGAGGAATGGAGGCGAAAGAGGGGAAGCGTCATTCTCTTCAAGGATGATGTATACGGCAATCTGGTCATTGCCGGTCCGTCCGCGCAGCTTTCCCAAACGCCTGCGCGCACCAAATGGCTGGCACGGCCTCTCGGTTATCATAACCGGCTTGTCCTTAAGAAATTTTTGGGACTTTCGGAAGAGCAAATCAAGGAGTTGGAAAAGAAGAAAGTCGTCGGGACATTTGATGACAGGCCGGGGTTGAAACCGCCCGTCTATTATAATCTGAGCGAGGACCCTATCTATAACTACGGAAAAGAGGTTGGAAGATGAGCCAGAAGGAAGAAATTTATACTCGACACGCAGCCAAGGGCAGCGACCGGGGAAAAATCCTGGCCGAAATCATGAATGCCGAAGGCAAACCGGAGGTTCTCGATGACGTTCTGGTGCTCGATGTCAGCTCGGCGAATTTTGCCGGCATTATAGCCGCGAGTTTTCTTGCTGAGTTTGGAGCGGAGGTCATTAAGATTGAGCCCGCGGAAGGTGATCCGGCGCGGCAGATCACTCCTTTCGGGATAACTGTCCAAGGTGTGGGCATTCCCTTCATGTTCGAAGGCCGCAATAAGCGGTATATGACGCTGGACATTAGAAACAATCCTGAAGACCGGAAAGTCTTTGCGAAGCTTGCCCAGAAAGCGGCCGTGGTGATTGAAAGTTTTACGCCGGGCGAGATGGACGGCTGGGGAATCGGTTATCGTCAATTGAGTCAGACCAATCCGGGGCTGATTTATATCGCTCTTTCCGCTTACGGGCAATACACGGATAAAGCCAAAGAGTCCGCGAGAATGCCTGATGCGGATATCACGGCGCAGGCGGGATCGGGGCTTCCCGCGCAAATGGGCGGGCTGCCTAATGAACCGGAACCCTTAAGCTGGCCGCTGCGCGGCGGCATGTGGGCGGGTTGGTATATTTCGGGGCTTTCCGCAGCTCTGGGCGGCACGGTCGCCCTGATCCATCGGCAAAACACCGGCCAGGGACAAATCGTCGACGTAGCCGGCATGGATGCTTATTCTTCCATGGTCGGCATGCCGGCCACCATCGGATTTACCTGGGAAAAAGCCCGTCCACGTATCGGCGTCCTGGATTTCATTCTGTATCCTTATGGGCACTGGAAATGCAAGGACGGTTTTGTGGCCATTGCCGCTCCCCGTGATCATGACTTTCGCGCACTCTTGAAAATTCTCGGTCTCTGGGAACAGGAAGATGACTGGCGCTATTCTTCGGATCGTATTCCCGATATTCTGGAGCAGGCCATCCATCTGCATAAAATAATAGAGGAAAAAACGCTTCAATTCACCAGCGATGAACTGGTTAAGATGGCTTTGAATTACAGCAAAAGATCGGCCCGGTCCAAATGGCGGGGTGGCGGTGTTCCCATTGTCATGAAGCTCATGACGCCGGAAGAAGCCATGGGTAACAAACAGTGGCAGATCCGCAAGGCTTTTCAGGAAGTGGAGGATGAAAAGCTGGGGAAATACACGATCAGTGCTAATTTTGTGAAAATGTCCGAATCACCGCCGCGCGTGAAGTGGGTTTCCAGTGCAATCGGCAAAGATAATGATTATGTCCGCAATAAATATCTGAGCGATTAGGAGGATCAAATATTCGGCAGATATTTGATCAGATAGTTTTATAAGATCTATTGATGAGGAGGAGGGGGAAATGATGAAGCGAGCAGGAAGGTTTAATATGGTCGTTTTTACAGCATTGATGCTCCTGGTTGCGATTGCAATCGGCGCACCATCCATCTCAGGGGCCCAGCCGAAAGGGGAACCGTTCGTCATCGGTTACATCGGCATGGTGGCATCACCGGGTACCAGACCTTGCATGGACATCCAGAAGATGGCCGTTGAAGAGATCAACGCCATGGGCGGTATTCTGGGGCGGCCGGTCAAGTACGTGGTTATGGACAACAAGGGCGATACATCTTTGTCCGTCGAAGCTTTTCGTAAATTAGTCATTGAAGACAAGGCCAAATTTGTTTCCGTGGAAGGCCGAACGGAAATCTGCCTGGCCGTGCAGGAAGCATCCGGAATGCTGGCGAAAGAATATCCGCATATTCTGGTTTTTAATGGTCCGATGGGTTCCGAACTGACGGCGCGTATCCTCGACGAAGCGCCGAAATATGATCATTGTTTCCGTGATTGGGACCCGGAACCGGCGCATTACGCCCAGCAGAAATATTTCTTCTGCAAAACGATTCCTGAATATGAAAAAGCCAAAAAAATTGCAATTCTGTGGGAGGATCTGGCCTGGACAACAGAATGGCGTAAAGGCATCAGTTATATCAATTTGCCGACCTGGGAAAAAATGGCCAAAGACTGCGGGTTAGAAATTGTTTACAGCAAGGCGGTTAAACCCCGCGGCACCATGTATCTGCCGATTCTTCAGGACATCAAAAAAACGGACGCCGATCTAATTTATTACATCAGCTCCTGGTTTACCGATACGGAATCTTTTGCCAAGCAGTGGTCGGATTCCGCCGCCAAAGATATTCAGGTGAACCTGTATGGTGGCGTCGCTCAGACGAGGGATTACTGGCGGATGACAGGAGGAAAAGCTTTGGGCATCATCAGTTCCTTCACGGATCTCGACGATATCGATTTGGTGCCCGGGAAAACGGTCAATCTGGTGAAAAAAGCCCAGGCGCGGAAGATCCCCATGCAGATCCATGTGCACATTGCCTATGCAGACATTTATCATTTTAAGGCGGCCATTGAGAAAGCCAAAGGGACCGGAGATATCAAGAAACTGATCAAGGCGATGGAAGACGTGGAAACCAATTACTCCCTGGGGAAGGTGAAATACGAAACTCAGAAGATCAAACCTTTCTTCCACTCGCGCAAAAGAGTCGACCCGAAGGATCCCTATAAGACTTATCCGGGCTATTACTATCAATTAATTGTCCAGTTCCAGCAGGGAGGTAAGATTGCCTTTTTGCATGAGTCCTGCCCGGAAAACGAACCCTATGTCGCCAAGTGGGTTGATCCCAAGCGCTACAAAAAACCGGCGGATCTGAGAAAATAGCATAATAACCCTATCGGGGACGCAAGATTCAAAATAAAGGAATCAGGCAGAAAAAGGCGGCATTTGAAAGAATGCCGCCTTTTTCATTGCTGCGATTTTCGTTTGCTTTTCCCGGATGTCGGCGCTGTGGCAGGCAGTTGACTCCATATTATTTTGATACATGGAAATTATTGAATATACGGATACGCATATCAAGAGAGTCTTTTTATCTCTTCTTATCCTTTTTACCTTTGCCCTTGCCCTTTTGGCCATAGAGATCGTCTCCGCGCTTGAGAGCATGGAATTCAGGAGAACCGGGTTTAATGCCTAGGCTTTTAGCCAGCGCTCCCCATCCCCGGCCTTTATTTTTCTGATATTGCGCCGCTACAACATCAATCGACCTTCCGGACATTTCCCCTAATCGCAGCGCGACGTAAGCATCCGCCGGTTCGGGGAAATTACTGAGGACGGCTGTAATCTGGGCATCGCCGATGTTGAAGCGAGCACCGATCTTCGCGCGAAAACCGGAAGGATCTGCCTGGGCCTGAATATTGAAATCAGGCATCCAGTCGAAGTCTGCCGCAAGTAAGGTCGACGGCGCAAAAAAAAGCGCCATCAAGATCGTATACATAAATAATTTCTTCATTCTCCTATTATCCTCCAGGCTCCGCCTTTTTCATGATTTTTAGTTTCCCGCGAAATGCCGCTTGACACGTCAACATCATATTTCATATACTTTACACCACATAGGGAAATGTGTTCAATCCTTATTTTCAGAGCCACTCGCGAAAAAAACAGGAGGAGCCATGTCAAGTAATTATGTTCTGCACGCACTGATCTTTATTCAAAACTGGGGTGAGGAAAGCGGTGTGATGGAATTTCTCAAAAGAAATTCGCATGCGATATCCATCTTTCATGTCATGGGACGTTACAGTTACATCATCGACTCCAATTTTGACGATAAGGAACAATTAAGCGATTGGATTAATCAGCTCAAATCACTCAAACTCACTGCGGCGATTCCGGCGGTCATTTCCATGCAGACGCAGAAAGTGATCGACGTCTTCAAACAAAAAGGAGAATTTGATTTAAAAGACTATAAGGATCTTACAGACCGTTTTCATTTTTTCATGCTCATTGATAATCCGCACCACGACGAAAAACTGATCGAATTGTTGAAAAAAATGCGCATCGTCCATTCCATTTTACACATTCAGGGAGCGAGTTCATTCATTGTCGAAGTGATTACGGAATCTTATGATAGTTATAAAAAATTGCTGAGTAAAACCAAAACGCTCAAAAGCATCCAGCATATCGAGACGCTCGAAGTCATTTCCGTAAAAAAATACCGCAATCAGGTTATTGATAAAGGCGGCAAGCTTACTTATCCACAAACGGACGTCAGAGAACTCTATACCCTCTAAGATTTTATTTTCAGATCAAAAAAAAGACGGCGGTTGGATTCCTCCAACCGCCGTTCCTGCATCTTTAAGTCAAACGCTGAAGATGTTCAGAACTATCGGCCTTTGAAAACCGGCGCTCTTTTCTCGAGGAATGCCTTGGCGCCTTCCTTGAAATCTTCCGTATACTGCAGCGCTCTGCTGGCGCTGTATTCAACTTTCATCACGCCTTCGAAAACCGTGGTTTCCAGTCCTTCGCGAACCGCTCTCATGATTTCACGCTGCGCCACCGGAGCGCCTGCGGCCAGTTTTTTGGCCAGTTTTTTGGCAGTGGCCAACACTTCAGCCTGAGGAACAACTTTGTTCAAGAGACCCAGTGTGTAAGCTTCTTTGGACGACATGAAATCACCGGTCAGCATCAGTTCCAGAGCCTTGGTCTTGCCGATAAATCGCGGCAGACGCTGCGTTCCGCCCCAGCCGGGATTGAGGCCCAGTTTGACTTCCGGAAGCCCCAGTGTCGCTTCTTCCGCCATGATTCTGAGATGACAGCAGCAGGCCAATTCCAGGCCGCCGCCATAAGCGCCTCCCTGCATGGCGGCAATGATGATTTTCGGATAATTTTCAATTTTGAAATAGATCTCGTTACCGTTGTATTTCGGAACATTTCCTGCCTGAAGTCCTGCGAATTCGGTAATATCCGCGCCCGCTGAAAACAATTTGTTACCGGTGCCGGTAATGACGATGACGCGTACGGCGTCATCCTTCTCACACTTCTTGAGCAGGTCTTCGAGGTCTCTCAAAACGCCCTGCCCCATTGAATTTGCCGGTGGATGATTGATAGCCGCGACGACAACCATGCCGTCTTGCTCCACTGTCAGTTTTTCATACTCAAATGCCATTGTTCTTCCTCCTTATCTTATGATTTTATTAAAATTAATCGAATGACGAACTACTCCTCGTGACCGGCACTATAGAAAGAACGCACAACCGTGTCAAGCGGAAAGAGCAGGGCTCTTTCAGAGAGACCGCTTAGCGACACCTTTGCATTTGTGTGATGGTTCCAGCGCTGCTTCAATCGGGGGAACGCACAATACAGGGATCAGCCGTCTGACCGGCAAAGGAACTTCATGGCGACGCTTCCAAAAAAGAAGGGAACGGCCGATGGCCGTTCCCTCTGGAGCACTTCTGCGAGTCAGTGTAGGTTGTTAACCCAGGATTTTGGTCTGAACGTTTTTGAGAATATTTTCTGCATCGGTGACGATCGTTTGAACCAGATCACCGACCTTGGGCATGTCATTGATCCGCTGAGCGGCTTCTCCGGCTGCCATCATGGCTTTTTCCTTGTCGCCCAGGCAGACGGCGCGGATGGATTCGACCTCGTAGTCGATCAGCGCCATGTCGATCGTGGTGTAGTCGTCCGGCGTGCCCAGGTAAACACCGGGCGATTTTTTCAAAGTATTAACCGCATGCTCCTTGCTGCGGGGATTTGCAATCCAGCGTGCCGGTCCGACGAAGCCGCGCGCCACCAGCGTGCCGCGGTCGCCGGCGTCCACAACGCCTTGTTTCCAGATCTGATGGAAATCGCTCTCCTGCGTGGCCAGGAAACGTGTGCCCATCTGCACTCCATCGGCGCCCAGGACCAGCGCGGCGGCCAGCGTCTTACCGTCGCAGAATCCACCGGCTCCGCAGACGAGGGTTTTTTCATCGGAAACGGCTTCGACAACTGCGGGAAGCAGAATCATCGAGTGAACCGGTTCCCAAGAGGTGTGGAATCCGCCTTCGTGTCCGGAGGCAACGATGACGTCCACGCCCGCTTTCTTGCAGCGCTGTGCACCTTTAACGGAAGGAACCACGTGCATCCAGGTAAAGCCGGCACCTTTGATTTTGTCTTTCAAGCCGACCGGGTCGCCGGCCGAAGTGAAGATAACTTTGAAGTGCTTTTTGATGTCCGGATTTTCTTCGCGAACCTTGATGGCCGTGTCGATCATAACCATCGCCTTGTCTCTAAGCTCTGCAGATACCATGACATTGATGCCGAAAATTCCGCCCTGATCTTTGACTAGGCGATAAGTTCTTTTCAGGAGATTTTCCAGAACAGTGGCCATATCATCGGCCATAGTAGAATCAGCTGTTTTGATAAATGCCTCATAGATCCAGGGCTGATCCGCCTTGTTGAAAAGACCGCTTGTCGAGAGCAACCCGAGGACGCCGGCATTGGCTGCCGCCACGCATAGGTTATTGTTGGAAAATGGTCCCATACCCGCCTGGATGACAGGATATTTAATCCCCACCAGATCACACAATCTTGATTTAATCATAAAATCACTCCTTCTATATTTATTTTGTTAGCTCATTACTTCGATTTTGCCCGTCCGGGGCCGCCAAAAAATTCTTTCTCACCATCGTACAATATTTCGGCACTCCCCCTCCGTGATCGGCATATTTTGCCATATCATCAATTTCAATATTGTCAAGAACCAAACAACGACTTCATACCTTTCAAAAAACTCTTGAATCGGATTGAAAT
>SBEK01000321.1 GCA_009668925.1 Deltaproteobacteria bacterium
AGCGGCAGTGTAATCCCCAGCTGTCTGGACTGCTTGAGCATATTGGGACCATCCGGCGTCCAGTCGCCCGTGAATATGACTTCCGCGCCGGAGGCTTTGATCTTGGTCAGATAGGGTGCAAAATCCGTCAGGAAGAGTTTGTGGTAATCTTCGCCGACAATCTCCGCCTCGGGGTAATATTCTTTGAGACCCTTTTTGAAGCCATTGGCCAGGTCATGTCCGAAAGAATAGTCCTGATTCAGAATGTAAAACTTCTTTTCCTTTTTTCTGATCTGGCCATAGTAATAGGCCATGCCGCGGGCGGCCTGTTCGGCGGAGGTCGAAGTCATAAAAGCATAGGGGGAGAAATTCGTTGCATCCATCAGATCGTCGGACATGCAGGGCGTATTCATCGCAATGACTTTATACTTGTTGGCTGTATCGTTGATGATCTTCATCAGATGACTGCCGTCGGTCCCCCAGAGGACATGAACCTTCTCCTGAAGAATCATCCGCTCGCAGACCTTCTTGCACTGATCGACCTTGCCCATATGATCGGCTTTAATGACCTGAACAAGCTTCTTCTTGCCGTCCACCATAATGCCGCCGCGCTTGTTGATGTCGTGGGCCGCCCATTGCACGGCGTTCCAGTCCATCTGCCCGTTGATGGTGCTCGGTCCGGAAAACGACGCCACAACCGCAATCCTGATTGTGTCTCCCGTGGGAACGATCGGATTGGATGGGTCATAGTCCGACATGTCCCCCATTTTGTTGGCGTCAAAAGCCGCGTTCGCCGCCGGGAGCTTGACGGCTTTTTCGGCTTTGGCAGGTTTGGCGGCCGTTGCCGTCTGCGGGCTTAAGCCAGCGAGACCGAGCGCCATGATGATCACTGCAACTGTAAAGAAACAACATGTCCCAAATCTTTTCATCAAATAAATCCTCCTTTTATGTGTTGAAAATAGTGGTGACTCAATCTATTTTTTCCCTTTCCCGATTTCTTCTTCACGCATCATTTTGCGCAGGATCTTCCCCACCGCCGACTTGGGGATCGATTCGCGGAATTCAACAATTTTGGGGACCTTGTAAGGGGCCAGTTTGTCCTTGCAGAAATTGATGATCTCTTTCTCAGTTGCTTTTTGGCCTTGTTTCAGAACGACGAACACTTTGACCGTCTCGCCCCGATAGGCGTCGGGAATGCCGACGGTGACGGCCTCGGCCACTGAGGCGTGCCGGCAAAGCACTTCATCGACTTCCCGCGGATAAATGTTAAACCCGCCGGCGATAATCAGGTCCTTTTTGCGGTCCACGAGCGTGATGTAGCCGTCTTCATCCATTTGCCCCACGTCGCCGGTCTTGAGCCAGCCGTCCGTCATTTGATTTTTGGTCTCTTCAGGATTGTTCCAGTAGCCCAGCATGACGGATGGCCCTTTAAACAGGATTTCACCGGGTTCGCCGGGCTTTACATCCTGGTCTGCGTCTTTCAGACTGACAAAGCGGACATCATTATCGGGCATCGGAACACCGATCGCTCCGGGCTTCGGTTTCAGGACGGGATTGGAAATTCCGGCGGAAGCGGTTTCGCTCATGCCCCACCCTTCCCCATAGAAGATTCCCATATCCTTGACCTGTTCGATCAATTCAACGGACATCGGAGCGCCGCCGGAGCTGAAGAGCGTGATCTTTTC
>SBEK01000136.1 GCA_009668925.1 Deltaproteobacteria bacterium
GAGGTGATTTGCATGAGGACGTTGAAGCGGCTGGCCAGCGGTCCGAAATTAAAGCGGGCCGGCGATGGGGAATCATCCGACTCCATGTGGATCCGGCGCATCTCGGCAAGCAGAGGAACGGCGTTGCCCGCCAGGAAGTCCACGACGGCATCGAAAACCGGGTTGTCGTGAGGGGTTTCCCTGAGCAGTTTTGTCGCCGTCCGGATCTGATCCATCCGGCCGGCCGTTCGCTGCATATCGTCGGCGTCCACGCGCATCTCGTGGAAAAAGAGATGGTAGAGGCGGTCGAAATGCTGCAGGTCTCTCAGGCTCTTGGCGAAGTTGGCGGCCAGGAGCGCCCGGAACTGCACCTCATCGGTCGGGTTGATCAGTTTGAGCTGGTTGAGGCCGTCGAGCACTTCGGACGTGGAGATGCGCAGACCCGCGGCCCGGCAGCAGGAAACGAACTGTTGAATCAGCTTGACCATTCGATCACCGGAAAGCGGGTTTCGAGGGAAGGATCATCGGGGCATGACCCGGTCCAGGTTCTTGCGCACTTTTTCCAGATCCATCTGATATTTGCAGATGACGTTGAGCGTTTCGGAGATCACTTCGGGCGAAAGCTCGTGGATCTGCAGCGCCAGCAGCGATTGCGCCCAGTCGAGCGTCTCCGAAATGCTGGGGCTCTTCTTCAAATCGAGCGTCCGGATCTTGCGGATGGCATCCACCAGAACGGCGCAGAGCTTTTCCTCAATGGCGGGAATCTTGAGCCTCACGATCGCGATCTCCGTGTCGCGCGCCGGATAGTCGATGTAGAGGTGAACGCAGCGGCGCTTGAGGGCATCGCTCATGTCCCGGTAATTGTTGGATGTCAAAAGAACAAAGGGAATGTTGATGGCCTTGCGTGTACCCAGCTCGGGAATGGACACCTGAAAGTCGGACAGCAGTTCGAGAAGGAAAGCTTCAAATTCGGGGTCGGACTTGTCCACTTCGTCGAGCAGCAGCACCACGGGCTTGGCCGAGCTGATGGCCATGAGGAGCGGCCGCGGCTGGATAAAGCGGTCGGAAAAGAAAGCGTCTTCCTGCGCGGCGATCTGGTCCACCGCTTCGGCGAGTGTGCCTGTGGAGCAAATGATGTCGTTGATGCGGTCCTTGACCATTTGCGTGTAAAGCAGTTGCTTGGCGTATTCCCATTCATAGAGGGCCTTGGCTTCATCCAGGCCTTCATAGCACTGGAGACGGATCAACTCGCGGTCGAGACTGCGGGAGACTGCTTTGGCGAGCTCCGTTTTGCCGACGCCCGCCGGCCCCTCGATCAGGACGGGCTTCTGCGTCGCCTGAGCCAGAAAAATGACCGTGGCGATTTCCCGCGAGGGGATGTAGCCGGCCTCGGTTAACCTTTGTTCGACATCTGCGACGGTTTTATATTCTTGCATGGATAGGCCTTTCTGACGAACGGCATATAACATTCAAAAGATGCGGTCAAGACAAAGGCTGAAAAAAGGAAGGCCGCCGCCTCATGTGAGGCGCGCCTGCGCCGGCTTCGAAAAGGGTCTGATCGGGATTGCGGAACCGGCGGAAAAATCCCGCGGGACCGCTCCGACCGGATTGTTTATTTAATATACACCCGGGTCACTTCCGGGGCCGACCGGAACACTGCGGCGGCGGGTATACCGATCGTTATCCTGCGCCGTTTGCGAGGGATTTCTTCCGCGATGAAAAAATATTTGCTTCGTCAAAAGCAATATGTTAGGTGTCACACCATTATAGGATTGGATGGTTGTCTATTTTTTATACATTCAGATAAATAGGAGACCGATTCATGACATGGGATGCAGTCGCTAATATTTTTCAGGGAGTCACGACGTTAGGAGAAGCATTTTCCCATAATCCGAAAATCGCCGTGGCCAGGATTGTTCTTATTTTATTCGGCCTGTTGCTGGTTTATCTGGGCAAGAAAGGAATTCTGGAAGCGCTGCTCATGATTCCCATGGGGCTCGGTATGGCGACCGTCAATGCCGCCATCATGTTCTTTGACCCTTTGAATCTGCATGGAGGCATGGGGACGTTTTTCGTGGAAGCTCAGGCGGGCGCTACGGCGGATGCCGTGAAAAATGCCGCTGATCTGATGACGATCCTGCAGATTGACTGGCTACAGCCGATTTATACGTTCACATTCAGCAACGGTTTGATTGCCTGTCTGGTTTTTATGGGCATCGGCGCGCTTTTGGACGTCGGGTATGTGATGGCCCGGCCGTTTCAGAGCATGTTCATTGCCGTATGCGCGGAACTCGGCACGATCATCGTTCTGCCCATTGCGCAGTATTTCGGATACACGGCGCAGCAGGCGGCGGCCATCGCGATTGTCGGCGGCGCCGACGGCCCGATGGTTTTATTCACGTCGCTGAGGCTCGCGCCGGAACTTTTTGTCCCCATCGCAGTGATCGCCTACCTTTATCTCGGCTTTGCCTATGGCGGTTACCCCTACCTGATCAAATTTATGGTGCCGAAAAAGCTGCTGGCGATCAAGCCCGCGCCGCCCAAAAAGAAGCGCAACATTACTTCGGGCGAGAAAATGCTGTTCTCCGTGGTCGCCTGCGTCTTTCTGTCCTTCCTGCTTCCGGTTGCGGCGCCCCTGTTCTTCAGTCTGTTCTTCGGCGTCGTGGTTCGTGAATCGGGGATCAAAGAATACATTGATTTGCTGCAGGGCCCGGTTCTCTATCTGTCGACAATGTTTCTGGGGTTGATTCTGGGCGTGCTTTGCGACGCCAATACGATCATGGACCCGAAAATCCTGCCGCTCCTGCTCCTGGGCATTCTGGCGCTCCTGATTTCCGGGATCGGCGGTATTCTGGCCGGCTATGTTCTGTATTTCCTGTCGGGCGGTAAATATAATCCGGCGATCGGTATTGCCGGCGTGAGCTGCGTGCCGACGACGGCCAAAGTGGCTCAGAAGGTTGTCGCGAAAGTGAACAAAACGGCGATTATTCTGCCGGAAGCGCTGGGTGCCAATATCAGCGGCGTGATTACCACGGCGATCATCGCCGGCATTTACTGCAGCCTGCTTGCTAAATAGGGAGGATCTTATGGGAGGATGGACGGCGGCATTTTTTACCTATCTGTTGACGATTGTCATCGCATTTTTTTGCGCCGGCATGATTCATCTGATGGTCGTGTTTCTGGAGCGGCGCTCCAAAAAGAAGAGTTAGCGCGGCGCAGGCGTCCGGGCTTTTGTCGGACGATCAGGTCAGGCAGGATTACGGCCTTGAAATCCGTGGTAAATTCTGCTTAATCTGTCCGTCGAAGGTTATCAACTATGACAAAAAAGCCCGATGCCATTGAAAAAAACAATCTCTGGACGTCTTCAGCGCTGAAGGTCAATCTGGAAAGGACGGCGGTGGATGTTCAGATCCCGCAGCAATACGCGCCGATCCTCTCGATTGTCCAGGACCATTACGGTCTTCAGAAAAAGACCCGCGAGCTCCTCACCGAGCTCAATCACCCGTATGTCAACTGGGACTTTGTCCTCAAAGAACTCAAGTCCATCTCGATCGGTGATTTCCACATTTACAACAATCACCCGGAGGGGCTGACCGCTCTATCGATCCTCTTCACCATCTATTTCGATGTTCTGAAATCGTCGGCGTCCGACGATATCAAAGACAGCGCCATCCACTATCTTTTCGACTTCGCCGACGCGATCATCATGCACAGCGGTGACTTTCTCACCAGAAATCTGTCTTTATTTCCCGGGTTCATCACTGCCTTAACGGAGATTGCCGATGACGAATCGGCGCTCTTCAAAAAATGCTCATCCTATCTGAAACGGATTATCCGGGCGGTGAGGGACCAGGGGGTGGATGTTTCCACGCCTGCTTTCGACACGCTGGTCTACAAGATGTTCCGGGCGACTTACGCCTTTTGGCTCAATGGACCCGATCCCGCGCTGTGGCTCACCGCGTGGCGCACCGCGCCGGAGCCGCCGGGCCAAGGCGCTTATCTGGAGTTGGTCGAGCCGCTCAGTCACCGCCGCTTCCGCAAACTGATGCTGGATCTCGATGCGCTTCGTTTGCGAGACGGTGAAAAGGCCGGAGCGCATCTGGCGGATTTTCTGGATCTGCCGGATTATTTTCAAATCATCGACGGATACCTGTCGGTTGCCGACGCCCTGGAAAAGTCGACCGCCTACCAGGGCCGCCACCTGATCAAACTGGATTTTCTCTTCGGCGTCATGTCCGTGCCGGGGCTCCGGGATATTCATACGAGCGCCATGCGGGAGATCAATTATTCGCTGAAGCTCGTCTTTCAGGAAGAAAAAAAGGAGAATCTGCAGGGCTTTGTCCGCAAGATATTCTCTTTCCTGAAAAAGAATACGTCGCAAAATGAATTTCGCGGCGCGAGCATTGACTGCATTGTAACGGCGGCGCGGGAGGTCTTTGCGCAAAACGCCCATTCGCTGGTGGACGTTTTTATCGACGAACTCATTGCCTACGGCTTTGAGTACCCGGAAATCAAGGGATCTACGGCGGACTGGCAGGTGAAGGTTAATCCCGAACATATCCGCACCATCCGTGCCTGGCTGGAAATCATCGCCATGAAGCCGCGGTGGACCAAGCGGCTCATTTCGGCTCTCATCATCAATTTGAAAATCGGCGGGATCTTTGTCCGGGACACCGACCTCATCCAGCGGGACATCTCCAAGCTTCTCAACACGGACATTGCGCCGGCCTACAACCTGATCAAGCAGCTCTTGCGCATTTTCCCCGTCTACTTCAGCGAAATCGGCGCCGAAGGAGAACTCCGGGACATCACGACGCGCGTCGACGAACTGTCGTTCCGCAACGACCGGCTCATTGACTACTTCCGCAAGCAATCTCACGTGGAGAGCAACAGCCTGCTGGTCGAATTCACCGAAGATATTTTCCGCTACTGGTTTTCGGGCGACAAGCGTTTCATCTGCAGGCATATCCCGGATGAAGTCTTCCATCAGGTGGAAAATAGAGGAAAGTACTTCGACGGCATGCATCAGGCTTTCCTTTACCTGTTTCCCGCAACGGACAATTCTCCCCGCGTCTTCCTGGAATGGGACAAGGCCAGGATCGCGCGGGAAATCGGTCAGATCAGGGATGTTTCGGATGTGGATCGGGAGCGGGTGTCGCTGATGATCCGCATTTATCAGTTGATCTATAAAAAATATTTTCCGCAGTATTTTGATTTGCTCAAAGATCTGGAGGCCGTGAATGCCTTCGCCGCTCAGGATATCCTGTCTTTGAAAAGGGCGCTGGCGGACAAGAACTATTACCGCAGTCTGACGATCATCCTGAAATTCCTGTCCGTGCTCAAAGCGCGGATTCTTTCGGGACAAAAGACGCAGTCTTATGAAAACATTTACCACAAACGCCATATTGCGGCCGGCATCCCGTCCATGTACGGAACCTACCATGAGGAGAAATTCGACGCGCTGGGGCTGTCGCTTCGGCTGGAGGCTCTGGGCGGCATGCTTTTCGAGGAGCTGATCAAATCACTGAATCTGAAATTCATCACCAAGCGCACCCTCATCAGAATTCATACGTATCTGTGGCCTTACCTCGGGGCGCTGGAACTGGAAGGCATCTCCACGGAGGGATTGGTGGCCAAGGTCAAGTACGTCACGAGCGCGCTCCCGATCAAACAATTCTCGGTGGATCAGTACCTCGATATTTTCCGATTCATTTCCAAAGGCATTCAGGATGTAATCCGCGACTACTACATCGACGCCCACAGCATCAATCTGCCGATCATCGTCCGGCAGACAACGCCTTACGGAGAGGATTGGGCCGCCAAAAACGACCCGGATGTCCGCAGCGAGCCGCCCCGCCAGGATGAACTGATGTATCAGCAGTCGGAGAATTTTATCCGGGGGATGATTTCGTCCGCGTTCGGGCTGCAGGTGCTGGATAATTTTGTCCACGCCGTCATTAAAACGCTCAATGCGGAATTGGACAAATTCAAGGACAATAAGCGGATTCTCAATCTGCTGATGGACTACAACCCGGAGCTCGCCGTCTCCTCGATTTACAGCAAGAACGACCGGCTCGACAACCAGATTCTGCTCGGCAACAAAGGCTACTTTCTCAAGAAACTGGTGTCCTTCGGATTCCCGGTCCCGCCGGGCTTTATCATCACCACGGAAGTGTTCCGCGGCTATGACGCCGTCTACGGGTACAAGTACATTTTCCGGGATCTCGCGGCGCGCGTCGGGAAAGAAATCGCCGCGCTGGAGAAGAAGACCGGACGGAAATTCGGCGACCGCAACAATCCGCTCCTCCTGTCGGTGCGCAGCGGCGCCACCGTGTCGCTGCCGGGGATGATGCGCTCTTTCCTGAATGTGGGCATCAATGCGGCCATTGCCGAAAATCTGGGCGGGAAAAAGGATTTTCAGTGGGCGGCCTGGGATTCCTACCGCCGGTTTCTCCAGACGTGGGGCATGTTCCAGGGGCTCTCCCGGGATTTTTTTGACGCGATTATGGACGGTTTTAAACAGAAGCACTCCGTGGAAAGAAAAATTCAGTTTTCACCGGAACTGATGAAGCAAATCGCCCTGGCTTACCGGAAAGGCATCCTCGACAGCAATATTCCGCTGGCGGACGACCCCATGCGTCAGCTCCGGCACGCGATTCTGCAGGTTTTTGATTCGTGGTATTCCGAGCAGGCCCAGATCTACCGCCACCAAATGCATCTCTCCGACGAATGGGGAACGGCCGTAATCGTCCAGGCCATGGTCTTCGGCAATTTTCACGAAAAATCCGGTTCGGGCGTCATTTTTACGCGCGATCCGAAAAGCGCATCGGCGGATGTGACGCTTTACGGCGATTTCATCTTCGGCGTGCAGGGCGATGATATTGTTTCGGGACTCGTCGAAACGTTTCCGATTTCGGAGCGTCAGCGGATCACCGAGCACCGCAATACGGCTATTTCCCTCGAAGCGACGTTTCCCGATATTTATGACGAACTGGTCAGAATCGCCGAGATCATGATTTACGAAAAAGGGTTCAATCATCAGGAAATTGAGTTTACCTTTGAGGGACCCCGGAAAGAACAGCTTTATCTGCTGCAGACGCGCGACATGGATCAGACCAAAACCAAGAGCCTGAGAAGGTTCAAGGACACGGCCTCGCTCAATGCCTCCCTTCTGGGGACGGGCATCGGCGTCAGCGGCGGCGCGCTTTGCGGCCGGGCGGTTTATTCCGAAGACGACATCAAACGGTTTCGCAAAGCGGAACCCAAGTCATCGCTCATTCTGGTGCGGCCCGATACCGTACCGGATGACGTCGGCGTCCTTTTGCAGGTCGAGGGGCTCCTGACGGCGAAAGGCGGCGCGACATCCCATGCCGCCGTGACCATTCCGCAGCTGGGAAAAGTCGGTGTGGTGGGCTTGAGCAAATTGAAGGTTTACGAGTCGGAAGGATATGCCACGCTGGAAAATCATACCATCCGGACGGGCGATTTTATTTGCATCGACGGCTGGAGCGGCGCGCTGTATCTGGGCAGGCACGAAAGAGAAACGGACAAGTACTATTCCATTACGCTCTGATGGGGCGGTCCCCCAACGCCGCCCTGGCACCGGATGGCTTCCGCCCCGAAGAGAACGGCCGCCGGGATCATATTCAGAAACCCCTTCCAGTCGTGTACAATCGGCCAACTTCGCGAAAAATGAAGGATTTCAAGCCCGATCAGGGACGGCATTTCCCGGGTATTTTGAAGGCGGATACGCCGCTCCGGGACATCGTCCGGGAGACTGATCGGGACGCCAGGGAGAGCCCGCGCCCTCCCCGATGGACGCTGCTCTTGAAGCCGCACAAAAAACCTATTGAAATAATTAAATAATAACCATTGACTTCCTCTGCGGGGAGTTGTATATTGGCACCAAAATACGTATGACATTTTGAAGTGTAAATGGTGTCCACCAAGCTTTCTGGAGTGGAGGGCCTTCTTTTTTCTTTTTCGTGGCAGGAATCCGACTGGGAGAATTTCGAAAAAGAAAGAAGCAGGATGAGAGCGTTGGAGGAAAAATGAGACTGAGAAATAACAAAAAAGAGTTATTCTTGGATATCATTACCCAGGTTCAACTTGCCATAAAGAGCACCGGTGTATATCCGGAAGACCATCCCCTCACTATCGAAATCATCAATAATTCCTATCAAGCGTTAGTCAATCATCTGAAAACTAAAAGCATGTTAACGTTAAGCGTCAACGGCAGCAGATTATTGGTCGATGATGTTCCGATCGAATCCAAAAATAATTTACCCGCCAATTTTGCCGTCGAACTCGATCAGAGGGCTATTGAAAGCATATCCTTTTATCGGGGACTCTCCCAGAGAGATTATATGATTTTCATAAAAGCAATGACGCAGAAGCCGCAGTCTAAAAGCAAAAATGGAGATGTCGCCGCAGCCCTGAAGAACAACGGTGTTTCCACTATCCAGCTTAATGATGTCAAATATAAGAAAGTGTCGAAAGATGCAAAGGAGGGTGAACGCCATATCATCAATGCTTTTGATATGGATGATGAAAAACGATTAACCCATGCCAATGCAAGTTTGGCTGATGTGGGGAAAGACGACAATAGAAACCGTGCTGATCATCCTGGTGATGGGGAATTACAGATTGAAGAAAGCGGCATCCATGACGTGCAAAAAAAAGATCTGCTTCCGGATGATGAGAAGAAAGTTAAGGAATATATAAGCGATTTACTCTCCGGCGGGAAAAGCGACGAGATGGAAAGCTTCATTGAAGATGTATCCTCAAAAATGGATAATAAATTCAATGCAATCAAAAAAAGGGTCGCGGAGAGTCTTCAGGATATCACCTTAGCCTTGGATGAATTCGGCGCGATAAAGGAAAATTTTCAGAAGACCACGGATACATTAATCAGTTGGCTGAAGAAAGAGAATCATGTCGATGTCTATCTGGCTGTTTCCAAGAGTCTGCATAATATATGCTCTTCACTCAACAAACCGGACCGTTATCTGATTAATGAAACGATCGGCAGCCGATTGTTCGAGTTCAACAAATTGTCTAAAATGGATTTGCAGGAGGCTTTGAAGGTAAAAAAGAAGAACGGCAACAGTCTGCAATATAATCTCAGTGCTCTCAATTTGGTTGATGAAGCCGTTCTCACCCACTTCCTGGCTCAGCAATACAAAAACTGTCCGGTTGTTAACCTCTCCTCCATCAAGAGTATAGCTGAAAATGTCCTGAATACGATACCGGAAAAGTATATCAGGCGTTATCAGGTGCTTCCCTTTAAATCCGAGTCCGGGAAGCTCTACACCGCCACGATGAATCCTTACGACTGGCACGTGTTAAATGACCTTAAAATTATAAGCGGTTATACAATTTTTCCCCATCTTGCAGCAGAATATTACCTTTGCCAGGCCATCGAAAAATTTTATAACATTAAGGTCGGCAACTCGATCAATCATCACACCGCGGGCAACATGCAAAATGGTGATTGGTATAATGATTTGGAGCTTGTTGAGGAAAAGCAGGAATCCACTGCTGGCAGCGAAGAGCTGAAAGATTCGGCCGCCCCGATTATCAAGCTTTTGAATGTCATTATAAAAGAGGCCATTAAACAGCGATCCAGCGATATCCATATAGAACCTTATGAAAATGAATTGAGAGTCCGCCTGAGGATCGACGGCACGCTGATCACCGTCCTGAATCCGTCCAGAAGTTATGCCAATGGCATCGTTTCGCGCATAAAAATAATGTCCGGGATGGACATCTCCGAAAAACGTCTTCCGCAGGACGGCCGGTTTAAAATACGCAATGATGGAAAAGTTGTCGATTTTCGTGTTTCTTCGTTTCCCGGAATCTTTGGAGAAAAGATTGTCCTGCGTCTTCTCGATAATTCCGATCTGGTATTGGATATAAACAGATTAGGATTAAATGACGATGATTTAACAATCCTCATGTCCAACATGTATAAATCGAAAGGGATGATCCTCATTACCGGACCCACGGGAAGCGGGAAGACAACGACGATTTATTCCATGCTTCACGGCTTAAATGACGGAGCCCTCAATATTTCAACCGCCGAAGATCCCATTGAATACAATTTAAAGGGAATTAACCAATTTCAAATGAACACGAAGATAGGGTTAAATTTTGCCCGTGCCCTAAGAACATTTTTAAGACAGGATCCCGATATCATCATGGTGGGAGAAATCAGGGATTTTGAAACTGCGGAAATTGCCTTTAAAGCAGCGCTCACGGGCCATCTGGTATTGAGCACTCTGCATACCAACAGCGCCCCCGAGACCATTACCCGACTGATCAATATCGGCATCGAACCCTATATGATCGTCTCTTCCATAAACCTTATTGTCGCTCAACGGTTGATTAGAAAAATTTGCGACAAGTGCAAGATGGAAGCTATCCCCACCGACCTGCAATCAAATGTTTTCAGGAATTATGGGTTCAATATCAACGACCATCACGTCGCCCAGGGCGAAGGATGTGAAGAATGCAGCAATACCGGTTACAAAGGCAGGATTGCCTTATATGAGATTATGCCGATGCGGGACGAAATCAAAGACTTAATCATGAAAAGGAAGTCGGCTTTTGAGATAAGAGAAAAATTAGAAGAACAAGGATTCATTTCCTTACAGGCCCAGGGTTTCCATAAAGTCACGGCTGGAGTAACCTCACTTAATGAATGGATGAGAGTTCTTGCCTGACACCCAAACAACACTCCATAAAAAACGAATATAAGCTAAACGCGGCCTGCCTTTTCCTGCGAACGCCGTCATTTCTATCCCTTTGCCGGCAGAATCGGGTCGCGGAATCCCGGGCGTGGTTCCGGGCGGGCACGAAAAAGAAACGGACACGTCTTATTCCGTGGCTGCGCGATGCGGCCGCCACGCACTGGATTCAGGCGTCCGCCCCCAAGAGAACGTCCGCAAGGATTATATCTAAGGATGCCTTCCTGCATTACACAACCCGCCAGCCTCGCCAAGCAGGCGGGACTTCAAACAGCAATTATT
>SBEK01000322.1 GCA_009668925.1 Deltaproteobacteria bacterium
CACCTTTGAATACGGCATCCAAAGAGGGATCACCGATGGCTATTTAACCAAGTATCGTATTTACCATGCCGAGAGCGTGCTGACGTATGAAGGCGCTGTGTGGGAGGACGAGGAGATCAAGCCCGGCGCCTGGGGGCGCGAGGTGGAATCGGAAGACAGATTAAAAACAATCATTGCGGAGTACTACAGCGCTGATGCAGAACGTGCCGGCGTCAGGCCGCGCAAGACGATTGTTTTTGCCGTATCAGAGAGACAGGCGTCAATTCTCGTGCGTCTGTTTAACAAACTGCTCTCCGATGAAGATTGTTTGCGTATTTCAGCGCAGATCAACCGCTCGCCTTCCGAAGTTCGGCAAAGCTTTGCAAAAAAAATAACCTGCTACACCAACAACGGCAATCCCAAGCCGGTGATCGATGAATTCAAATACGATCCGCTGCCGCTTATCGCCGTATCCGTTGACATGCTCGATACAGGTTACGACCAGAAAAACATCGAAAATCTCATCATGCTGCGCCCGACACTGTCGCCCATTAAGTATGCTCAGATGCGCGGACGAGGGAGCCGCCTTTGTCCGAAGATCGGCAAGGAAGAATTTATTATTTACGATTTTGTCGGTAATTCAAAGCGGTTCAATGATCCCGGCGAACGCTATGATAAGCCCAAAACAGTTGGTGTTGCACCCGCTTCGCGCCCGGCCAAAACCGGCGAAATCGCGGAAGGCGATATACAGCAAACGCAAACCGGAACCAACTATCCCGAAGGCGGCGTCCGCGAGTTCGTCACCATTGCCGAGGGTTCGCTCGACGATGAGATACGCGCCCGGGAAATTCTTCTGGTGGGGCCGGAAGGGCTAGCCATAGACCGCAAAACCTATCGCGAAGAATGGGAAAAGAAAGTGGTCGAGCTCAAACGCATAGACCCGGCTGTGGAAAAAATATTCAGCGGAGAAGAACTGACCGACGAGGAATGGGAAGCGCTTGCCCGCCGGCTCAACTCACCGCGTCACTACTTCAACGAGGAATCTTTGCGCCGGGCTTTTGAACAACCCACCGGCTCGCTTACCGACTTTATTCGGGTCGCTCTCGGTTTAGATCGCTTCCTCACCCGCGAGGAACGCATTGAGAAAGCCTTCAACGCCTGGGTTTCGGAACACTCCAACAGCATCAACCCGACCCAGGCCCAGATGCTCCGCCTGCTCAAGGCCCGTGTCTTGACCGGCGAGGAGATTACCATGCGCCTCTTCAGCCAGCCGCCTTTTTCACTCTGGGGCGGTCTGATCCGGATGGAACAACTCTTCGGTAAGGAGCAGTTACTGAAGATGGTTGACGAACTGAATATACTGCTTGTGGCATAACACCGGGGATAATTGATGGACAACGGACAACTTCAAAATACTCTTAAATCTCTCTGCAAAGTCATGTGGGATAACAATGTCACCAATCCCATTACCTATGTGACACAGATTTCTTATCTTCTTTTCTTGAAGATGCTCGAAGAAATGGATCACGAACAGAAGGAAGCGCAAAACGGCAACTACCGAAGCCTTTTCGGCAAGTTCAAGAAGGGAAAAGAGGAATTCAATTTCGATCCCCTGCGCTGGAGTGTGCTGACCTCCAACCCGGATAATGAAGCCATGCTGCGCACGCTTCGCGACAC
>SBEK01000323.1 GCA_009668925.1 Deltaproteobacteria bacterium
TGCCGGTATCATAGAAAGCCGGCCAACTCCCCTTGGTCGGCTTCTAGCTGTCCCGGCAAGGGTCGTCGCGATAATTTTCGCAGCAGAGCTTTGTACTTATCCGACTGAGACCGCCGTCCTTGTCCCTGTCCGCCCGCAAGGACAAGGAAATGATTCGGGAACATAAAAGAATATTCAGCGTTAAGTTTTGCTTCAAAACGTGTTATGAACGAGCCGGGATGCGAAAAGTCGTGGCGAGCTTCGCTTTGTCGATGCCCTTCAGTATAACATTGAAGGGGAGTGTCGCCCGCATATAAAATATTGAAGGAGTTAATGAATGATGATGTCCGAAAACCGCCCTGCAAAATTCAGCGGGGCATCGCGTTATGTTCTGGATGAGGAACTGGCCAAAATAGTGAACATTTCGATGGCGCTGGAAATGCCGCTCCTGCTCAAGGGCGAGCCGGGAACCGGAAAAACCATGCTGGCGCATGCGATTGCCGAGAGCTTGCGGATGCCGTTGATTGTGTTGAATGTGAAATCCAGCATGAAATTGATCGATGCCTTATACCAGTACGACACGCTCACGCGTCTCAACGACAGCCGTTTTGCGGATTCCGGACGCGACGTGAGCAATATTGAAGAGTATATCAAGATGGGTAAAATCGGCCAGGCCTTCGCAGCCGACAGGAAGGTTGTACTGCTGATTGATGAAATCGACAAGGCCGATACCGACTTTCAGGATGACATGCTCGATATTCTCGATCAGATGCAGTTTGATATCATGGAGATCGACCGGACCGTAAAAGCCAAGAACCGGCCGGTCATTATTATCACGTCCAACGCCAAGAAAGATCTTTCCGATCCATTCCTGGGACGCTGCAATTTCCATCACATCGCTTTCCCCGATCACGATATGATGCGCAGGATCATCAGCGTGCATTTTCCGGATTTGAACAAGGATTTGACATCCGCCTGTATGGATACATTCTACCGTCTCCGGGAAGTGCGCGGTGTGGAAAAGAAGCCGGCCACCCGGGAACTGATTAACTGGATGCGCGCCCTGCAGGCTGATCCGGATTTCAATATTAAAAGTCTGAAGTCAAGCAATGTGCCTTTTTTGGGCGTACTGTTTAAGAAAAGCACCGACCTTTACCTGGCCGCACACCAATAAGTGAAGAAAAATGTTTGTAAATTTTTTCTATACACTGCGTGACAAGGGTATCCCCGTAACGCCCACGTCATTTTTGCGCCTGCAGAAAGCGCTGGGCATGGGCTTGATTACATCACTCGAAGATTTCTACAGCGTGACGCGCAGCCTGCTCGTGAAAAGCGAACGCTATTTTGACACGTACGACCAGGTGTTTGCCGTGGCCTTTCGCGGCATGGCCGCGGTGGAACCCACGGACGAAGAACTGTCGGATCTGGTAAAAGCGATGCTCTCGGAGTGGCTCAAAGATCCGGAAGGCATGGCTGCCGCGCTGGGGCTTTCGGAAGAAGAGATCAAACAGATGACGCCGGATGAACTCGTCGCCCACTTTCTAAAACGCCTCAAGGAGCAGACGGAAGCACATCACGGCGGAAATCATTGGATCGGCACGCACGGAACATCCCCGACGGGACATTCCGGCGTCCATCCCGGCGGCATGCGGGTGGGCGGAGAGTCGCGCAATAAA
>SBEK01000324.1 GCA_009668925.1 Deltaproteobacteria bacterium
CCCTTAAAGCCCTGACCCGATACAAAATGCTGCTGGTCATGATCAAATAAGACGACTGCGGGCAGAGATTCCATGGATCAGCGTCAATATGAAAGTATGGAAAGGCGATGGGGTATTCGTCAAAGGTTATAAATTCTGATGGAGGAGGGACCATGAAAAAGAAAATGTTTTTAGCACAGACGGTTTTAGCCATATTCATCTCAGCGGCGCTCATTTGCGGGATATCGGGTCGGGCCGCCGCTCATTGCGATACGCTCGATGGACCCGTCATCGGCGATGCCAGGAAGGCGCTTGCGGCCAAAGATGTAACTCCCGTTTTAAAGTGGGTAAAACAGAAGGACGAAAAAGCGGTTCGCGCGGGCTTTGTCAGGGCGCTTGGCGCCCGCGGGAAGAAAAATGAAAAAGTGGCGGAACATCAGTTTTTCGAAACCCTCGTAAGGATTCATCGCGCCGGCGAAGGCGCCCCGTTTACCGGGCTCAAACCGGCAGGCGAAGTCGAACCGGTCATCATTGAAGCGGATAAATCTCTGGAGAGCGGTTCACCCGACGTTTTGGTGAAGGAAGTGACCGATGCGGCATCGGCCGGGATCAAAAAGCGCTTCGAACGGACCCAGGCCGCATACAAACACAAGGACGAGAGCGTGGAGCAGGGCAGGGCGTTTGTAGAGGCCTACGTGGAGTATACGCATTATGTAGAGAAACTGCATCAGGTTGCCACAGGTGGAGGTGCACATGACGAACACGGACAGGCCGCCAAGCCTCCCTCAAAGGCTGCACCGGGTAAAAGCAGGCACGAACACTGAAAGGAGGACCCAGGATGAAATTTGAGATTACTTCCGCCGTCCATTGGGTAGGCAAGGTGGACTGGGAGCTGCGCAAATTCCACGGGGAGGAATATTCCGCGCACCGCGGATCATCGTATAACGCCTATCTCGTGAAGGATGAAAAAATCGCGATTATCGATACGGTCTGGCGGCCCTTTGCCAATGAGTTTGTCGATAATCTGGCTGGAGAAATCGATCTGAACAGAATCGATTACGTGATCGCCAATCATGCGGAAATGGACCATTCGGGAGCGCTTCCGGAACTGATGAGCCGTATTCCGGACAAACCCGTTTACTGCACGGCCAACGGTGTTAAATCACTCAAAGGCCATTATCACAAGGACTGGAATTTTCAGGTGGTGAAGACCGGCGATAGACTTTCCCTCGGCAAAAAAGAACTGATTTTTGTCGAAGCCATGATGTTGCATTGGCCGGATTCAATGATGGAGTATCTCACGGGGGATGCGATCCTGTTCTCCAATGATGCGTTCGGCCAGCATATCGCGAGCGAACGGATGTTCAACGATCTCGTTTCGCAATCCGAACTCTTCGAGGAGGCGACCAAATATTACGCCAACATTCTCACGCCGTTTTCGCCGCTGGTGACGAAGAAAATTAATGAGGTCATTGCGCTGAATCTTCCGGTGAATGCCATTTGCCCCAGCCATGGGGTTGTCTGGCGGGACAATCCATTGCAGATCGCGCAGAAATACCTGCAGTGGGCGGCGGACTACCGGGAAAACCAGATCACCATTATTTACGATACCATGTGGGATGGAACCCGGATGCTGGCGGAAAACATTGCCAAAGGAATCAAACAAACCGAT
>SBEK01000137.1 GCA_009668925.1 Deltaproteobacteria bacterium
CCAATGGCTTTTGTCAAGCAGGGCCGTGGGTCATTTAACTGACCCACGGCCAGAAGGGCTGCTTCAGCGTCTCCGGAGGTTTTGCTGTCTCGGGGTGCGGGCCTGCTTTTCCCTAAGGGTTTAATATTAAACTATTTTATTAATTAATTCTCGTGTGTGGCGCTGCCAAATTATAAGGTCATCGCCAAAAACTTGCCATTGGGTTATCGTCTCCAGCGCCGAAATGGACAATTATTTTTGCGAAAACAGACTCCATTTTGCTGCCAGAGGGACAAGCATGTTAATATAGTCATCCGTCCAGACGCGGCAGTTGATCGTATTATCCATCCGATCCGCGTTGATCCAGCCGAGGTCGGTAAGGCGTTGCGATATCCGGCTGTCTGAAGTCAATACAAGGTAGTCGGCACGGACGGGTCTGGTAGCTTCGCCGAGCGTCGTTTCAGTACTTTTCGTTGCAACATGCAATTTCAGACTTTTCGCCGTAACCTGGAGAACGGGACGGAGATCGTAATAACGGTTGGTAACATGAAAAAGAATAACGCCGTGTTCTTTGAGCCTGTGCAGATAGATTTCGATGGCTTCGCGGGTCAGCAGGTGTGATGGTATTCCTTCACCGGTGAATGCGTCCACAAAAATGAAGTCGTAGAAAATATCTTGGTTTTGCAGGGCTAACCGGCCGTCGCCGATTATTACACGGGGCCTGGCGGGGGCGAAATCAAGATAGGTAAACCACCGGCTGGCTAGAGCGGAGACCTGAGGATTGAGTTCATAAATATTCAGCTGATCAGCCGGACGGGTGTAAGCTCCGACAGTGCCAATGCCGAGACCTATAGCTGCGATGCGCGCCGGAGACGGTATGATTTTAAAGATATCAGCCAGACCGCTTTCGGGGTGGTAGTAAAGTGTCGGGATTCTTTTCTTGCGTTCATCAAGAAACTGGACGCCATGAACGGTTGCCCCGGAAATGAGGCTGCGGACAATTTCCCCGTGTTTGCCGGCGACAGTCGCATCAACGACCCGGCTGACACCGTAATAATTACGTCGCTTGCTCCTGGTGTCTTCGACACCTGTGTTGATGATCATGGTGATGGCCAATCCGGTCAAGAACAATACCGGGAGAAAGCGTATCATGCAAACCCAGCGCGACGAACACCGCCAAAACGACACCGTTTGTGTGCCATAGCGGTGGATAAATAATAGCGACACGATGATCGTCAAAAGGGGATATTCCCAAAAACCCGGGAAGATAAGCGGCACCACCAGACTGGCGATCATGCCACCCGTTGCTCCACCCAGCGCGAGTCCAACGTAAAAAACGGAAAGATAGTTTGGATGCGGACGCTGTTCATACAGAACACGGTGGAGCATCACACAGACGGCAAAAAAAACAATCCAATGCCCGGGATGAACCCACACGCGACCCGACCCAATCAGAAAAAGGACAACACCCAGAAGCAGTGTTTCCGGCCAGAAATGACTGAACACAGATGCCGCTTTGCACGCCGGGCGGAAGGCAACAATGAAGCTGATCAGGTAAAGCGCAAGCGGCGCCATCCAGACAAGCGGAAACGATCCAACTTCCGAGGTTGTTATGTTTGTGACTGTCACCAGCAAAGCCGACGCGGAGCCGCCCAAGAGCGTCCAATAGAGAAATCTACTCATGGATGGATTATTTGCCGCCTTCCCGGCATCAATTGGCTTCGCGGCAAGGGCATTTTCCGATCCTGACGGACGCGAAATATAGAATGAAAGGAAAGCCATCAGGACATATACAACATAACCTGTTATCCACAGGATGCCCTGATATCTCAAACCTGCCAGTGGTTCAATGAAGAGAGGATAACCGATCAGCGCCATCAGAGCACCTGCGTTGGACGCGCTGTAGAGGGCATACGGCTCCCCGGAGTCCCTAAGCCATTTCTGAAGAATAACGGTTGTCGACGCCAGCAAAACGAAAGGCAAGGCAAGTCCCGAGACGAAAAATATGGTCCATGGCAGAGAATGACGGGGTATCGGGAAAGTCATCAGCATCCCGACCGTCAGGACGATGAGAGGCATGGCGAGCAGGAAAAGATGCAGACGATCCGTTTTTGTTGACGCGAGATGTGCGTAACAATAGCCGGCAAGAATCAGCAATTGATAAGCGGCAAGGCAGACCAGCCAGACATGAGCGGATCCGCCGAAAAACGGTGTAAGCTTACGCCCGATGTACGGCTCCAGACAAAACAAAAGCAACGATCCCAGAAAAGACGTGCAACTTAGAATAGTTCTGGTGTGGCGATGTTTCATGGTCTTCAAGAAGCGGCCTGCTGACGGGTGGTTTGTTGGGTCATGTTCAAGTTTGTCTGCAACACTGAAACTGATGAAAACACGATCGCGCGCAAGAAAGAATATCAATTATCTTATATTTTCTACCATAGTTGCTCTGACGATTCAATCCGGGATCCCCCGCGGTTAAAGTAACGAAAATAGTATTAGTTTTTGTCCAAGTTCGGCCGTATCTTTCGATTAGGCCGTTCATATTTTGACATGCTTTTTCCCGTGATATGCTCCCGATCTTTCCTGGTTGGAATCATTTTTCAGGTAAACGTGCCTTCCGCAGGAGTGATAAAATATATCGGCGCAAAAAAAGATCTTGCCATTTAACGATAATGATTGTTGATCCATAAAGCACGATTTCAGGAGGATAGCGTCGTGAAATTGAAAATCAAGGGTCTTTTGACTTCCGTCATCATTGCCTCGTTATTCTGTTTTTTTGCTTCAGCAGTTTTTGCATTTCAAAACAGGCTCTGTACTCCTCCGCCGTCTTTGCCAAAGTCCGGACAGAAATTCTGTAAAACGGATGCAGCAGACGGCAACCTGGTAAAGATTGTCTGTGAATTGACGTCCGATCAAGACATAACGATCTATATGTGCACTAAAATTATCCGGGACTGGGGGAAATCATCAGCACCGTATACCCACACCTCCATGATTTGGCGGTGCGTAAACAGCGGTAAGGAAATCATCATCTTCGACACAGACTTCCAACAGGATGACATCCGCTGCGATATCGTCTGCGGCAAATGCGCTAAGACCTGGAAAGCGGCGCAATAGATTGGCGGCCATGTCCCTCAAAAAGCATTCTCGGACATCGCCGGGCGCATAAATGGATGCTCTTAACTTATTGAATTATGGGTTTTCCAAACGTTCAGCCCAGTGTCCGGGGATTCAGGGGATATTGTGATGGCCTTCGAAAACGACATACGCCCCAATTTCGAGGTATTGCCTATTTATGATCCAAAATTCACTTGATTTAATACTTTGTAAAGCGTATCGCAAATCCTGAGAATCACCCTGTTGAACACGGAGGAGAAAGCTTATTTACCGTCGGGTCACCGCATCCCGTGTATTACGAATCAGCACACTCTTGCTCCTGCTATTTGTGCTGCTGGGCCTGGCCGCGCTGGGCCTCGGTGCAATTCCTATTGCTCCAGCCGATGTCGCCGGGGCTGTGGCCGATGCGCTCTTCGGCAGCGCACCCGTGTCCTCCCAAAGAGAGGTGATCCTGTTTTCCGTGCGCCTGCCGCGCATTCTCTTTGCCGGAATCGTCGGGGCGTCCCTGTCTTTGGGCGGTGTCGTCTTTCAGGCGCTCCTGCGCAATCCGCTCGCCGATCCTTATGTGCTGGGCATTTCCGGCGGGTCCGCGCTGGGCGCGATTATCGGCATTGTTCTGGGCGCCGGTTCCTTCTATCTGGGGATCCCGTTTCTGGCCTTTTGCGGTGCGCTCGTGACGGTTTTTCTGGTATTCATCGTGGCCGGCGGGTCGCGGGGACTCCTGCTGGATAACTCGCTCCTTCTGGCCGGCGTGGTGGTGAATTCCTTTTTTTCCGCGGCCATCCTTTTTGCTCTATCCGTTGTCAACAGCATGGAACTGCATAGCATCAGCTTCTGGCTGATGGGCGACCTGTCCGGCGCCTCCGGGAAAGAAATTGCCGTTGCGGCGATCTGTCTTTTCGTCTGCTTTGTCGTCCTTTACGCTCAGGCGCGCAAACTGAACCTGATGATCCAGAGCGAAGAAACCGCGGCGCAGCTGGGTGTGGATGTCCGGCGGACGAAGTACCTTCTGTTGATCGTCACATCGCTTGCTACGGCGGTTGCCGTCTCGCTTGCCGGCATCATCGGCTTTGTCGGGATCATGGTGCCGCATATGATGCGCCTGGTTTTCGGCTCCGATCATCGGCTGCTTTTGCCGGCGGCGGCGCTCTTCGGCGCTTCGTTCATGGTCGTTGCCGATACGCTCGCCAGGATATTGCTGGCCCCCTCGGAACTGCCGGTCGGCGTGATCACCGCGCTTTGCGGCGCACCCTATTTTATTTTTTTGATGAGAAGAAAGGGCCGCGGGTAATGTCGATCATTTGCGCGCAGAATATTTCTTTTCGCTATGGGGATAAAACCGTGCTGGACGATGTCTCGTTTGCCCTCGACCAGCCGCAGATGATTGCCGTGATCGGGCCCAATGGCTCCGGCAAAACCACGCTGCTCAAGATCCTCAATGCCACACTTTTCCCGAATTCGGGGCGGATGCTGATCGACGGCCGGGACACGCGCCGGTGGCCGCATCAGGAAATCGCCCGAACCGTGGCGATTGTTCCTCAGGAGACCGAGGCCGCCTTCCCTTTTTTCGCCGAAGAAATTGTCCTGATGGGGCGTTTTCCCTATCTGCGTTCCCTGGCGTTTGAAGATAAGAAGGATTACCGGATTGTCGAGGACGCGATGGCCATGACGGACTGCCTTTCCTTGGCCCATCGCCGCTTCAATGAACTCTCCGCGGGGGAGCGGCAGCGGGTGTTGATCGCCCGCGCTCTGGCGCAGGAGCCGAAAATTCTGCTTCTGGATGAAAGCACGGTTTTCCTCGATCTGAAACATCAGGCGCGGTTTTTGTCCCTGCTTGGTGAGCTCAACCGCGGCCGGCATCTGACGGTTATCTTTGTAACCCATGACGTCAACCTGGCCTCGCAAAACGCGGATCAGATTCTTCTGCTTTACAACGGGAAAAAATATGCTATAGGAACTCCCGCGGACGTCCTTACCGCAAAAAACATCAGGGAGGTTTACGACGTTGAGGTCGGGATCGATCCCAATCCCTACGACGGATCACCCCGCGTCACCCTGTTCACTTCCTCATGAGAAGCAATTTGCCTGAGCCGGCAGCAGCGTTGATTCCGGGCGGGCGAATTGGCCAGATTGTTCAATAAAGGAAGCCGGTTTAAATCCGGCGCTGCCCCGCAACTGTAAGCGGAACGAAATCCACACAAAGCCACTGACCTTGATGTCGGGAAGGCGTGGAGACTAGGTCGCCGCAAGCCAGGAGACTTTATGGACAGTTCAACTTACTTTTTTTAATCCCGAGGGGGAGAGGAAAAAATCCATGAAGTTTTTTCTGTCAGTTGTTCTGTTTCTTTCCGTTTTTTTCGCTTTCCAAGCGTTTGCGCAAACCTCGAAAGAGGATGAACCTGTCATAATGGGCGAGGTCGTTGTGACGGCGACGCGCGATGCGCAGGAAACGCGTAAAACACCCGCCCAGGTCACGGTGATTACCGCCGAGGATATTGAAAAATCCGGCGCGACGACCGTCGTCGACGTGCTCGAAAAGCTGGAGGGTATCCAGTTTCGCACTTACAGCGGCAATGCGTCACAGGCCGCAATCGACCTGAGAGGTTTCGGCGGCGACAACCCCTTCGGCAAGACGCTGGTCATGCTCGACGGGCGGCGGCTGAACCGGACCGATATGGCTTCCATCAACTGGCTTTCGCTGTCGGTCGGCAGCATCGATCACATCGAAATTGTCCGCGGTCCGGGCAGCGTCCTTTACGGAGACGCGGCGATAGGCGGTGTGATCAATATCGTGACCAAAAAGGGAAAGGGCCGGCCGGTTTTTAATGCCGCCGTCCTGGCGGGAAGCTACGGCCTGCACAGTGAACGGGCCGGCGTCAGCGGCGCGGCCGGTCAGTGGACCTATGCGCTTACCGGTGAAAATAATTTCAGCTTCGGCTATCGCGATCGCTCGAAGTATGCGGCCCAGGGAGCCGGAGTCGACCTGGGATATGCGGCTCATGATTTGCTGAACCTCAACCTGGGCATTTCCATGAACCGGGTCGATTATCAGCTGCCCGGAGCCCTGACCAAAGAGCAGATGCGGCAGGACCGGCGGCAATATCAGCCGGCCATGCCGGATTTCTTTATGAATGCCAATGACAATAACGACGGCCGTGATACATACGCCAACGTCAATCTCGGGTTGAAGTCCTTCTGGGGCTCCTTCGGACGGATGGAAATGAATTTCCTGTATGGCCGGAAAGATGTGCAAAGCAATATGCCGTCGTGGGTATTCTTTAATTTTTCGGACACCCGGTCGGACACTTACGGAATCACGCCGAAGTATATTCTGGAAAAAAGCATCGGGGGATTTCACAACAAGGTCATCATCGGTCTGGATTATTACAACGAACCCTACAGGAAGGAATTTTGGAGCGACAGGGAAAGAACCGCCAAGATGAGCACGGCGGATTTTACGCGGGCAAGTCTGGGATATTACATCCGGGATGAATTCAGCATATTGAAGAACCTGATCCTCTGTGCCGGATACCGCTTCGAGCGGACGTCCATTGCCGGGTCCAATGCGGCTTTTGCGTCGCCGGCCGGCAACTTCAACGATGAAAAAATATACAATGCCGAGGCCTACGAAGCCGGGCTGACCTGGCTGTGGGGGAAGAAATCGAAGGTCTTTGCCCGCTATGCCACGGTTTACCGCATCCCGTTTCTCGACGAAGTGGCGTCCTTCAACGGTTTCCCCAGCGCAACCCCTTTCCTTCTGACCCTGGAAAAAGAAAAGGGAAAAAGCGTGGAAGTCGGCACGGAGTTTTATCCCCTGGACAACTTCAAGATCGGGCTCACGCTGTACCGCATCGACATGGAAGACGAGATTGAATTTGTTCTGGTTGATCCGATCCTGTACCAGGGCGAAAACCGCAACGTCGGGAAAAGCCGGCATGACGGCGCGGAAATTTCCATCTCCTATCTTTGGCAGAAATATCTGAAAGTGTACGGCAATCTGACCTATCACAAAGCAACGTTCGAGGCCGGACCATTCAGCGGCAAGGAGATGCCGATGGTGCCCAATCGCATCGTGAATGCCGGGCTGGAAATCTACCTGCCTTATGATATTACACTTAAGCCCGAGATCCGCCACGTGGGCGATGCGTATTTATCCGGAGACAATGACAACAATGCGGGAAAGCTGGAATCCTATACGCTGCTTAATTTTTACGCCTACTACAAACCGAAAGTCGGCAGGTTGAATCTGGCCGTATTTGCCGGCGTCGACAACCTTACGGATACGCAGTATTCATCCTTCGGTCTTGATTATGAACAATACGGAATGCCGAATTTCTACTACCCCATGCCGGGGCGGACCTTTAAGGGAGGGGTGTCCTTTGAGTTTTGAATGGGCCTGCCTGAAGAATAAAGCGCTGATCGTTATGGTCATGGTATCCTTCGTGATGAGTGGCGCCGGCCTGGCCTGGGCCCGCACGGTAACGGATGAAACAGGACGCCTGGTGACGATTGATCCGGCGCCGCAAAGAATCATTTCCCTTGCGCCCGGTATTACGGAAACCCTGTACGCCCTCGGTCTTGACGACAAAATATCAGGCGTGACGACTTACTGCGACTGGCCGGCGGCGGCGCGCAGGAAAGCACGCGTCGGCGGTTTCACGAATCCCTCCGTGGAAAAGATTGTATCGCTTCGGCCCGATTTAATTCTGGCGACGGCCGACGGCAACAGAAAAGAAACAATCGAACAACTGGAAAGGCTCGGCTTGCCCGTCTATGTGACCGATCCCGTGAATACGCAGGGCGTTTTGAAAAGCATCTTGCATATCGGCGAAATAACCGGCCGGCGACGGCGCGCCCGGGAATTGGCCGAAAATCTTCAAAAGCGCCTGAATCAGATCACGCGGCAGGTCCGCGACCAAAAGAAGCCCCGCGTCTTTTTCCAGCTGGGCCTTTCGCCCATGGTGACGGCCGGCCGCGGCACGCTGATCAACGAAGTGATTGAACAGGCGGGAGGAATAAACGTTGCCGGACGCGATCTGGCCAAGTATCCGCGTTACAGCGCGGAGGGCATCATCGGGGCGTCCCCGGATATCATTATTTTCGCGCCGATGGTTAATGACAAGACATTTGCGGCCGTCACGAGATTCTGGGGGAAATTTGGAGACGTGCCGGCGGTCAAAAACAAGCAAATTTATCCGATAGACGCCGATTTGATTAACAGGGCATCGCCCCGTATTTTCGATGCCGTGGAAATCATGGCGCGCATTTTCCATTCGGAAATCGCAAAGGACGTAAATCATTAGTGCAGGAAGACTGCCTGCCTGATTCCACCCATGAAGAAGGTTTGAAAAACGATGAATTATCCAAAAATTCCCCCGATTGATATTGCCGCGGCGCAGCAGGCCCGAGCCAGACACGACAATTTGACAAAGCCGCAGGGAAGCCTGGGCCGGCTGGAAGATATTTCCATCCGGCTGGCCGGCATGAAGGCCGATCCGTTGCCCGATGTCACGCGCAAAGCGGTGATTGTTATGGCCGCGGATCACGGGGTGGCCCGGGAAGGCGTCAGTGCCTTTCCGGCGGAAGTGACGAAGCAGATGGTGCTGAACTTCCTTTCCGGCGGCGCTGCGATCAATGTACTGGCGCGGCAGGCCGGAGCACGCGTCGCGATTGTCGATGTCGGCGTTGCCGCGGATTTCGATCCGGCCCTGGCCGGTCTCAAACACCGCAAAGTGGCGCGCGGGACGGCCAATATGGCCAAAGGTCCGGCGATGACCCGCGCCGAAGCCGAACAGGCGCTTATCTGCGGAATGGAAGTGCTGAGCGAAGTCGCCGAAACAGGGATTGATTTAATTGCCACAGGTGATATGGGCATAGGGAACACGACGCCGTCATCAGCCATTGTTGCCGTCATGACCGGGCAGCCGGTGGCCTCGGTCACCGGGCGCGGCACGGGGGTTGACGATGCCGGTCTGGCGCATAAGATTCAGGTGATCGAACAGGCTATTGCGCTAAACCGGCCCGATCCGGAAAATGCATTTGATGTGCTCTGCAAGGTCGGCGGATTGGAAATTGCGGGGCTCGCCGGTGTGATGATTGCGGCGGCGGCGCGCCGCATCCCGGTGGCAGTGGATGGGTTCATTTCCACGGCGGCGGCCATGATCGCAGTCGGCCTAACGCCGGATGTCATCCATTATTTGTTTTGCGCGCACCAATCCGTCGAAATCGGTCACCGGGCGATGCACAGGCATCTGGGCCTCTCGCCGCTTCTGGACCTGGACCTGCGCCTCGGGGAAGGAACGGGCGCCGTACTGGCTTTTCATCTGATTGAAGCCGCGGCACGCATCCTGCGTGAAATGGCGACATTTTCCGAAGCCGGGGTGAGTGATCAGGAAGGGTGATTTCTCGGGGTTCAGGTTTCCCCAAACGCCATTGGGGCTTTCCGGCCCGAACGGACGAGCGCCGGCAGGGAGAACGGTTGTACAGGAGACACAACGCTATGCGAGGTTTGCGCACAGCCTTTGGGTTGCTTTCGACGCTGCCCTTCGGGATGCCGGAAGAATGGCGTCCCGGTGACAGCGGTCGCGCGGGGAGTTGGTATCCGTTGGTGGGCATCGTCATCGGCGGACTTGTCTGGCTTGCCTGGATCGCGCTTAGTCAATTCTTCCCGCCGGTAGTTGCAGGCGTGCTCAGCCTTTTGGTGTGGGTCGGTCTCACCGGTGGGCTGCATCTTGACGGATTGGCCGACTGTTGCGACGGCTTAATGGGATCAGCCACGCGCGAGCGTCGGCTGGAAATCATGAAAGACCCGCATCTGGGGACCTTTGGCGGGATCGGGATCGTCCTCGTGCTCCTGACCAAGGCCGCTGCCTTGAGCGCGCTCGCTCCGGCATCCGGTCCGGGCATTATCCTGGCCGCGACCGCCGGCCGCTGGTTCATCCTTCCCGCGGGATTGCTGCCGGCCGCCAATCCCGGCGGCATGGGAGCTGATTTTGCCAAAGGCCTCAGGCGAAGCGCCGTTTTCATCACCGCAATTTTACCGCTCGCGGTTGCTTTTTTGCTGGGTGTTCCCGGATTCATTGCACTGCTTGCTGCCGCGGTCGCGGCGGCAGCTGTTCTCGGCCTGGCTTGCGTCCGCATCGGCGGGGTGACCGGCGATGTTTTCGGAATGCTCGTCGAAGTGACGGAAACGGCCGTTTTGCTGGGCCTCATCGCGGGGCTAAAATGAACGGCTATCCTTTCCGACTCGGGACAACGTCTTACATCATTCCCGATGACATCATCCCCAACGTTCGTTATCTGGCCGGCCAGGTGCAGGATGTGGAAATTGTGCTTTTCGAAGTGGACGACGGCTCGAACAACCTGCCCCGAAAAGAACAGATCAGCGAACTGGCGGCTATTGCCGCGGACCACGACCTGACGTATACTGTTCACTTGCCGCTGGATTTGCGCCTGGCCGATGACGGGTCTTCGCGGCACGCATCGCTTTCGAAGGCCCGCCGGGTGATCGAGCGCACGCTGGCGCTGGACCCCTGGGCTTATGTATTACATCTCGACGGCCAATCGGTTCGGGGATGCGCGGGCCGGGAAGCAAGGCGGCGCTGGGAGGAACAA
>SBEK01000325.1 GCA_009668925.1 Deltaproteobacteria bacterium
ACGATGCCGTAAGCAGGCTGGGTGAACTGGCCAGGATTCTGACCGATGCCGGGCAGATTTTCATCACGGCTCTTTCCGGCATTGATGACTACGATCTGGAGCTCCTGAAAGCGCTCAATACGCCCGCCGAAATTCTGGTGGTTTGTGTCGGCGATAATATTTTTTCGAGCTTCCATGTCGATCTCGTGATTCCGGCGGATGCAGCCACGGATGAAGCCGTCCGGCAGGTGAATGATTTGCTCAGAGAAAAGGAAATCGTCGCCGAATATTTTATTTAGAACAGTTTTTTTGAATGAGCCTGGCAACAGGCAAAAAAATAAAGACAGGAGAAGAAAATGAAGAAAGGTTGGCTAGCATTGCTTGCGCTGGGATTGATCACGGCCGCAAGTACGACGGTTTTTGCCCTGGATGTGAAATTCAGCGGCGAGTTTTACGCGGCGGGTTTGTATCTGGATAAGACGACGTTGAATAAGAGCACCTGGACGGACTCGAAGAATAATGTTTACACGCCTGGTCCGAGCACCGCTTTTTATTATCAACGATTAAGGGTTCGAACGGATTTTGTCGTCACGTCCGGACTGACGTTAATCACGCGGTTTGACGCCCTGGAAAGAGTTTGGGGAGCGGCCAGAAGCACTGCCGGGGCCACGCCGGCCGCCGATTCAGCCGGAACGCGTGCGGAAAACGAAAACATCGCTTTTGACTGGGCGTACATCAATTATAAATCACCGATCGGCGTATTTGACGTCGGTTATATGAATGACGGCGCCACGGGAACCATCTTCGGCAACAGTTACGCGCCTGCCGGGCGGATCAAGTATTCTTACATCTCGGGCCCGGTAACGCTCAATGCCGCATACACAAAGGTTAAGGAAGCGGGCCGCACGGCGGTTAATCCATCTGTTGCGACAACCGACCAGGACAATGACAAGTATGGCGCAGAGATCGGTTACAGCTGGAAGCAAGGCAGGGCGGGTTTTCAAGTCAATTATTACGACTACGCCAATACCCGCCCTCCAACGGATAACTACAAAAGAACCTATTTTGTTTTGACGCCCTATGCAATCGCCAAAATCGGCCCCGTATCTCTGCAGACGGAGATCAACTACCTCACGGGTTACGACAAATCGGAAGTGGGGGCTCCGGACGTTAAACTGGAAAACTGGTCAGGCTGGGTGGAGGCAACCGCGGATTTCGGAAAGCTGTACTTTGGCGGAACCATCGCCTATGTTTCCGGAAATGATCCCGGCACAACGGATAAAAATGAAGGCGGGATTCTTAACGGAGGACGTGATTGGAGCCCTTGCCTGATCATGTGGAATTACGAGCGCACCAATTGGGCGGGAGTGCTCACCGGGTATGATGGCGCCGCTCAGGATACGTCCATGTCCAATAGCTGGTTCTTCCAGGCCAAGGCTGGTCTGCGGCCGATTGACGCCCTCGATATCACGGCGTCGGTCTCTTACACCAATGCCGATAAAAAACCGTCAGGCTATCTGAAAAACGATTACGGCTATGAACTGGATTTGATAGCCGCATATAAAATCACCAACAACCTTACGTATATGTTGGGGGCGGGATATCTGTTTACAGGGGATTATTATAAGGGGAAGTCCGATGCCAATAGTC
>SBEK01000138.1 GCA_009668925.1 Deltaproteobacteria bacterium
GGTAGGCCATGCCCATCGCCGCGCCGGAGATGATGGAACCGGCGACCATGATGATGAGTGATGAAAAATGCCAAGCGGCCACGATCGCGGTAAGACCGACGATGGCCCCGGCAAGACCGGACATCAACAGACGAAAATTGGATACCTGAACCAGGACCAGCTGAATGCTGACGCTCGCTCCCAGCATGACCGCCGCCAGAATGCCTCCCGCCGCCACATTTTTAATGTGCAGCAGATTGGAAATGTAACTCGGGATCAGCGCCATGAACAGACCCGCAATCGACCAGCCGAGCCCCCCGGCCAGAGAAGCCGCCAGAAACCCGGCAACGATCTTCCGCGACACGCGCGGGCGGTGAAAGCTGACCAGTGACAGGATGGGTCTTGCCGCCTCTTTAATGCCGGCCACCAGCATAAACGCCAGCACCAGCAGGCCGAGCTCCACAAGATAAACGAGCAGAAAGGGATCGGGCAGATACTGGGCGATGATGCCGCTTAAGAGCGTGCCGGACGCCGCGCCGCCCGCCGTGCAGACGGCCATCATGATCCCGGCGCGTCGGCGGTCTCCCGTGGGCTGCATCTCCACGAGGGCGGCGCTTGCGTTGCCCTGCGTTGCGCCGACGGCCATTCCCACGAGCAGCCTTCCGGCCAAAAGCCAGATCACCCCCTGAGCCAGCGACAGGAGCAAAATGCCTGCTCCGGCCGTGCCAATCGCGATCAGCAGGACGCGGCGGCGGCAAATCGCATCGCCCAGCGGGCCGAAGACCAGCAGCGACGGGATGACGCCGAAAGCATAAATGCCGAAGATCATGGTCAGCATGAATTCCGAGAAATGAAACTTGACCTGATAAAGCTGATACAAGGGTGTCGGAATCGTGGCGGCGGCGATCAGAACAAACGACGCGAGAGCCACAGCCGCGTATGACCATGGTCGCGCCGCTTCATCCCGCAGCCTGCACAATTGCATTCCCTGGGCGTTGCACAGCCGATCCTGTTCTTCCATCCCGATCCTCTGCTTTCGCAAACACGTAAAAACACGGATTGATCCGACCCGTGCCCCCCGGCGGCAAACGATTGAAGCGGCGTATGGCGATTCGCCGGTTTTTTGAGAAACCGGCCGGGTCAGATTCCGGTGTCCGGCAATTTTGCCGTTTTCCGGAAGAGGCAAGCCTCTTGCCGATTAGCTTAATTCCGTTGCGGCCTTGCTGCAATGTCCGTTCATTCGCAGTAAAATAAGAGGCAAAAGCTATGACCGGAGGCAATTCTATCTCTATTGGAGCAAAGACCGTCTTGACTCGCCGGGGCTCCCGGCTTTATAATCCAAATCGTACAAAATAATTCCGACGCGGATCGGATGCGAAAGCGGCCCTATGATTCCCTCAGACAGCCCCCTGCTGACCGATTTATACCAGCTCACGATGCTGCAAACTTATCTCGATGCCGGGATGAGCGGCGAGGCCGTCTTTGAATTTTATGTCCGCCGTCTGCCCCCGACGCGCGGCTTCCTCGTGGCCTGCGGCCTCGAATCGGTCCTCGACTTTCTCACAGCCTTTCATTTTTCGCCGGATGACATCCGGCAACTTTCCCAGACCGGAAGATTTTCCGGGAAACTTCTGGATTACCTGGCTTCGTGTTCTTTTAAAGGCGATGTCCACGCCCTGCCCGAGGGAACCATTTTTTTCGCCGACGAACCCGTCTTGCGCATCACGGCCCCCATCCCGATTGCGCAGATTGTGGAAACCCGCATCATCAACCTGTTGAATTTTGAAGTGAGCGTCGCCAGCAAAGCCGCCCGCTGCCTGCTCGCGGCGCGGGGCCTGGCCTCGCTGGTTGACTTTGGATTGCGCCGCGCCCACGGCGCGGAAGCCGGGATGCTGGCCGCACGGGCCGCCTGCGCCATGGGATTTGCGGGTACGTCCAATGTGCTGGCCGGCGTCCACTATGGATTGCCGGTATCCGGAACGATGGCCCACTCCTACATTGAAGCCGTGGGCGATGAAGAAGAAGCATTCCTCGCCTTTGCGCGGTCCAACCGCAGCAATGTGACCTTTCTGATCGACACGTATGATACCCTGAACGGCGCGCATCACGCCGCCCGGGCCGCCTTAACGCTCGCCGCGGAAGGCATTGCCACCTCCGCCGTCCGTCTCGACAGCGGGGATCTCCTCGCTCTGTCGTTCGGCGTGCGGCGCATCCTGAATGATTACGGCCTCGCCAAAGTAAAAATCCTGGCCAGCGGCAATCTCGACGAATACGGAATCGACAGGCTGATGGCCGCGGGCGCCCCCATCGACGGATTCGGCATCGGCACCAAGCTGGACACCGTCGAAGACGCCCCTTACCTGGAATGCGCGTATAAGCTCGCCCAGTATGCCGGACGGCCGACCATGAAGTATTCGTCGGGCAAACAAACGATGCCCGGCGCGAAGCAGGTCTTCCGGCGTTTTCAGTCGGGCGTGATGACGGGGGATACGGTGGCGCTGGCCGATTCCACTGAGGAAGGCGTGCCTCTCTTGGAGCACGTGATGAAGGAAGGACGAAGGCTTAGCGCTCCCCCCTCCCTCGCGTCCATCGCGTCGCGCACGAAAGACCAGCTCCGGACGCTGCCTTTGAACCTTCGCGGGCTTGCCGAAACCGCGCCCTACCCGGTGGCGTTTGACCCCGGCCTGCGCCGGCTTCGTGAAGCCGCACAGACGCTGATCGACGCGCGGCGAAAGCTGTAAAGCTTATTTACGGCCGAACCGGTCGGCTGTGAGATTTTGAGACAGAACCACATCATGCGGCTCGATCAGGATATGTTCCCTGCGCATCTCGGCTACGACTTTTTTGACGTTGCCCACCGGGACATCCACCCCCCGGCAGGCATCGATGATCACCGTGACTTTGAACCCCAGGGCGATGGCGTCCATGGCGCTGTAAAAAACGCAGTAATCCGTGGCCAGCCCGCAGATGTAGATGTGCTTCACCCCCAGCCCCCAGAGATAATATTGCAGGCCGGTCTTGGTCACTTTGTCGTTCTCGACGAATGACGAATAGGAATCAATGTTCGGATCGTTTCCTTTGCGGATGATCAGATCCACGGGCGCAAGATTCAAATCCTTGTGCAGCCTGGCGCCCGCGCTTCCCTGCACGCAGTGGTCGGGCCACAGAACCTGCTCCTGATTGACAATCGTCATCACCTCGTAGGGATGGCGGCCGTAGGTTGACGCAAAGGACATGTGCCCCGGCGGGTGCCAGTCCTGCGTGGCGATCACTTTGTCGAACTTCGACGATATTGTGTTGATGATGGGAATCGTTTGATCTCCGCCGGGCACGGCCAGTGCGCCGCCCGGACAAAAATCATACTGGATGTCGGTAATGATCAGGCAATTCATCGTTTTCATAACGCCCACTTGATGGAAGGTATTTGTGACGATTCCTTACCACAAGTATCGGCGCTATGTCACCGGTAAATATCTGGCAAACCAGGAAGCCGCCAGATCGGCGACCATCTCGAGCGTGCCCGGCTCTTCAAAAAGATGCGTGGCTCTCGGCACGATGGTCATTTTCTTCACGGCTTTCACTCTTTCGATCGCTTCCTCATTGAGCGTGATGACCTGATAATCGTTTCCGCCCACGATAAACAGCGTCGGCGCTTTGACGATGGAAAGCGCCCGGCCCGCCAGATCCGGCCTTCCGCCCCGCGACACGACGGCCCGGACAATGTCCTGATGCTCGTTTTCCGCGATGAGCGCCGCCGCCGCGCCGGTGCTGGCGCCGAAGTAGCCCACGGGCATTTTTCCCAGATCCTTCTGCGTCTTGAGCCAACTCGTCGCGCCGGACAGCCGCGTGGCGAGCAGACCGATGTCAAAGCGCAGCTGCATATTATAATTGTCGACCTTTTCTTCCTGAGACGTCAGCAGATCAAACAAAAGGGTTGCCAGACCCTCGCGCTGCAGATACTTGGCCACGTAGCGGTTGCGCGAGCTGAACCGGCTGCTGCCGCTGCCGTGGGCAAAAAGAATGATGCTCGAGGCGCCGGCCGGAATCGCCAGATCGCCTTCCAGCATCACCCGGCCGACCGGGATGCGGACGGCCATCTCGTCTACGTGATCATATAGTTTTTTTTGCACTGTATTCATTACATGACTCCTGTGGTTTCTCCGGGAGTTTGGGCCTCCCGCAGTAATTGGATGACTTCCTGATCCGTCGTCTGCGAAAAATCTTCATACCAGGCGCCCACCGCATGAAACTGGGCCGGCGTGATGCCGCACACGATTTCATCGACGGCCGCCCGGAATTCTGCGCAGGCTTCCACCGACGCCACCGGGACGGCCACAACGATTTTGCGCGGTCCGAGCTTCCCCAGCGCTTCGACGGCGGCCCGCATGGTCGCGCCCGTGGCCAGTCCGTCGTCCACCAGAATGACGGTCCAACCTTTGATCACGAGCGGCCCGCGCTTGCGCCGGTAGACCTGTTCACGCCTTTTGAGTTCCTCCGTTTCCTTGGCCGCTATTTCCTGAATCCGGGACTCCGAAATGCGGATGCTCCGGAGAACATCCTGATTAATCACCTGCACGCCGCCTGACGCAATCGCTCCCATGGCCAGTTCTTCGTATCCGGGAACGCCCAGTTTCCGCACGAGGAAAACATCGAGGGGCAAACCCAGTCCCCGCGCCACTTCATACGCGACGACGACGCCGCCCCGCGGCAGTCCCAGGACGATCGTATCGGGTTTGCCGGCGTATTTCTGCAATTGCTCCGCCAGATAAACCCCGGCATCCGCTCTGTCTTGAAAACGATCCATAGGCACCTGTCCTTCCTGTAAGAATTGTCCTGCAAAACAAACTACAGCTTTTTCAACGACGCCGCGATAAACGCCGGCAGATCCGCGGGACTGCGGCTGGAGATAATATTTCCGTCCTCGACAACTTCCTTATCCACATAGGTCGCCCCGGCATTAATGATGTCTTCCTGCACCGATTTCCAGCCGGTGATCACCCGGCCTTTCAGGACGCGGGCACTGATGAGCAACTGCGGGCCATGGCAGATGACAAAGACGGGCTTGCCGCTTTCCACAAATTCCCGCGTAAAGCGAACGGCTTCCTCATATATTCTCAGGCCGTCGGGAGAATACCCTCCGGGAATCAGGAGGGCGTCAAACTCATCGATGCGCAGCCCCTTGACCGTCCGATCGATGACCACCGGCGTCCCCTTCTTGAGTCCCTTAACCGTGTCCCCCGCTTTGACGCCGACGTGGACGATCTTGTGGCCGGCATCGAGAAAAGCTTTAACCGGCTCGGCGTATTCCGAGTCCTCAAACATATTCGTGATAATGACGGCAATCGTAGCCATGATTTTTTGCCTCCGCTGCTCTTTCCGGTTGCAGGAATATTATCCTGCATTTTGAATAACTTAAGATGCCCCAGGTGGGGATTCAATAAGAATAAATTGTGGGTTGATCGGGAGGCAAAACCTACCACGTACAGCAATAACGATATGAGGAGCGGGAAACCCGCCGCGCCGTCATCGCCCCGGCGGCGGCGCGGGGAGACGTCCCCACCCCTCAGGACTCAGTGTGCAGGCAATCGCTTAAACGGCGGTCAGCATCACCTTCATGGCTTTTTCGGCCTGGGCATTGCCGAAAATTTTGTAAGCCGTCTCAATCGCTGAAAGTGCGAAATGATGCGAGATCAATTCGCGGGGGCAGATCTGCTCGTCCGTGATCAGCCGCATCAAAAGCGGAATGGTCTCGGTATCCACCAATCGGGTGGTGAGAGTTATGTTATGGGACCAGAGCCTTTCCATGTGCAGCTCGACGCTTTTGCCGTGCACGCCGATGTTGGCGATGCGGCCGCCGGGCGCGACGATCGACTGACAGATATCAAACGCCGCGGGGAGGCCGACCGCTTCAATCGCCGCATCGACGCCTTTCTGCGCGGTCAATTCCATAACCTCTTTCACGGCGTCGGACTTCGCACTGTTGATCACGCTCGTCGCGCAGTACTTTTGGGCCAGCTCCAGCCGGTAGTCGTTGACATCAATCACGATCAACTGTCCGGGCGAATAGAGGTTCGCCGTGAGCAACGCGGCAAAGCCGACGGGGCCTGCGCCGACAACCGCCACAGTATCGCCGGGCTTGACATTGCTTTTGAGGACGCCGCATTCGTAGCCCGTGGGCAGAACATCGCTCAGCATGACGACCGCCTCTTCATCCACGCCCGGCGGCATCAGGTACAAGCTGGTGTCGGCATGGGGAATCCGCACATACTCGGCCTGCGTGCCGTCAATGGTGTTTCCCAGAATCCAGCCGCCGTCGCGGCAGTGGGAATACATGCCGATTTTGCAGTAGGGACATTTCCCGTCCGCCGTGATGCAGGCGATCAGCACCCTGTCGCCCGCTTTGAAGTTCGACACGGCAGCGCCCACGGAGTCGACGACGCCGATGCCTTCATGCCCCAGAATGCGCCCCGGGGCGACGGACGGAACATCCCCTTTCAGAATGTGCAGATCCGTTCCACAGATGGTCGTTTTGAGAATCTTGACGACGGCGTCGGTTTCCTTGACGACGGCCGGCTTTTGTTTCTCTTCCCAGGCGAGTTTTCCCGGGCCGTGATAGATTAAAGCTTTCATGTCCTTCTCCTTTCGCGAGGCATTCGGGGTTTGCCGGGCCGCTTCGTTTCGAGCGGGAAAAATATCCCGGCACGCATTTTAATTAACGATTCCGGAGCGCGGCAACAATAGGGGAAAAATGGTTGCTGAATCGCAGGGAATACCTACAGGCGACACCAATGAGCCGTGGCACCCGAAGTGGTGGTGGCAAGCCGACATCGTCGTCATCGCGAGGAGCGTAAGCACAGCCTGCCCCGGCGAAGGCCGGGGTGGCGATCTCATGAGAAACCGAATGTTTGGGATTGCCACAGCGCGCGAGGCGCGCTTCGCAATGACAGCTATGCACACCTGTTGAGCCGAGTCTTTTTGACTCGACTCAGAGGCAGCCGACGCCATCCCCTATACACCGATCGGGCTGTGCGATCTTACCATTGACATAAAAATCGTTCCTGCTAGTATGCCGGACGGAAAGACAAAAAGATAAAAAAAGGAGAATCACCAAATGGCAAAAATGACGTATACATTTGAAGACCGGATCGCCGTGATCAAACTGGACGACGGCAAAATGAACGTAATGAACTGGGACTTTTTCAACGAACTCAACGCTTCGCTCGACCGGGCGATCGCCGACCAGGCGGGAGCCGTCATCTTCACGAGCCGGCCCGGCGTTTTTTCGGCCGGTCTGGACCTGAAACTCATCGCCAATCAGACCATGCAGGAAGCCCTCATCTTTCAGCGGCTGTTTCGCGACACCATGCTGCGGCTCTGGCTGTTTCCGATCCCGACGATTGCCGCCTACGCAGGCCATTCCGTCGCCGGCGGCGCCATCCTTTCTTTTGCCTGCGACCGTTTTATGGCGCAGGACGGCCCGTATAAAGTCCAGATCAACGAAGTCGCCAACAAAATGCTTCTGCCCACCTGGATCATGACCATCTGCAAATCCTCCATCCCCCATCGCTGGTGGAAGGAAGTCCTGCTGCATTCCCACATCTATTCGCCCCGCGAAGCCTATGAAAAAGGCATCATCGACGATCTGGCCGCAGACGGACAGGATGTCATGGAGCTTGCCAAAGCCTGCGCCCGCGATATGTTCAGGCTTGATGCGCGCGCTTACGGCGCCAGCAAAAAGGTCCTGCGCCAGCAGGAAGCGGACTATGCCGTCTCGGTTTTTGAAAAAGAACTCGTGGACTGGCTCACCGGCAAATAAGCACCCCCCGAAACCGGCCTTTCCGGATCCGGAAAGGCCGGTTCATTGACACATCACTTCTCTATTCTTAGATTACATACAGAAGTTCCAATTTTCTATGACGGACGCCGGCGCCATCCCGTCCGGAAACAGGAGCAGCCATGAATGTAATCGAACCTTTAATGGAAGAGCACCGGGTGATTAAAGACACCCTGGCCGTGTTTAATGCGGAAAGCGCGCAGATTATGGAACTGCAGCAGGTCGACCTTTTTGCCATCGAGACCTCCATTGATTTCATCCGCACCTACACCGACCTCGTGCATCACGGAAAAGAAGAGAATATTCTCTTCCGGGAGATTCAGAAAAAAAGTCTCGCCGACAATGTGGCCAACGTCATGAAGGAACTCATGGACGAGCATAAGTATGCCCGCGGCATCGTCCGCAAATGGATGGCGACAACGGAGAACTATTTTGCGGGAAAGGAGTCCAGTCAGGGCACCATCGACTGCCTTCAGGAATTGGCCGCATTTTATCCCCGGCATATCGGCAAAGAAGATAATTTGTTTTTCAAGCCCATCCTTCAGTATTTCACTCCGCATGAACAAGACGACATGATCCGCGAGTTTGCGGACTTTGAGCACAACGTCCTGGGCTGGAAATACCGCAAGCTGCAAACGAAGCTGCAGGAAAGGCTCGATTCTATCGGAGGCGCGTCCGCCTGACGCTTGCTTTTCGCTGCCGTATCCCTCAAGGTTCAACCCGAACCGCGGAATTCACGCGTTTCGGAACTGCGGTAATTTCCACCGTCCGGAATATATTCGAACCTACTTCGCGGGAGCCAGAAGTGCGTCCAGCGGGCTTTGCGGCGCGTGCGCCATGTCTCGCATGACATGCGTATAAATCATAGTCGTTTCCACATTCTTGTGGCCCAGAAGCTCCTGCACCTCGCGGATATTTACGCCGCTCATCAGCAAGTGCGTCGCGAAACTGTGACGCAGCGTATGCACGGTCGCGTGCTTGTGAATGCCTGCGCTTTGAATTGCTTTTTTCATCATCGCCTGCACCGTCGAATCGCTCAGATGATGACGACCGACGCGTCCGGTCCGCGGATCGACAGAAAGATTGCCGGCGGGAAACACGTATTGCCAGGCCCATTCCCTGCCCGCCTTCGGATATTTTCTGACGAGCGCATCAGGGAGATGGACTTCGCCGTGGCCGAGGGACAGATCCTTTTCGTGCTGCAGCTTGACGTCTTTCATTTGCGCCTGCAACTGACCTTTAACGGCAGCCGGCAAAATAGTTGTTCGATCCTTGTCGCCTTTGCCGCTGCGCACGGTGACCGTGTTCATATCCAGATCGATGTCCTTAATCCTCAGGCGGACCAGTTCCATCAATCTCAATCCTGAACCATAGAGCAGTCCGGCAATGAGCAGATCTCTGTCTTTCAGACAGGCCAGCAGATTTTTAATTTCCTCTACGGAAAGAACAACGGGAAGCTTCTGCCCGCGTTTTGCGCGAACCGTGTCGGAAAGATTATCAATATCCTTGCAAAGCACGCTGCGGAAAAGAAAAAGAAGCGCGTTAAACGCCTGATTCTGAGTGGAAGCCGCCACCCTTTCCTTGATCGCCAGATGAGTCAGGAAATTCTTGCAGTCATCCGAATTCAACGCCGCAGCCGTTTCTTTCTTCATTGTTTGCCCTGTGTATTCAAAAAAGCGGCTGATCCATTGCAGGTACGTCTTTTCGGTACTGTATGAATAATGCTTCAGTCTGATCAGCCTCTTTGATTCTTTAAGAAGTTCGGGGAAAGAGCAGGCGGCATTTGCCGGCAACGAATCGTCGGATGTAAGACCGAGAAAATGAAAATAATACAACCGAATTGCATCACCAGCCTGTCTGATCTGCCATTCGGTGCAATTTGGATTGGCTTTAAGCGTTTCGATAAACTCGATGACGGCGTTTTCCTGATAGGCATCCGCAGGCAGCTGCTTTTTGCGGGCGAAATTGAAAAATTTGCTCACCCAGAGAGCATAAAAGAAGGCATTCTTATCCGAGGCCAATTTCTTCGCCAAAAGAAAAGCCTGAAACTCCGGAAGAACGTCCGATTTCTTTGCATTGGACAAATTTTCCATAAAAAGTCCAATTTGGCTTTTGGTCTTTATTATCCTGAAAAGCCAAACGCGGTTTTTTCAAGCAGTCTGATTTTATGGTGATTTTTCGCTTTGCATCTTGCCTCAAAAGGAGTAGGATTGCAACACTTTTCGTAAAAAGCCAAACTCAGTATATTAATTGTTAGCGGAGGTAAAAATGAAAGATATAGCACCACTTATTCAGACTATTCTATGGGTTGCGCTAATAGGTGGAATTGTTTGGCGATACCACAAGCAAATACATGCATTGTTAGAATCCATTCAAAAACGTATAGATTCAGGGAGTGGAATAAAGGCTGGGCCATTTGAAATAGCTGCCATGTTGCAACCTCAAAATCCTGAACAACAACGAGAAAAGATTACACAAGAGATATCAGAGGCTGCAAAAGTAGAACCAACGCCGTCATCTACACCTGTTAAGTTAGAACCACAGTATGACTTACGTACCAGATACCTCCAAGCAGAAGACTTGGCTTTGAGAGCGATACAGGCCGCGTATAATATTCCAATCAGTCGGCAGCTTCAAGTTGGCAGAGATATGCAATTCGATGGATTCTTTGCAAAAGACGGTACCGCGCACATTGTTGAGGTTAAATATGCACAGCGCCCCTATCTAAAAAGTCAATTTCTGCAAGTGGTCAATAAAATATTCGCTGGTATTGGTCGCTATGGTTGGCGAAATGTTAAAGTAATATTCGTTATTGTATATGG
>SBEK01000326.1 GCA_009668925.1 Deltaproteobacteria bacterium
AAAATACAGGCTTTTTCACATGCCCGTTTTACGCCCCAACAGCCCCACCGCCTGAACGCCGTTGGTGCCCGCTAAAATCAGGTTGATCTTCTGGTCGCGCATCATCTCCCCAACCGGGTATCCCCGGCAGTAGCCGTAACCGCCGTAGGTCTGCACGGCATCCGAGCACACTTCCATGCCCCTCTCGGTACAGTACGATTTGACCATCGGGGTCAACATCTCGATCATACCGTGCCAGTATTCCTTGTCCTGCTCGTTGTTCTCGTTATGAGCGATCATTTCGCGATCCATGGCATAGTAGCAAAGCATGGCCAGGGCGCGGATGCCGTCCGTGATGCTCTTCTGCCGAAGCAGCATGCGCCGTACGTCCGGATGCTGAATGATCGGCACGGCTTTGGCATTCGGATCTTTCATGGCCAGGGCAATAATGTTCGAACCCTGGATGCGTTGCTTGGCGTAATCGAGCGCGTGCAGGTAGGCGGACATGGCCAGCGATACACCCATCATGCCCACGCCCTGTCGTTCTTCGTTCATCATCTGGAACATGATCTTCATCCCGTCGCGCTCTTCGCCCATCAGGTAGCCAATGCATTTGCCGTCAGTTCCGAAGTTCAGCGTACAGGTGGCATTGCCGTGAATGCCCATTTTGCTTTCGATGTTGCCGCACTGCACATCATTGGGCTCTCCCAGTTCGCCCTTTTCGTTGATGCGAATTTTGGGAACGACAAAGATCGAGATGCCTTTCGTGCCGGCCGGATCGCCTTCGATGCGGGCCAGGACCGGATGGATAATGTTTTCAGCCAGGTCATGATCGCCGGCGGAGATAAAACACTTGGTGCCGGTAATGGAATAAGTGCCGTCGGCATTCTTTTTGGCCGTTGTCTTAAGGATTCCCACGTCGGAGCCTGCCCCCGGTTCGGTCAGACACATCGTGCCGCCCCACACACCCGTAAACATTTTTTCGAGGATGACCTCGCGCAGGGGATGCTGGAAGAAGTCTTCCACCAGCCGCGCCGCGCCGTGCGTGAGCCCCGCATACATCAGGAAGGCCTGGTTGGTGGCCAGGAACATGTGATAACAGGACGCTCCGATCGTCTGCGGGAAGGACTGGCCGCCGACTTCAGGCGAATCGGATACGGACATCCAGCCGCCCTCGTTATAAAGCTTCCAGAGACGATGATAGGCTTCCGGCGCAAAAACCTTGCCTTCCTTGAATACCGCTTCGACGGGCTTGCGATGAACTTCATCCGGATACGTAGGCGCGATTTCAGCCTCGGCCAATTTCTGCGCCGAATCGAGCACCATGTTGCACATATCGACATCGTGATCGGCATAGCGGCCTTTGCCCAGAACGGTTTCTCCGATATTAAAAACCTCATACAATTGAAATTTGATATCTCTTTCGTCAATCCATAAACTCGCCATACAAACCTCCTCCGTCCAATGTTAATGAGTTGTAGGGAACGGCCGCCGCCATCCTGGGGTGGCAGGGCCGTTCCCTACAAAGTTGTCAGGTCAGTGTTGATCGAGCTGATTCTGCCCGCACCAGCACGCTATTTTTCGATGGCCAGAAACCCGTTCGGGTGAAAATCGCTCCCCGTAACCTTTTTCGAAATTCCTTT
>SBEK01000327.1 GCA_009668925.1 Deltaproteobacteria bacterium
GTCCATCAACAGCTTCTATAACTACGCCGAAGGCGCAGGACCAAAAGGAGGGTAGACATGAAGAAAATACTTCCCGTTCTTTTGGCACTCGCGTTGAGCCTGGCGGTCGTCTCGTTATCCCGAAACTTTGAAACCCCCGCCTTGGATCCCGATGTCAACGCGTTCACGGAAACATCGATCATTCCCCAAGCGGTCGACACGGTCGTGGAAAGCCCGACGACCATTTCGAAAGTATACGTGAAGAACGAGTTGATCGGCGTCATCACCGATGCGACGAAACTGGAAAGCCTGCTAAAGGAAGTTTACAAAGAAAGCTATGAAGCCTATTTCCCCAACACGAACATCGGATTGGGCGAGGACGTGGTCATCACCACCGAGCAAAGCTACGTCCAATACGAAAACAAGGACGCGGAGATTTTAGCGTACCTGAAAGAGAAAGATTTGTTTTCCGTCGAAGTCAACAAGATCGAGTTCTCCAACGGGGCGATCATCTATGTGAAAAACCTGGAGGACTTCGAAGCCGCCAAGGAACAATACCTGTTGAACTTCATTTCCAAAGAAGCGTTGGACCTCATCAAAAACAAGAAACTGCCGGCGGAACTCAAAACCTACGGATACCGTGAAACCGGGATTTCGGTCGTTGAAACGACGACGGCGACCAAAGGATTGGCGCCGAAATCCGACATCCTCATGGATAAGAACGCCATCGTCTACTTCCTGAGTTATGGATACGGGGTGGAAAAGAAATACTATACCGTCCAACCCTACGATACGATCGAAGGGGTGGGATCGCTGAACGGACTGAGCGCCCAGCAAGTCGTGACGATCAACGCCGAAGTGTTGAAATCGACCGAACAAATCCTGCAAGCCGGGATGAAACTGAACGTCACCTATTTCCAATCGCCGATCAACGTCATCGTCAATCACGAACGTCTGGTGCGTGAAACCGTCTATCCCAAACCCACGAAGTACGTTACGGACAATACCCTGCGCGAAGGCCTGCGCGTCGTGCAGACCAACGATCAAAACGGCTACGCCAATGTTAAATACAAGGAAGTCTATGTGAACGGCGAATTGGCCGGATATGAAAAGATCTCTTCCGTCATCATCAAACAGCCCGTGCAGGAAGTCATCCGGGTCGGGACCAAAGTCATCCCGGGCATCGGGAGCGGCAAGTTCAGATGGCCCGTCGACAATCCGCGCATATCCTGCCGTTGGCTCTGTTATACGGGGCATTACGCGATCGACATCGTCAACGTCTATAACCGCTACGGGTACATCTATGCCGCCGACCGCGGGGTCGTCAAGGATCGCGGCTGGCATTACCTGGCAGGCTACTTCATCATCATCAACCATAACAACGGATACTGGACGAAATACAACCATTTATCCAGCCCGGCCTATTTCCCGGTCGGCGTCGCCGTTGAAAAAGGGGAAGTCATCGGTCGAATCGGTACCACGGGAAAGACAACAGGTCCGCACGTCCACTTTGAAATCTGGGTCGATGGAACGCGGAAGAATCCGTGCAAATGGCTCGGGTGCTAAGATGAGATATCATTTGTTGGCAAGCGGATCCAGAGGAAACTGTTGCATCATTCAAGCCGGGGACACCCGGC
>SBEK01000139.1 GCA_009668925.1 Deltaproteobacteria bacterium
GGTATATGTGCGCATCATTGAAGGACAAAAACAAAGAATCCAGGCTTTTGAGGGAGTCGTCATCCGTAAACGTCGCGGCAACAGCCGGGCAAATTTCACCGTTCGAAAAGTCTCTTACGGGGTGGGTGTGGAAAGAACATTTCCCATGCATTCGCCGGTGATCGACCACGTCGAAGTCGTCAGCAAGGGTTTGGTGCGCCGCTCACGCCTTTATTATTTAAGAAATCTGCGGGGCAAGAAGGCAAGGATCAAAGAAGCGGCCAATAATTGATTTATTCCGATCCCCAGCTGTTTTAAAAGACGCAATTGGCCACGCGGATCACCCGGGCCCGGATGTCTTTTAGTAAAGGACCACTGAATCGTTCAACAGACTGAGCTTGCGGGCACAGATGCGCGGGCTCAGTCGGGCAGAAAGGTTTTCGACATCTTTTTGCGATGGACACTTTCGAAAAGCTCGCCTATTGTGAAGGCTACCGACATATTGCGGGTGTCGACGAAGCAGGCCGGGGGCCGCTCGCCGGGCCCGTCGTCGCCGCCGCAGTCATTTTCCCGCCCGCGTACCAGAATTCCGAAATTAACGATTCCAAGACATTAACCGTCAACAAGAGAGACGAACTTTATAAGACGATCGCCAAAGATGCTCTGGCTGTCGGTGTAGGCGTTGCCGAGGCTGATGTCATCGACCGAATCAATATCCTCAGGGCTTCGCTCCTGGCTATGCGCGAAGCGGTTGCGGAGCTGTCCGTTCCTCCGGATTACATTCTCATTGACGGCTTGTATACGATTGCCGTCGATACGCCGCAGAAAGCCCTGGTGAGAGGCGATGGATTGAGCGTGTCGATCGCCGCTGCTTCCATTGTCGCCAAAGTCTCCCGGGACCGGATTATGGAAATGTACCACCGCCAGTTTCCCCAATATAATTTTCTGCAAAACAAAGGATATGGAACCGCCGAACACCGGAAAATATTGCAGGAGATCGGTATGTGTAAAATACATCGCCGGTCTTTCCATTTAAGGAATGGGGACATTCATCAAACGGTTTTGGATTGGTCCTGATGGCTGATAAGAAAGACGCACGAAAAATCGATGTCGGGAAAGAAGGAGAAAAAATTGCCGCGGACTATTTGAAAAAGAACGGCTACCGCATTGATGAAGTCAATTATCGCTGCCCGATCGGTGAAATCGACATCATCGCTCGCGACAAGAAGGATCTGGTGTTCGTCGAAGTAAAATCCAGAAAGTCGGATGCGCTGGGCTATCCCGAAGAAGCGGTGGGCTGCAAAAAACAGGCAAAAATGTCGCAGCTGGCCTTGTGGTATCTTCAGGAAAAAAAATTGAATGGAGCCTGTGCCCGCTTTGACGTCGTTGCGATTCGCACATTACCGACGGGACAGGACATTCGTCTGATTAAGAACGCTTTTGACTTTGTTTCTTCTTGAAGTCAGATTTTTATACGGATGAACGCTTTGCCATGCCTCGCTTGAAGCGCATGAGGTGCAACATGTTCGTTTCCGGCAAAAGCACCGAATATTCCGGCGAGCATAGCCTTTCGAATCAGAAACGTGATCAAAGACGACTCAAAGCCGGTTTCCCAATGGGGAACACATTAAACCCGATTTCGAAGCACATCGGCGCATCGAGGATATTCCGTCCATCAAATATAAATGCCGGCTTGGTCATCGATTCGTAAATTCTGCGGTAGTCCAGTTTTCTGTACAAGTCCCAGTCCGTCAAAACCACCAGCGCATGGCAGCCGGCCGCTGCCTCATAGGGATCTTCGACATAACTGATCGTTCCCGCATCGTTCGCCAGGTCTGCGGCGGCATTGTCCAGAGCCCTCGGATCGGAGACGACGACTTCGGCATGTTCAGCAAGCAGCTTGCGCGTCACGTAGATGGCCGGGCTTTCCCGGGTGTCTCCGGTGTCGGCCTTGAACGCAAATCCCAATACACAGATTTTCTTGCCGGCCAGGGTGTTAAACATCGATTGAAGAATGTTGGCGACGAAGCGGTCCTGCTGATACTCATTGATGGTGACGACGCTCTGCCAGTAAGCGGCAACGTCCGGAAGACCATAAAAGTGGCAAAGATAAACGAGGTTCAAAATGTCTTTTTTGAAGCAGGAACCGCCGAAGCCGATGCCGGCTTTAAGAAATTTAGATCCGATGCGGCTGTCGGTGCCCACGGCTCTGGCCACCTCGGATATGTCGGCATCCGCCTTTTCGCAAAGCGCCGATATGGCGTTGATGGATGACACGCGCTGCGCCAGAAAAGCGTTGGCGACCAGCTTGGAGAGTTCGGCGCTCCAGATGTTGGACGTGATAATTCTTTCGGGTGACACCCAGCGTGAATAAATCTCAACCAATTGTGCACGGGCGGCCAGGCCGCTTTCCGTTTCGCGTGAACCGATGAGCACCCGGTCGGGATTTTCGAGGTCGGAGATCGCCGTTCCCTCCGCCATGAATTCCGGATTGGAGAGAACATCAAAGGTGATCTTTCCCTTACCCGAGGCCAGGATCCGTTCCATAGCCAGTGCCGTTTTGATGGGGAGAGTGCTTTTTTCAATCACGATCTTTGATGATTGAGAATAATCGAGAATTTGCCTCGCTGTTTTTTCCCAGTACTGCAGGTCGGCGGCCATGCCGGCGCCGGCTCCAAACGTCTTTGTGGGTGTATTGACGCAAACAAAAATAATATCATTTTCCGAAATTTCCTTTTCGACGTCCGTGGAAAAAAATAAATTTCTGCCGCGCGTTTGCTGTATAAGATTATCGAGGCCCGGTTCATAAACCGGCAGCCGATCGGAGTTCCAGGCGTTGATCCGCTGATGATTGATATCCACCACGGTGACCTTGTAATCCGGGCATTTGCACGCAATCATGATCATCGACGGAGCACCGACGTAGCCCGCTCCAATACAAAGAATTTTCTTTTTAAAGTTCATATTCCTGATCTTTCCCCTGTACGCTAAGATGATTTTAAGATGTCGCGAAAGTATTGAATGGTGGAAGCGAGGCCCTGCGCCAGCGGTATCGCCGGGCGCCATCCCAGTTTATGTTCGGCAAGACTGATGTCGGGCTTGCGCTGCGCCGGATCGTCGGCCGGCAGCGTTTGAAAATCAATTTTGGAGTTGCTGCCCGTTAAATCAATGACCATCTGAGCCAGTTGCAGGATAGTGAATTCGCCCGGATTACCGATGTTCACCGGTCCAAAAAAATCGTCATCGGCATTCATCATCCTGACCAACCCGTCAATGAGATCGTCGCAATAACAAAATGAACGGGTATGGTGGCCATCGCCGTATACCGTGATATCTTTCCCCTGCAGGGCCTGCAGGATAAAATTACTGACGACGCGTCCGTCGTTCACGGCCATACGCGGACCGTACGTATTGAAGATACGAACTATTTTGGTCCTGACGCCGTTTTGTCGCCTGTAATCCGTCATCAGACACTCGGCCGCTCTTTTCCCTTCATCGTAACAGCTGCGGATGCCGATCGGGTTGACGCGTCCCCAATAAGATTCTTTTTGCGGATGGACGTCCGGATCCCCGTATACTTCCGACGTTGACGCCTGCAGAATCTTCGCTTTGGTTCGTTTGGCTATGCCCAGAACGTTGATCGCGCCCATCACATTGGTCTTGATGGTTTTGATGGGGTTGAATTGATAGTGGACGGGGGATGCCGGACAGGCCAGATTATAGATTTCGTCAACTTCCAGGTAGATGGGATTAATTATGTCATGACGAATCAATTCGAAGTGCGGGCATCCCAGAAGGTGGGCGATATTATTCTTGCTTCCCGTAAAGAAATTATCCAGGCACAGAATATCGTTTCCTTCGTTGAGCAGCCGTTCACACAAATGCGAACCCAAAAATCCCGCGCCTCCCGTAACCAATATTCGTTTCATTTCGGCCAACTTTTATTCAGAATAGTATTTTATCTTTTTCTTTGCTATTAAAGCCGAAACAAGTCATAGATGTCAACAACAAAAAGCATTTGCAGAAGATCTTATGAATAACCAGACGCCGGAAAAACAAGGTACTCTCTATATCGTGGCAACGCCCATCGGAAATCTGGAGGACATCACGCTGCGGGCGTTGCGCGTCTTAAAAGAAGTTGACCTGATCGCCGCGGAGGATACGCGCCATTCCAGAATTTTGACTTCGGCCTACGATATCAGAACGCCACTGATCAGCCTTCATGAACATAACGAGCAGGAAAGAAGCTCTTTGCTTGTTTCAAAGATCAAGGCCGGTGCGAGTGTGGCGTATGTCTCCGATGCCGGAACCCCCTGCATTTCCGATCCCGGGTATCGGCTTGTGGACCAGGCAATGAAAAATAATATAAGGGTAGTTCCCATTCCCGGAGCTTCGGCGGTCGTTGCCGCGCTGTCTGCCTGCGGATTGCCTGTTGATCAATTCCTGTTCTGCGGCTTTTTGCCGCCGCGTGAAAATAAACGCAGACGTTTCCTGGAGTCTGTGAAAGATGAAGAGAAGCTGATCCTGTTTTATGAATCTCCGTCAAGAATTGCCGCTTTCCTGCGGGATGCGTATGACATACTGGGCGACAGACAGGTCGTCGTGGCGCGTGAATTGACCAAGGCATTTGAGGAGATCAAGCGCGGACGTATTTCACAACTGATGTCGGAATGGTCAGCGATTAAGGCCAAGGGAGAATTTACGGTTATCGTACAGGGAGCTTTTCATGAACAGATTTCACTTGCCGATGACGAAATCCGGGAGAAGCTTGAGATGCTTCTGGACGATGGATCCGTATCGGTGCGTGATGCCGTTGCGGATGTGGTGCGGCGGACCGGGTTATCCAGAAAAAGGGTTTACGACATCGCCGTTGAAATTCGACAGTCTCCTGAAGAGCAATGAAACCTGAAAGCCGCACATATTGCTTGAAGAGTTTTTTGCACTATGGTAACTCGTCATACAAACAACTGAAAATGTATTGTTAATCATCATGTCGTGCGCTAATGAAGGATTAGGAAATGGCTGATAATTCCGGGTCAGTTCAGGGAAAAAAAATTCATGAACTCACTGAAATATATGACGAACGAAACGGGCATGGCCGAAGAGTCGTGGACGGGAAAAATCCGCAGCAAATTATAGTCGTCGACGGCCGGGGATACGAACGCGGGAAGTCGCATGGTGAAAATATTCATGACCTGACGGACGTTGTTGACGAAACGCTGGAGACGGTCCGGATCAATGAAATGATCCTCAGTCGGGCCGAGGAGATCATAAGAAAGATCGCCGGCGAAGTGGTGCCGGTTATTGCTGAGCGCGTGATCAGAGAAGAAATTGAAAAAATCAGGACTTTGAGTTCGGGGAATTCTTCAAAGCGGGATTAGGCGATGAAAGCAGCTCTGTTCACAATTCTATTCATAATATGCCTTTCGGGTTATGCCGCCCATGCCGATCAGGCTTCGACGGACTTGGTCCTTCAGGTGGAGGGGCGTGCTCCGGTCGTCAAAAATGATGAAGCCCGCGCCCGCGACGAAGCCGTCAAAAACGCGCTCGAAAAAGCCATCCTGCAAGCGTCGGCCAAAATCCTGCTTGATGAATATGAGGAGGAAAAATTCCAGAGCCTGAAAAGCATCATGGCCAGCAAGGCCGATCGTTATATCAGGAACTATCGAATCGTTTCAGAAAACAGACAGCATGATGAATATACCACGACGGTGCACGCTGTTGTTGCCCTGCTGCCTGTGCGGGAGGACCTGCTGCAGATGGGCATTCTTCAGGATCAGAGGGGAAAGGAATTAATAGCCCTTTCTTTGTCCCTCACGGGGATGAAACGATATTCCGATTTCGACCGTATTCGGACTTTCTTACAGAGCCGGCCGAAACTGGTGAAGAATCTCTATCCGTGCCGTCTGGAATGGCAGCGCGCTTCCTTTAACCTGCGCCTGGACGGAGATGTCCAATACTTGATCGCCGAGTTGGAAAAGACGGGAAGATACGTGATAGATTCGGTCAATAAAAATCAAAATGCAGTTGAGATCAATTTGAGAGTTAAAGAGGAGTCGCGATGAGAGCCCACCATATTTCATTCGCCGTAATCTGTGCAGTTTGTTTCGCTTTGTCCGCCTGTGCATTAATCGCGCCGGCTACAGCCCCCAAAAATGAACAAAAGACGCCGGTCGTGAACATTATCGCTTTGCTGCCCGTGGAAAGCAATACGGCGGATACGAAAGCGATAAAGATGCTGCGGACGAAATTAAGCGAAGAGCTTCGTTTTAAGGGCTATTCGCAGATTGCTTCGGAGACAATCGACAGTAAATTGGAACCTCTGACGGGAAACGACAAATTGAAAAAGAGCCGAGCCATTCCGCCGCAGGCCATTGAAGAGTTGTTGGGTGCCGACGGTGCCATGTATTGCACGCTTCTTGAAAATCAGTCCTCGACGCGTTTATTTTATTCGCCGGTCACCGTGGCCGTCCGATGTGAACTGCGCAGCACCAAGTCCGGCGAATCGTTGTGGAACGCCGAATACAGGTCGACCAGCCGAAGCTTTGATCTGTTTCGTACAGATCTGAAGATGAAATCCGTCGGCGGTTTGGAAGAAGCATTGGAAGAGGCAGTCGGCAAAGTCATGGAGTCGCTGCCTTACGGTCCGAAATTAAGAGGATAGGCTTTTTCATTTTTGAAATAGGTCTTGAGATATTTCTGGTGGAAGAGATTTCCGGGAGACGATCATGAAAAAATCAATGTGTGCCGTTCTTTCTGTTGTGCTGCTGCTGATTTGTTTTGCTTCCGGACAGGCCAAGCCGCCCGTGCCCGTGAAAATGACGAAGGGTGCAGCGCAGGTCACGGCGTTGAAGGGTAAGGCCGAGGTCATTTGCGCCGGGCAAAAAGGGGCGCAGCCTCTCCAGGTGAATGATCTTGTCCGGGGGGGATGCGAGGTGTCAACCGGAGCCGACAGCCGTTTGGAAATGGTTTTGCCGGACAAGAGTGTTGTTCGATTTTCCGAAAAGACGTCTTTTAAACTTATCGAAGTGGATGTCGCTGCCGACGGCAAGCGCTCCGTCGGGATTTCGGTGACGGTCGGTAAGATCTGGACGAAGGTGCGCAAAGCGCTGCCGGGGAAAGGGGATAAATTTGAGATATCCTGCTCAAATGCCGTTGCCGGTGTCCGCGGCACCGTATACCGTATGGATGTTGAGAAGGACCAATCAGCGCTGGTCAAGGTATACGACGGTGAAGTTCGTGTGGCGGGTGTCCCAAGGACAAAGTCCGCGGCGGATTCGGCTGCGGGGCCACCCAAACCTGTTGCCGGACCGACTGTCGTTGAAGGTCCCAAACCCGTGTCTATGGAAGAATGGGTGTACATTGTTAAAGCGATGCAGAAGATCCGGATCACCTCACAGGGGCAGGCCCGGGAACCCGAATCCTTTACCGAAGCCGAAGATACGGATGCTTGGGTGAAGTGGAATAAAAGTAGAGATCAAAGACCATAAACGACGCACGGAAGTCGAATCCATTGATGAATATACCAAATTTTCTATCACTGTTGAGAGTCATCCTTGTTCCTGTCTTCGTCATTTTTCTGATTCAGTCGCAATACGACAGAGCCCTGGTCACTTTTGTGGTGGCGAGTGTGACGGATGCGCTGGACGGTGCCCTGGCGCGTCTCTTGAAATGTCAGACCACCTTGGGCGCTTATTTGGATCCAATTGCCGACAAGCTTTTGCTGGTCACGAGTTTTGTCACGCTGGCGATTTACGGTCTTATTCCGGGTTGGCTGGCTGTTATCGTTATTAGCCGCGATTTTATTATTTTGCTCGGCATAGCGATTCTTAGCTTAATGTCAATATCCTACGAAATAAGGCCTGCTATCGTCGGCAAAATGACTACAGTCCTGCAGGTCGCGACTATTTTCCTCGCGTTGCTGTATAAGGCTGTGACCCATGATTTCGGATATTATTGGATTATCGCGCTTTGCTGGACGACCGCTTTATTTACAGTCATATCGGGTCTGGTTTACATCTTCCGGGGAATCAGGATACTGAACAAATCCGTACCCGAAGAGGTCAATAAGTAAGATATTTGCTTGACACATAAGCGTTTTCCTGCTAGTTCACCAAACGCTAAAAGTTGAGTTCATTAGCACATACATCCCGTCAAAGATTGCGGGGGTATACAGAAAACGGGAATAATATTATTCCTTTAGGACCGAAGGTTTTCTGTGGTTGGATAGAGAAAATCTTCCATATAGGCAAGTAGCTCAGGGGGAGAGCGCCATCCTGACGCGGTGGATGTCCAGGGTTCAAATCCCTGCTTGCCTACCATTTTTCTTTAAACGCGGATATTCCGTACGTGCCGATAATTGAAAGGGCATCAGCAAAAATGGTGATGCCCTTTTAAAATGAAGTCCAATGGTGATCCGTTGGCTGACTGAGAACCTTATGAATATAAAAATTGTTTTTCCTGATGGTAAGGAACAGAGCTTTTCCGCCGGTGCGACCGTACACGACGCGATCGCGGCCTGGCAAAAAGATACCCTTAAGTCCGCCGTTACTGCAAAAGTCAATGGTGTAAATGTTGATCTGAACTTTGTCCTCAGGGAAGATGCCAAAGTGGAACCGATTCTTCCGGCATCGCCGGAAGGGCTGTCGATTTTGCGCCACAGCATATCCCACGTCATGGCGCAGGCCGTTCAAGACGTCTTTAAAGGAGCCAAGGTCACCATCGGCCCGTCTATTGAAGACGGCTTTTACTACGATTTTGAATATGCGGAGCCTTTTACGCTCGACGATTTTGAGAAGATCGAAAAACGCATGTGGGAAATTGTTGCCGCGGATCATCCTTTTGTTCGGGAAGAACTGACGCGGGAGCAGGCGGTTCGGTTGTTTGCCGAAAAGGGTGAAGATTATAAAGTTGAAATCATTCGCGACCTGCCGGCCGACGTTTCCGTCGTCAGCGTATACAGGGATGGACAGTACGTAGATCTGTGCCGCGGGCCGCACATTCCGTCAACGGGAAAAATCAAAGCCTTTAAACTGCTTAGTGTCGCGGGCGCCTACTGGCGGGGCGACGAAAAAAATAAGATGCTTCAACGTATTTACGGCACCGGTTTTGCCGATAAGAAAGCGCTTGAAGAGTATCTGAATTTACTGGAAGAGGCTAAAAAAAGAGACCACCGGCGTTTGGGCAGGGAACTGGATCTGTTTCAGGTGAACGAAGAGGCCGGCGCAGGACTGGTTATCTTTCATCCCAAAGGGATGCTGCTTAGGTATCTTATCGAAGAGTGGGAGCGCAAAGAGCACTTGAAGCGCGGCTATGACATGGTGATGGGACCGCAGATTCTTAAGGTGGATCTGTGGAAGAAATCCGGCCACTTTGACCACTACCGGGATAATATGTATTTTACTGAAGTGGATGAGCAGACCTATGGAATTAAGCCCATGAATTGTCTGGCCCACATGCTGATTTACAAATCAAAAATCCGCAGCTATCGGGATTTGCCACTCCGTTATTTCGAACTCGGTACCGTTCATCGGCACGAGAAGACAGGGGTGTTGCACGGTTTGATGCGGGTGCGTCAATTTACGCAGGACGATGCGCATATCCTCTGTATGCCCGAACAGTTGAATTCCGAAATCCGGGCGATCGCCGATTTTGTCAATTATGCGATGGGGATTTTCGGTTTTGAATATGAAGTGGAATTGAGCACCAGACCGGAACATTCCATCGGGTCGGATGCGGATTGGGAACTGGCCACCACGGCGCTGGAAAACGCCCTCAAAGACAACAAGATCAGCTACGAAGTCAACGAAGGCGACGGTGCTTTTTACGGGCCCAAAATTGATTTCAAAATCAAAGATGCTTTAAAAAGAAAGTGGCAGTGCGCGACGATCCAGTGTGATTTTACGCTGCCCGAGCGATTTGATCTCAGTTATATCGGTGCGGACGGTGAAAAGCATCGCCCCGTTATGCTGCATCGGGTGATTCTCGGCGCGATCGAGCGGTTTATGGGCGTTCTCATCGAACAATATGCAGGTGCTTTCCCGGTCTGGCTGGCGCCGACGCAGTGCGTCTTGCTGACGGTGACGGACAAGCATATTCCTTACGCGCAGGAAGTTCACAAAAAATTGTTGGCCGCGGACATCCGTGCCGAAAAGTATTTTGACAATGAAAAATTAGGTTATAAAATACGCCAGGCTCAGTTGCAGAAGATTCCCTACATGCTGGTGATCGGCGACAAGGAAATGGAAGCGCAAACAGTGGCGCCGCGGCTGCGCGACGGCCAGAATCTCGGCGCGCTGCCCGTTGAACAATTCATTGATTTGGTACGCGAAATGTGTGAAAAAAAGAAATAAGTCATTTCTGAGCATTGTATCAGGAGGTGCCGTATAGTTAAGGATTTAAGGATCAACAGAGAAATAAAGTCGGCTACGGTCAGGGTCATTA
>SBEK01000140.1 GCA_009668925.1 Deltaproteobacteria bacterium
GCCGGATGGAGCGCGAAGGTCCGTTGGGGCGCAAAACGCAGGCGGCGACGGCCACAGGCGGCGGCGACGCTTGTGTCATAGAGGAGCGACTGAAATGTCGCCCGCCCTCAGCCGGCCCGCCCCCAAGCTGTTGAGGCCTGAAAATGGAGGGCTCGTCCCCGGCCAACGACGGAGAATTATTAACGGTCTCATAATCGTATTCACGACGGATATCATCTTGTCTTAAGTCGTCTTCCCGGCGAAGACCGGGAACCAGTTTAATAAATACCTGGATGCCGGCTTTCGCCGGCATGACGAATGGATATTCAATTATGAGACGATTAATGAAACGCGTTCCGTGTCGGCGGGAGTCCATCGGAGCGGCGATGCCGCATCACGAATATGGATTGACAACGCGCCGGCATCGATTTAAAATGCGGCATTGAGGAGGACAGGAAACAGTTATGCAAAACGCAATCAGAATAGGCATCCCGGTTACAACCATCGTGCTTTTCATCATGCTCCTGGCGCTGCCCGCCGGCGCGCTCGAGCGTGTGGCCCTCGTCATCGGCAACGGCAACTATGAATCCGCACCGCTGGCCAATCCCGTCAATGACGCGACAGATATGGCGGCATCCTTGAGAAAAATGGGATTTACCGTTATTCTGAAGAAGAACGCTCCTCTCGAAGTGATGGAAGAATCCCTCGAAGATTTCGGCAACCGTCTGAAAAAAGGCGGGGTGGGCCTTTTTTTCTATGCCGGCCACGGCATCCAGGCCGGCGGCGCCAACTACCTCATCCCCATCGGCGCCAGAATTAAGAAAGAATCGGACCTGAAATACCGGGCGGTCGACGCCGGCCGCATTCTTGATGAAATGAGCAATGCCAACAACGGCATGAATATCGTCATTCTGGACGCCTGCCGGGACAATCCCTTCAGCCGGAGTTTCCGTTCCGGCAGCCGCGGCCTCAGCGTTATTGCCGCCGCACCGCGGGGAACCTTCATCACCTATTCCACGAGCCCGGGCAACGTGGCCGCAGACGGCAGGGGCCGCAACAGCCCTTACACGGAATCGCTGCTCAAGCATATGAACACACCCGGCCTGCCCATTGAGCATGTCTTCAAACGGGTCCGTCAGGACCTCTCCAACAAGACCAAAGGGCAGCAGGTGCCCTGGGAATTGTCGTCTCTGAGCGGTGATTTTTATTTCCGGGACGGCTATGATTCCGGAAAAACGACGGTTCAACCGCACGACACAACCGCCGACGACGCACTCGCCGATGAACGGCGGAAGCTGGCCGAAGAAAAAGAAAAGCTGAAGAGGGAAACGGAACTGCTTCAGGAGAAGAACGCCCTCGCCGAAGCGCGGCGCAAGATGGAAGAAGAAAAGAAGAAACTCGATGAGGAAAGAATCCGCATCGCCAGCATCCCCAAGGCGGACAACATCCGCGGATCGAGGTACATTCCGTCTTTGAACGCAACCGTGTCCGAGGTCAAATTTTTTGAAAGCGGCTACGACGCAACCCCGAAAGACCAGCGCGTCTATCGAACGTCGTTTTCCAGAACCAATTCCCGCTACATCGCCTGGGAGCTTAACCTCACGCATCCGGCGCCGGGGATAAAAAAGAATTTCGTCGTGGACGCGATCTGGTTTAATGCCTACGGCACGGAGATATTCCGCGCCAGCCTGAATTCCTATATTGAAGCCACCTGGACGACCTCCTACCGCAACAGCGGCTACGGCTGGCGGGAAGTATCCAACAACACGTGGACGGCCGGCACGTATCGCGTCGATCTTTATGTCGAAGGCGCCAAGGTCGCCAGCGAGAATTTCACTGTTTATTAACCCCCTTCCTGTATTTCAAGCTGCCGCAGACCGGTTTCGGCCGACGGCAGCTTGCTCTGCTTTTTCTGATCCGTTCACTATAACCTGGCATGATTATTTCATTAGATGAGCTTAAAACGGCGAAGGAGGAAATAATCATGCGGATGACGGCAGTCAAGATTCGGGATGAAGAATTCAATTCGTTGCGGGGGATCACCATGCTGTCGGCGTGGGGTTTATCACTGGTGGCGGCGTCCTTTCTATTCCTCTGGATCGGCCATCTGCTGGATGAACTGCTGGGATCCGCTCCCCGGTTCATGCTGAGCATGTTTTTTCTGGCGGTCGCCGGATGCCTGACGGAACTTTATGTGGAAGTCCGCAAAAGGCTGAAAGACTCCTGAGCCGCCTTGGGGTCCGGTTCTCTTTTAGTGGAAGCCCCCTGCCCTCCGGTTGGGCCAACCATCCAAATTGCTTCCCTGTCACTATTGAATTGACATCCGGAAGCCGCATCCTTAGTTTATGGCCAATAAATGATACTGATACCGGCCCGCGTCAACAGCATCAACGCGGTCCGGAAAGCGCCGGGATGGAGCCCCGGTCAATCAGCCAATGCCATCGTCAAAACTCAAATATATGGACCACGAAGGAGGACGCATGATTTCATCAATTCTTGTACCGTCGGATGGATCAAAAACATCTCAAAAAGCTGCCGCCTATGCGGTAAACCTCGCCAAACAGCTGGGTGCGAAGGTGATCGCCCTGAGCGTCGTCGACAAGCGCCTTTTCATGGGGCAGACCATTCCCGCCTCCAAGACGCCAAGACACCTTGTGGAACCCGTTGAAGATTATCTGCAATCCGTCGCCATGGCGTATCTCGGAGAAATAACGAAACTGTGCGATAAAAGCGGCGTCGCCTCCAAAACGTCCCTGAGAATTGGGTACCCGGTCGAGGAAATATTAAAAGAAGCCCGCAAAACAAAAGCCGATCTCATTGTGATGGGCTCCCGCGGGCGGAGCGCCTTGTCCGCGACCGTCCTGGGCAGCGTGTCCTACGGCGTCATCCACAACGATAAAAGCATCCCCGTCCTCATCGTCCGGGGCTGACGCCTGTCTCAGCCCGCGAACACTTGGGAAGATCTCCGGGAAGCGTCATAAGGCGGATTCCGAAATAAGCTTGACGCTTTCCGGAACAGGCTCGCAACGGATCGGCCGCTCTACCCATCGTTTAGGCCCACCATTCTGCTTACTATTTCCCATCATTGATTTTATCGGTGGTTTCACTCATTTTAGTGCGCAAAGAAAACTAAACGGCAGCGCTGAAGGAGGACGCCATGGAATGCGAGGACACCGACAAAGTAAAACCGCTGGACCAGCTTCTTGATGATCAGATCAGGGAATTCGAAAGCGGAAAAGACAGAGTGTGCGACGAAGACCTGGACAAGATGATGTGGAAACTCGGCGACTATGAAAACGAGGAGCCGAAAATGGCCGCGAAGGAATTCGAGGAAGATAAGCCCATCGAGGAAGTGCTTATAGAAAAGAAGGCGGTCCACGGCACCAGCAAGAAACCCTATTACATGAAGAGCGACGTCGAAGAAGAAATACTGCCCGGCGACGAAGTCGTAGCGGGACATTCGCTTGGCCGCGACGAGGGAAGATAGAACGTGGCCGTCTGCTCCCTGGAATGTCATCTTATTTTTGACGCATTCCAGCCGGACACATTCCGGACAAGACGTGCTGCGAATATTGAGGCTCTGCCTGAAAAAGCACTTCGGCACATTGATCTATAGGGGAATCTTCCCGGGTTATTCCGAACACATCGGGAATTGCGCTGGGCGCTATTTTCCCGGCGATGTGTATGTCTTCGGGTCGACTCCGTAATCCTTGGCAAACGCATCCAACCGGGCAACGAATTCGGGGTTCTTGTCCGCCTTTCCCTGATAGACCCTGGCGTAGGCGATAAAAGCGTGTTCATAGTCGCCGAAATAGTCCTTGGGCACCTTCATCAAACCGGCAAGCGATACCTCAATCTGATAGGCCGACTTCAGTTTACCCGACGCGATAATCTGCTCGACCTCAATCCGTTTATAGGAGTCCCGATCGGCCGCCGCCGTCTCTTTCGCCGGGGCTTTTGCCGGCGTGTGAGCGGGCAGAGCGGGGGCGCTCCTTAAGAGAAGAAAGAAAAGCACAAACACTAAGGCGGCAAAAGGGACGGCAATTGCCAGCCGGCGCCCCCAGCCGGGAAGCATGCCGCCCCGGATGGTCCAGCCCGCTGAAAGCAGCGTCTTCTCGATGGGCACCCAGAGATCCCGGTAATCATAGGACAGCTTCTTCAAATCGATCGAAAAGCCGCCGTCTTTGTCAAAGGTCACGGACGGCGCAACATCCGCAGATATTTCGGCAAAGATGCCCGCCGAGTAGTTCAGGGAAAAATCGAAGCGCGCGGCCGAGAGCGACCAGCGCCAGTCCTTTTCTTTCATCAGGAAAAAAGCCTCATGCCCGGGCTCGTCGAAGCTGAGCACGACAACGCGCTTCTTTCCGATGCGGCCGCCCGCCGTAACCTGAAAATAGCTGATCGCTTGCGACCACGTGATCGCCAGCCGGTCGTCGTCGGAACGAAAAACATCAAAAAGGGGTTTCCCGTCAAAGTCTCGTTTAAAAGAGCGCTCCAGTTTATCGATCAATTCTTTCTTGCCGATGGGGGCGATATGCGCCGCAGGCTTCCAGACAAGGAAATAATCCTGCAGACCGAAGAACGCGACGACCCAGATGAAGGCATAGCCGGCGGCAATGACGGCGGAACCGAGAGGATGGAGGGTCATGAAGGAACGCAGATCGAACTTAAAGGCGAGAACGGCGATCGCCACGATGAGCGGAATGGCGAGAATCACCCCGAAGAAAGAAAAAAAGAAAGCCAGAAGTTTTCCAAACATTTGTTTACACCCAGAAGCGAGCGACAAGGAAGCCCCAAGTGCGACCCGTTCCCGATCGGGAACAAGGGGGCCGCTGCATGGGCTGGGGCGCCGGGTGACGAACTTCTATTGCAAAATGACCGTCTTGAATCCCGCCGGCTGATCAACAAGTATCGTGAATATGCCTTTGGTCTTCCCCTCCTTGACATTCGGCGCCTTTTCGTATTTCAGTACGGGCACTTTATAGTTGCCGGAATCGATGCTGACGGTAAAGATCGACGGCGACTTGGGCTGACCCTTTTCGCTGAAACTGATCTCGATGATGTTCTCGCCTTTCTTCAGACAAAAGAGCTCTTTCATTTTTTCCTGCCTCTCCGGCGGCAGTGTTTTCAGCAGGGGGTCATCGGCGAGAAAAAGCCTGGTGGATTGCGACTGTCCACCCGTAATCCGGCTCACCTGAACCCCATTGATTTTTACGGTAACATTCCGGTCGTAGCCCATGACGTTGAGAGATGCATCAAATTCTTTTGCCATACATACCTCCGGGTTGATCAACAGAATGGTCAGGCCGATCAGAGCAAAAAACAGAACCTTCCCTGCCGCATCGTGATACCGCTTCATCGTTCCATCCCTCCTGTCGCCGGTTCATTGCTATTTCTTCATCTTGGCCTGCAAGTCGCGACGCTCTTTTCCGGCGCGGGCCAGGGCCTCACGATTGGAATCGTCAACCCTCATGAAGCCCTGGCGCCATTCATCGCTTGGCCACTGATAAGGCGTCTGAATCGTGGTGCGCGGCATCCAGGCCCGCTCCAGAAGATCAAGGGCGGCTCCGAGGATCGCGCGCTGCATCCCGGCATCCCCCGGTCTCCCGCAGGGATTCCCCAGCGGAAAATCGGTAAACACAAACCTGGCCACCCCGCACTCTTCGACGATGTCTCTTGCTGAGCCCACCACGACGGTCGTAATTCCTCCCGCTTCCAGGTGGCGGGCAACCAGACTCACGGTCTGGTGGCAAACCGGTCAAAGCGCAAAAAGGACGGCCGCATCCACAGCATCTTCGCGGCACCACGTGAGGATCTGGGGGCCATAGAGATCAATAGTTCGGGCCTGGCTGTAGTCGGTGGGCACCCCGTAAAAGCGGGGCGACGCCGATCCGATCCGTCCGCTTGCGGCAACCTCGGTAAGCCGGCCAAGCGGCAGGAAGCTGTCCACATCTCTGGTATGGGTGGCCTGTTTGTCCCAGAATAAATCATCGGTATACAGAGCGGCAGGCGGCGGGACGGCCGGTTCGGCATACATCTCCCGGCGATACAATATGGCCTCCATCGGACCCGTTGGCTTGGGTTTGCCTGCGGTCGTGACCAGCCCGACACGACACTGGGCAAGCGGTTTCGGAAGCGGTGTAAAGGGGACTTCGTCATAGTGCGGCCAGGCATAGGGTTTATTGTAGCCCTGGGCAGCATAATACTCCCGGCTGCGGTCGATGTAACTCACGAAAGAACGATGCGATCTGAGTTCATCCATAAAATTCCTCCTGATGCGCTGTTGTATTTCAAAGGACAGGCAAAAATATCAACCTTCACGGCGAACATTGCGCACGGCAAATCAGGGCGCGAACCCCGAAATCGAAATTGACCCCGGTCCGCGTGTTCCATTCGCCGGAAGCCGGCCGGCCAATACATCTTCAATGGTTCATCGCTTTCTCATCTGGCGCCCGGCTGGAGTGCAGCCCGACCGATCGACTCCAGCAGCGGTATCAGATAGGCAACATCGGTTTCGCGCGGCCCCTGGAAGATACCGACGATGACTACACCGCGTGCGGCATGCCTGCAGGCGGTTAGTTCCAGATCGCCGCCGACCACGAGCTGCGGTCCTGATTCCCAGCCTGCCGGCAGATTGCGCGCCGCAACAGGACGTTTCTCGATCTGGAGCATGGCGAATGCCGCTGCGCAGTTCGGCTGGTCAAAGCGGGCCATTTCCACCCATACATCGGGCAGGGCTGGGGCCATACGCGAGAGGGTATCCACCGTCGTGTCCTTTTCCTTCCTGCGCTCCACCAGCCAGACAAATCCATCGTCCGGCAACTGCACATCGAGCCCCGTAGAAGGCAGTTTTTCTCTTCGATTCGGGGAGATCGAGCCGCGGTTCTTCACCTCGGACCGCTTGGTCGGCGCCACGGGCGCGATCCGCGGCTCCCGGTATGATCGCCAGGCGGCTTCGGGCACAGCCGCCTTCGCCAGTGCGTCCAGCATCGCCGCCCGCGTCATCGATTCGGGCTGGTCGATGAAAAATCGATAGAGCAGGATCGACTTTGTCCGATCCTTCTTGGTACACAGGGCTACGGCCGGCTTGCGCCCGAGTGCGCCGTCGAAGGTGAAGATGCCGCCCCGCACTTTCCACTGGGCGCCCCACAGGCTCAGGTCCGTCTTCCAGGACTGGTCGAGCTTCGCTTCCGCCACCGCTTGGCCGCAGTCTCCGGCGTCGAAGTAGCCCACGTGGACCCAATTGCCGGCGGTGAGCACATCGTCTTTCAACTCGTCTACCACGTCGCGGCCATCGAACGAGGCATCGTGCAGCGACCAGCTGCCGGACACCTTGTACGTGACGCCGGCCGGTGCGGGCGGCAGGTCGATCTCCAGCCCCGAAAGCGACAGAACAACCTTGCCTCCCCGGATGCTCAAGGGGGCGGCAAAGGCGCCATCCGTCACGGCAATCAGTGCGGCCAGGATCAGGATCACGACGAAACATGAGACATGGGGTTTTCGACTGGACATGGATACATTCCTCCTTATCCAAAAGTTTCGCCAAGCATTGTTAATGAGAACTGTTTATGGTCCCACGATAGGGGAAAGGCTTCCGGTCTGTCAAGGGGATTTTACGGGGATCGCCGGGCCTCCCGCTTCCCGGAGCCTCATTGCGCGCAGCCATCCGGCGATTTTATTTACAGACCTTTTTCTGCAAAGTGTCCCCCACGGTATCCGGAAGGATATCATCCCAATCGGGTCTGCCGAAGGAATCGGCATACACGATTTTGCCGTCCGTACCGTAAATAACCACGGATAGCAGCCGGCCCAGTTTCTTCGGGCAATTGATCTCATAGAGGGACGTAAAATGTCCCAGATTCTCCCATCCTTTTGTCGAGAAGCCGTTTTCTCTTCTGTCCCGGAGAAACTCCTCTCTGCCGACATCGGAAAAAATCCGCTTCCCCCATACCTGGACTGCAACCGCGTCTCTCTGCTCCAGCTTATATAAGACAACATCCCCGTTGGCGTCCGTGTAGTTCTTCTCCCAATCATCCGCGCCCATTGCCGGGCCGGCGAATAGAAAGGACACGAGAAAGGACAACGCAATTGATCTGATCTTCTTCATACCTGTTCCTGTCTTAAACGGCATTTCGTCATATCGTCAAATGAAATCCGGAATCACTTCCTCTTTCCGTATGGCCTTTTCGGCTTCTTTTTTTGCGGCGTCTGAGTCCCGGGGGGCGTGCAGGCCTTTTGATACAAACGCTCCGCGCCGCTTCCGGCGATGACGCTTTCCCATTCCCCGCCGTCGTACCGGTAGCGGTCAATCGCCTTTCCGTCGCCGTCAAAATCAATGTACTCTTTCGTCTTGATCCTTCTATTTGCGCAATCGATCTCCCACAGGAAGCATTCATGGTGATATCTCTGATAGGAAATGGATTTCTCCGGATCATATTTCTTTACTTCTTCGATTCTCCCGACCCTGTTTTCATTTGTCACGGTCCTGTATGTCCAGACCAGCAGCCTGCCTGATGCTTGTGTGATAATTTTTTTATTGTAGTACACTTGACGGCCCATCGGCTCCCAGACTTTCGGATTGGGCGCTTCCGGATAACACATAAAGGGAAAAGAGACGATGAGAATCGTCAGGACCGCGACGCATACCTGGAATTTATTTACCATGGGACTTCTTTACTCTAAAACCGTTTCAGAATCACTCTTCCAAAGACTTGATGATCAAATAGGCCGAGGCCGTGTTGGTGGCCAATGGAATATTATGGACATCGCATATCCTGAGCAGCATAAAAATGTCGGGGTCATGCGGGTGCTTTCCCAGAGGATCGCGCAGGAAAATAACCGCCTGAATTTTTCCGTCAACCACATCGGACGCGATCTGCGCATCGCCGCCCAGGGGTCCGGAGAGTTTCTTCTCCACTTCCAGGCCCGCTTTTTCTATATAACCGCCTGTCGAACCGGTGGCAATAATTTTGTATTTCTTGAGCGTTTCCAGATGGTCCTTGATGAAGGCCACCATTTCCGCCTTCTTCCCGTCATGCGCGATAATCGCTATCGTCTTCATGGTTACTCCTTATAGGGTTCGTCGGTCATTCGGCCTGCAGAGACTTTCGCTCCACAGCACAAAAACACTATAGCCAGCGCACCTCTCCCTGTCAATAAACAAACGGCCGGAATCCCGATCCGGTCACAAATATCACAATCCGGGGCAACTCGCCGCGCTCCCTATTCTTGATTTAAATGTGATTGTGATATATTATTAAGCATCTAATATCTACTGCTGATGAAGAAGCGCATCCGGAAACCTGTATCAAGACAGCCTAAACGCAATAACCCTCGGGGGGAACAGATCATGAACGTCAAAGGCTCGGTTTTTATCAATCTGGTAAAGGCGATCAAACATGACAAGAGCGGCGCTTTCAATAAGTATCTTACAGACAAGGACCGCGCGCTGCTAGGCAGCAAGATTTTTCCCAGCGGCTGGTATCCCTTTGAAACCTACGAACATTGTATCACGGCAATTTTCGAAGCCGTGGCCGGACGTAATCCCGAAGTCGCCAGGGATTGGGGCCGGGCGGAGTGTAAGAGCGCAATGACCGGCATCTATGCCTCTTTTGTGGATCGGCAGGATCCGACGACATTCATCCATAAATACGGGATGGTTCATAAGCGCTTCTACGATTTTGGCAGGGTGGAAATCACGGTAGAAGGAAAAAACCAGGTTGTCTTCAAATTGATTGACTTCAATACACAGTGCCTCCCGCTCTATCATTTTATTCAAGGCTGGATGGAACAAGGGCTGGAATTATGCGGGGCAAAAAATATTAAATTCATTTATTTATCCAAAAGCTGGGAAGGACATCCCGACACATCCATACGCATCACCTGGATTTGACGCGCGCAATGTTAACGTTCGCTGCCTATCCCGACCGTCTGCCGCAAAGCGGTAGTGCAAAAACGTATTGAAAGACGGGAGCCTGTAAGCGGCGCCAACCGCCCTGGCGATTTACAGATCTAAGGGCGGCTTTTTTCCTCAGAATTTGCGGAGTTCCTTTTTCAGGATTTTGCCGACCAGCGATTTGGGCAGCGCCGGCAGAACGACAACCTCTTTGGGAACAAAAAACCGCTTCAGCTTTTGGCCGCAGAATTCCCTGATTTCATCCGCCGTCGCCGTCCGATCGGGCTTCAGCGCCACGAACGCCTTCACCTCCTCGCCGTACACGGGATCTTTCATGCCGATCACCGCGGCCTCGGCCACGGCCGGGTGCGCATAGAGGACCTCCTCGATCGCCCGCGGCGAAATGTTTTCTCCGCCCTTGATGATGATGTCCTTTTTCCGGTCGGTAATAAAGAAGTAACCGTCGGCGTCTACATACCCGACATCGCCGGTGTGCAGCCAGCCTTGGCGAATCATTTCCGCGGTGGCTTCGGGCTGGCGCCAGT
>SBEK01000141.1 GCA_009668925.1 Deltaproteobacteria bacterium
GAGTTGATAAAACCAGGTATTAATATAGATTTTGTCGGAAAGATGAAATACGCGATGATTTTTTCCGCCATCCTGCTTCTCATCGGCATCGGATCGATTATTTTTCATGGCGGTTTGAATCCCGGTATTGATTTTGCCGGCGGTTCAATCATTCAGGTTAAATTTGCAAAAAACGTTTCCGCCGATCAGATCCGGGCGTCTCTCAAATCAACAAAACTGGAAAACAGCACGATTCAGCAATTCGGCGTCAACGAATTTTTGATCCGTACGTCGGAATCTTTCTCTGATCAAAAGATGCTGGCCGCCAATGTGCAGGAGCCGCTCTCTGCGGCCTTCAACAAGGATTATGAAATCCGGCGCGTGGAAGTCGTCGGCTCTAAAGTCGGCGCGGATTTCACCAGAAAGGCCATTATCGCCGTTATTCTTTCCTGGCTGGCCATCCTGATTTATGTCACCTGGCGATTTGAATTTCGCTACGCGGCGGGAGGAATCCTTGCTTTGATTCATGATACGTTGATTGTTATCGGGGCCGTTTCCATCATGGATATGGAATTTACCATTTCTATTGTCGCGGTCCTCATCTTCGTCATCGGTTTTTCCATCAATGACACCATTGTTACACTGGACAGAATCAGGGAAATCGTAAAACGGAACCCCAAGCAGAAGCTGGGCGACGTCATCAATCTGGCCATCAATGAAACCCTTAGCAGAACCATTTTAACGTCTCTGACTGTTTTTCTCACTCTTTTGGCATTGTATATTTTCGGAGGGGCGGTTATCCGTGACTTCGCTTTTGCCATGCTGGTCGGTACCGTCATCGGTACGTATTCCACTATTTATATCGCTTGTACCAGCGTGCTGCTTTTCGAAAAGCTGCAACCTTCAAAATTGAAGAGGAAAAGATAACTTGTCATCCCTGGCCTCGACAGGATTCTTTCTTTTCATACTCCTGTTGTTTGTCGGCATTTATCTGAGTTTATTCGGACTGCCGGGAACCATCATCATTTTCCTGGATGTTCTGCTTTACGGCTTTTTTACCGGTTTCGGGCAAGTCGGGTGGAAAGTTCTTCTGTTCCTCCTTTGCTTTGCCGTTTTGGCCGAAACGCTGGATTTTCTAACGGGCCTGACCAAAGCCCATAAGCCCCCCGTTTTAAAGAAATCCCTCTGGGGCGCAGGTATCGGGGCGTCCGTAGGCATGATTATCTTCACCCCTCTGCTCTGGGGACTGGGAACCTGGATGGGATTTTTCATTGGAGGACTTACGGGAACCGTGCTTATGGAATTGCTCCATCAGTACCGGCTCAAAGCCCCGCAACAGGTATCCAACGGCGCATTCTTGGCCATGATAGGCCGGAAGGCGCTTAAGGGTTCTCTTGCTTTGATTATGATTTTTGTTTCTTTATCCGCCATATACTCTTAGGGAGTCGGGTCTTTCATGAAAGAAAAGCCGTTAAAGACGAAAAACAGCTGCCAAGAAAAACCGGAGAAAAGAAAGGACCGGAGATCAAAATCAAGAGTTCAGGAATACATAGAAGCGATTATTATCGCCATCCTGATTGCCGTCGTCATCCGGACACTTGTCGTTCAGGCCTATAAGATTCCTTCCCGGTCGATGGTGCCGACCCTGCTTGTCGGAGACCATCTTCTCGTAAACAAGTTCATTTACGGCATAAAGATCCCCGTCATCAGACAACTCCTCATTCCCGTAACCGACCCGAAGCGGGGTGATATCATCGTTTTTATTTACCCCAAGGATCGCACCAAAGACTACATCAAACGCGTCATCGGTGTGGCCGGGGATAAAATCGAAATTAAAAACAAGAGTATTTTTATTAACGATCGGCCCTATAAAGACGCCTTCGGCATTTATTCCGACGCAACGATCTATCCCGCGATCATTCAGCCGCGCGACAATTTCGGGCCGGTCACCGTTGGGGCCGGATCGCTCTTTGTGATGGGAGACAACCGCGATGAAAGCGCCGACAGCCGCTTCTGGGGATTTGTGGACTTGAAAGACGTAGAAGGAAAAGCGCTGATCATTTACTGGTCATGGAACGCTGATGAGCACGACAGCTTTTTGAAAAAGATTCGGTGGGAAAGACTCGGGAAAATATTGTATTAGAGCCCAACCGGGACGTCACAGGCTAGATGAAGGACGATACCACCATGGCCAGCGATAACCCGATCAGAATAGTCACTGTCATCCAGGAAATGACATTCATCAGCCGACCATTCACAAAATTCCCCATGATCCGTTTGTCGTTAATCAGCAGTAACATAAAGATCAACACAAACGGCAACAGGACACCGTTGATCACCTGTGAATAGAACATAATGCCAATCAACGGTACACCGGGCAAAAGAATAATACCGGCTCCCAGAAAGATCATGAACGAATAGAGGCCATAAAACTGCGGGGCTTCGACAAACTTGGTGTTCAGGCTCGATTCCCAGCCGAACGCTTCGCAAATGGTATAGGCGGTGGAAAGCGGAAGGATCGAAGCGGCAAACAGCGAAGCATTGAGCAGCCCGAAGGCAAAAAGCAATGAGGCATATGAGCCGGCCAGCGGCGCCAGCGCCAGCGCAGCGTCTTTCGCCGTTTCAATTTTGAGCCCGTTATGAAATAACGTGACGGCGCAAAGCATTACAATGAAGAAAGCGACCACGTTGACCGTAATGGAGCCGAAAATAACGTCCATCCGGGCATATTTATAACTTTCCGCCTTCAATCCTTTATCCACAATCGACGATTGGAGGTAAAATTGCATCCAGGGTGCAATGGTCGTTCCGATAACGCCGATGGCCATGACCAGCATATCTGTATTGAAATTCAAGTTGGGGATAACCGCTGCTTTGCCGATGACGGACCAATCGGGATGAACCAGAAATCCGGATACGATATAGGAAAGATAGAAGACACAGGCGACGAGAAAAACTTTTTCCACCGACTTATAATTTCCCTTAACCACCAGCCACCAGACAAAGAAAGCGCCGGCGGGGACGGAAATATATTTGCTGACACCGAATATTTCCATACTGGCGGCAATGCCGGCAAACTCGCAGAGCGTGTTTCCCAGATTCGCCAGAAATAAAATAATCATCAGGTAAAATGTGATCTTTGCCCCGAAGCGCTCGCGAATCAGATCGGAAAGGCCTTTGCCTGAAACCACGCCCATCCGGGCGCACATTTCCTGGATGATGATCAGGGCGGCGGTGACGGGAATCAGAATCCACAAGAGACCGAGTCCGTAATGCGCGCCGGCCAGAGAATAGGTCGTAATGCCGCCGGCGTCGTTATCCACATTGGATGTAATGACCCCCGGGCCGATAAAGGCAAAAAAGAGGCCGAGTTTTCCATAACCCGGTCTGTATCATTTTTTTCCATGATGATTTAATTTTTTCCATCGGTCACCGCCGGCAGCCCCACTTCATTTGCCCAATTCGGGTGCGACAATTTCGAGAAGATTCTTAAAAATGATGGTCCCGTGCATTTTTTCCTGATCATCGACAACGGGAATGGCGGTCACGGCATATTTGGCAAACTGTTCGGCAATGACGTCATGCTTGTCGTCCAGTTTGACGGCAATGACCCGTTCATCCATAATGGTTTTGAGTTGCTGATCCAAATCCGCCAGAATCAAATCCCGCAAGCTGATGACGCCCAGCAGCCGCTCTTCATCATCCGTCACGTAAACATAGTATACCAGATCGACGTCGGCCGCCTCCCGGCGGAATTTATCCAGTGCCTCCCGGACTGTCGTTTCAGGACGAAAACTCAGGTAAGACGTGGTCATGATGCCGCCGGCTTCCCGTTCCGGATGGGCCATAAGTTCCTTGACGTCGTCGGCAATGTCTTTTTCCATTTCTTTTAAAATGCCTTCCGCCTTGGCTTTGGGCAGATCCCCGATCAGGTCGGCCGCCTCGGAAAGAGACATTTCCTCGATAATGTCCGATGCCTTTTCTGAATTGAGATCATTGATCAGGCTGACCTGAATTTTGGGATCCGTTTCCTCCAGCGTTTCCGCGGCGGTTTCCACATCCAGAGCCTGGAAGACGGCCGCACGCTGCTTAATATCGAGTTCTTCCAGAATATCCGCCAGATCAGCCGGATGAATTTGCCCGAGTCGATTCTGCGCAATGTTCAGCTGCAAGAGATTCGGTGAACTGAGCGGCTGCGTGAATTTCCAGGGAATCAAGTTATTGGGGAGCCGGTAATCGAACAGCGCCCTGAAAACGGCGTCGCAGACGCGGATGAGACCGACGCGGCGGATCAACCCGCGGAAGCCGACATCGACATGGACGAGATGAAGACCGTGCCGTGTTTTAAGAAAGTGCAGATCATTGACCCGGCGAATCTTGGCGCCGTCGGTATCAACCACCTGCTTGTCCAGGAGAGCGTCCTTGAGCAGCACCTCCCCTTCTGTTAACCGGAGTTCGGACAGATCAAGGATGGAGGACACCGATACCGATATGGCTTCATCCATATCGACAACTTCTTTCCACGGGATGACGAGCGGGTTTTCTTTTCGGGCGGAACGCAGCGTAATGCCCGTAACAATCGGATAGGGGTCGACGAATTCAGCCGTCAGATCATACACCCGGCCCAGCGCCTCTCCCGCAGCGCCGATAATGTTCCTCCCCAGGATTTGGCTCAGAAATAAAAAAACCTGAGGTTCGCGATTTATCGCCATAGTCATTTCCCTCCAGGCGGCCACCCTATATCATTTATGATTTTCAAAGAAAAGCAATTTCGCCTTTTTTGCCTTGACATCGAAAGAGCCTCGTTATAAGAAACGTCCAAGACTTAACCTTTTAATTTGATCCGGCGAGATTGAAAAAGGACGACACAATGAAAGCAGTACGCGAAACGTTTATACCGGCCTTTCTCCGCAAGGGGAAAGGCTTTTTTTATGCCTGTTTATGAATGTTCAACCGACGGCAATCAACACCCCAGAAGCAAGCCGTCGAGACATGAAATGAATGTCATTTTAGACCATCGAGATCCTGATGAGTCACTGAGGGGAAAATATGACAGACAACAAGAGCCCGAAAATCGTGATGGACAGCGACGGCATAGAGAGGTGCCTGACGCGGATCGCCTATGAAATTCTGGAAAAGAATAAAGGCATGGACAACCTTGTTCTCGTCGGTATCCGTACGGGAGGCATTTATCTGGCTGAACGGCTTCAGAAAAAAATTTCGGCGATCGAAAACAAGAAAATTCCCCTGGGGATACTGGATATCACCCTCTATCGGGATGATATCGCCAAATCCAGCAAGAAAGCGCCTTTGGGAAAAACAAAAATCCCCTTCGACCTCACGGATAAAAAGGTCATACTGGTGGACGATGTTCTTTTTACCGGAAGAACCATCCGCGCCGCCATGGACGCGTTAATCGATTTTGGCCGTCCCAAATTGATTCAACTGGCCGTCTTAATCGACCGCGGTCATCGCGAATTGCCCATTCGCGCCGATTATGTTGGAAAGAATCTGCCGTCTTCTCTATGGGAAGCCGTCAGCGTCAACCTTATGGAAAAAAGCGGCAGGGACGAAGTGGTTATTGAAGAAGAAACGTAATTTTTAATACCGGCAAGGTAAGCGTATGATGAAACTTGGAAAAAAAGACATCCTGGGCATCCAGGACATCACCGTCGACGAAATCAATCTGATTTTGGAGACGGCGGAATCTTTTCTGGAAATTTCGACGCGCGAGATCAAGAAAGTCCCGACGATGCGCGGCAAGAGCGTTATCAATCTGTTTTATGAAGCCAGCACCCGCACCCGAACGTCTTTCGAAATAGCGGGCAAGAGACTCAGCGCCGATACGATCAACATCTCTGCCTCGACCAGTTCCGTGGTCAAGGGCGAAACGCTCATGGACACTGCCCGCAATCTGGAAGCCATGAACCCGGACATCATTGTCCTCAGGCACAGCGCTGCCGGAGCTCCGCACCTGCTGGCGCGGCACGTCCGTCAGTCCATTATCAACGCCGGCGACGGCGCGCATGAACACCCATCGCAGGCACTCCTGGACATGATGACCATTAAAGAGAAGAAAGGGAAAATTGCGGGGCTGAAAGTTGCGCTGGTCGGTGATATCCTGCACAGCAGAGTCGCCCGTTCCAATATTTACGGATTATCGAAAATGGGCGCCCGGGTTGTGGTCGCCGGCCCCGCGACCATGATGCCGCGCGAGATCGAGCGCATGGGCGTCAAAGCCTATACCAAGCTGGAAGAGGCCATTCGGGATGCCGATGTCGTCATGATGCTGCGCATCCAGCTGGAGCGCCAGAAACAGAATATCTTCCCCTCGCTTCGTGAATATGCCCAGCACTACTGCCTGAATCGCAAGAACATCAAACTGGCAAAACCTGACGCCATCGTCATGCACCCGGGTCCCATGAACCGCGGTGTGGAGATTTCACCCGATATCGCCGACGATCCGGATTATTCCGTCATCCTCGACCAGGTCAATAACGGTGTTGCCGTCAGAATGGCCCTGCTTTACCTGCTTTCCGGAGGGAACGAATGAAATTGTTATTAAAAGGTTCAAGGGTGATCGACCCTTCACAAAAAATCGACGGCCCCATGGATATTTTAATCGACGACGGAAAAATCAAATCCTGCGCACCTGCCGTGAAAGCGGGAACGGACGCAAAGGTCATTGACCTCGCCGGCATGACGCTCACGCCGGGATTAATCGACATGCACGTCCATCTGCGCGAACCGGGGATGGAGTATAAAGAAACCATCGCCACGGGAGCGGCGGCCGCCGTCGCGGGCGGATTTACCACGATCGCCTGCATGCCCAACACCGAGCCTGTGAATGACAACCGGTCCGTCACCGAGTTCATCCGCCGGAAAGCCGCAGAGGCGGGACTGGCCAATGTCTTTCCCATCGGCGCGATCAGCGTCGATTCGGAAGGCAGGCAGCTGACGGAATTCTGGGACTTGAAAGACGCGGGAGCGATCGCTCTGTCCGACGATGGAAAGCCCGTCATGGATGCCGCCCTGATGCGGCGGGCGCTGGAATACGCCCATTCTCTGGATCTGCCGGTCATCCAGCATTGCGAAGACAAAACCCTGTCCGCGGGCGGTTTGATGAATGAAGGATACTACTCCACGGTGCTTGGACTGCCGGGCATCCCCGCCATCGCTGAAGAGGTCATGATTGCCCGCGATATCCTGATCGCCGAATATTCCCGGACGCGGGTTCATATCGCGCATGTCAGCACGGCGGGCGCCGTGCGCCTCATTCGTGACGCCAAAGCGCGGGGATTGAAGGTGACGGCGGAGACCGCCCCGCATTATTTCACCCTGACCGACGAATCGCTGCAGGGCTACGACACCCATTATAAAGTCAACCCGCCATTGAGAAGCGCACAAGACGTCGCCGCGGTTAAAGAAGGCCTGGCGGACGGCACCCTTGACGCCATCGCCTGCGATCACGCACCGCACGGACGTACGGACAAGGAAGTGGAATTCGAATATGCGGCCAACGGTATCAGCGGTCTGGAAACATCTCTGGGGCTGAGTATCAGCCTGGTGCTCGAAGGCATTCTCACCTGGCCGGAACTGGTCACGAAGATGAGCGTTAATCCGGCGCACATTCTGAATCTGGCCAAGGGAACGCTGGCCCCGGGATCCGATGCGGACATCACGGTGATCAACCCCGACCTGCCATGGATAGTGGACCTGCAGACCTTTCGCTCCCGCGGCAAAAACTCGCCCTTCCACGGCCGCCGGTTGAGAGGACGGGCCGTTTTGACGATCGTCGGCGGCGATATCAAATATGACGGATCTTCATCCGCATCATGAGCGCCCGGGAAAGTCATAAAGCCTCGGGGTTTGTTCTGAAGAGTTTAAGCTACGGGGAGTCCGATCTAATCGTCACATTCTACAGCCGTGAGTTCGGCAAAATCAAGGGAATCGCCAAGGGGGCCAAAAGAAGCAAGAAACGATTCGCGAATGTCTTTGAACCCTTTTCACTCGCTCAGATCATCTTTTCGAGGAAGAACCGCGACGCCCTGGCCTTCATTGAAGCTTGCGACATCATCGAACATTACGCCTCCATTCGACAAGACTTGGAAAAGACGCTCGTCGCCTCCTACTTCATCGATCTTGCCGATCATTTCAGTCCGGAAGGAAAATCCAGCGAAAGCCTTTTTGCGCTGCTGGCGGACTTCCTGTCCCTGCTGGCGCGGGATAATGTCTCGGATGCCGCCGTTCGTTTTTTCGAGATGCGTCTTTTAAAAATTTCCGGATTCGAACCCGCGCTTGCGGCCTGCGTCCGCTGCAAGACGCCCGTGACCAACGGGGCTTCTTACTATTTTTATCCCAGGGAGGGCGGCATCTTTTGCGCATCATGCGCCCGTCCGGAAAGATACGATCAGAGCATCTCCGCAGGAACAGTCCGTACGCTGCTCATGGGAAAGGACATGGCGCTCGATAAAATAAGAATGGTTTGTCTTTCAGAACATCTCGCTTCCGAGTCCCGCAGCATCCTTTGCGATTTCATTGCTTATGTGCTGGGCAAGGAAATCAAATCCCTGAAAGTCATGGAACAGGTGCGCAGGTATTGTCCATAAAATCATCTCCCAGGCAAATACCCGAATTGTTGATTCCCGCCGGAAATCTGGAAAAATTGCGGACGGCGCTGCTTTACGGAGCCGATGCCGTCTACGTCGGCGTCCCGGGACTCAGCCTGCGCTCACCGTCCGCCGAAATGTCGCTCGCGGATCTGGCCGCAGGCGCGGCTGATGCCCACGCCCGCGGCGTCAAGGTTTATGCCGCCCTCAATACATTTGCCCGCAGCGCCGATCTCAAAATTGTGGAAAAGACCATGCCGGAATTGGCGGCGGCCGGTGTGGACGCACTGATTGTCAGTGATCCGGGCCTGATTCGAATCATTCGCCGCTCGCATCCGCAAATCCCGTTGCATTTGAGCACGCAGGCCAACACAACGAACATCGAAGCGGTGCGGTTTTGGAGAGATCAGGGCGTCAGGCGGATTATCCTCGCGCGGGAACTGAGTTTACAGGAGATCGGAGAAATCGCATCAGCGGTCCCGGAGATGGAATTGGAAATATTTATCCACGGCGCCATGTGCATGGCGTATTCGGGAAGATGTTATCTATCGGCCTTCCGGAACCGCAGGAGTGCCAACCAGGGCGACTGCTCCCAGCCGTGCCGGTGGGAATATCTGCTGACCGAAGCGACACGCCCGTCCGATCCGCTGATTCTGGAAGAGGACGAGCGATTCACATATTTGCTCAGTTCAAAAGATCTGTGTCTCATTGAATATCTGCCGGAGGTTCTCGCCACAGGGGTTGCCAGTCTCAAGATTGAAGGCCGGATGAAATCATCCTACTATGTCGCAGTGGTCACACGCATTTACCGCCAGGCGCTCAACGCGCTGACCGGGCGGAAAGAAAGCTCTTGCTATGATCCCCGGTGGCTTGCTGAACTGAAAACAGTTTCACACCGCGGTTACACCACCGGCTTTGCTTTCAGCGCCGAAAAGATTTCCGAGACCAGCCCGGATGTCAAAAACATTCAATCCCACGAACCGGCCGGCATTGTGCTCGCCTATGAAGACATTCGGAGAAAGCTGCGCATCGAAGCTCGCAACCGTCTCAGAGCGGGCGACGAACTGGAATTGCTGCTGCCGGACAAAATTATCGCAGTGGATACGAGAGATATGACGGATCAAGACGGAAACCGAATCGAGCAGGCCCATACCGGCAGCCATATCGAGCTTCCCCTGCCCTGCTTTGCGCCAAAAGGCGCCCTTTTGCGCAAATCCGCAAAATGAATAAGCGGTCCATCCTGTTATAGACGATCAAACGAAGGCGCACAAAATGAAAAGCCCCCGCGGCGATGCCGCGGGGGCTTTTTTAACGACCTATCAGCCTACGGACTAAAAGGCTGACAACCTATAAAATCTTACTTCTTATAGACGTAATCAGCAGCCGCTTCCACGCGACGGTTCTTTGCCCGTCCTTCTTTTGTGGCATTCGATGCAATAGGCTTCTCCAAACCGAAGCCGACGGCGCTCAGACGGCTGGCATCAATACCCTTGCTGACCATGTACTTCTTGACCGCATCGGCGCGTTTCTGGGACAGCTTCTTGTTGGAGGCTGCGCTTCCCACGTTATCGGTATGGCCTTCGATCGTCACGTTAAGTTCCGGATAATCTTTCATGACGATGATCAGGTTATCCACTTCCCGGAAAGAATTCTTCTTGATCACGGCCTTGTTGGTGTCAAATAAGACATTCAGCGTTACGCGTCCCTTCTCCACGATTGCGGGAGCGGCCGCCGCTGGTTTCTTGACTTCCTGAACAACGGGAGGAGGCGGAGGAGGAGG
>SBEK01000328.1 GCA_009668925.1 Deltaproteobacteria bacterium
ATGGTACGCATCAGATGAGAATACACAACCTAGTTCAATCACCTATCTTCGTGAAGTAGAATCGTTTTTATTGCGATCAATAATCAGCCTGAAGAGTGACGGCAGCTTATATCTTGAAAATTTAGGCTTATCAGGTGGAATAGATTACCCTAAGCCACCTATTTTAATTGAGTGGTTGATTTATTCAATTTCTACAGTAAAAGGGTCATTTCTCGACTTCTTTGCCGGTTCCGGTACATCCGGTCACGCGACCATTAATCTTAATCGTGAAGATGGCGGACACCGCAAATTCATTCTTATAGAGATGGCGCACTATTTCGACACCGTCCTTCTGCCGCGCATAAAAAAAGTTACCTTCTCGCCGGAATGGAAAGACGGAAAACCCAAGCGCATGGCGACGTCCGAGGAGGCCGAGCGAAGTCCGCGCATCGTCAAAGTCATCCGATTGGAATCTTATGAAGATGCCCTTAACAATATTGCTTTCGATGATCCGTCCGGGCAGCAGGCCATACAGTTTGAAGACTATCTCCTTCAATACATGCTGAAGTGGGAGACGCGCCATAGCGAAACGCTGCTGAATGTGGAAAAACTGGATAAGCCTTTTTCGTATCAATTGCATATTCATCGTGACGGCGAAACGCGCACGCAGGCCGTGGACTTGCCTGAAACCTTTAATTATCTTCTGGGGCTGAATGTCCGGAAACGACAGGTGTTCAATGACAGTGACCGGCGTTATCTGATTTATCGCGGTGACACCCGCGAGGGGCGCAAGGTGGCCGTTATCTGGCGTGAGACTGAAGATTGGAAAGATAAGGACTACACACGGGATAAGGCTTTTGTAGCCGCGCAGCGACTGACCGAGGGCGATGACGATGTGTATGTTAACGGGGATTCATACATCCCCGGCGCACGGGCGCTGGAGCCGCTTTTCAAGGCGCGGATGTTTGCGGACGTGGAGGCATAACCCATGGCCCGCAAAAAATCTGAAGCCGTGACAACATCAGCGACTGCATCCAGTCTGGCGCAATACGTCAAACTGGAAAACCGTCTGATTCTTTTGGCCTGGCTGAACAGTCTCCTGGGCTTCAAAAAAAATAAAGACCTGCTGGACGATGCCAAAGGCACCGAGGAGGGCTTTGACGCTTCAGGGCGGAGTTTCCTGAATCACCATTTAATCGGTCGCGGCAGTCAAGTCAAAATTCCCGCTGATGATCTTGAACGATACGACGAAAATATCCGCACGCATCTGGCGGCTATCAACCGCAGGCGCACCGCGCCGATTACGTTGCGCTATTTTCAATATTTGACAGCGCTTTACACGGAAATTGTTTTGGATCGCTATTTCAATCAGCGCGTCCGTCTGCTTGCCGACTTAAATGCCTTTGTGAATGAGCGCAATGCCGAGAAAGCGCCCGGCGAAACGCCCGATGAGGCGTTTGCCGATGGCGATTTGACCAAGCTGGCCTACTGGATGGCGACGGGAAGCGGCAAAACGCTGATGCTGCATCTCAATTACCACCAGTATCTTCATTACAGCAAAGAAACGCCGGATAATATCCTGCTGATCACACCCAATGAAGGACTCAGCGATCAGCAT
>SBEK01000142.1 GCA_009668925.1 Deltaproteobacteria bacterium
CGGATGGTCCCAATATGCTCAAGCAGTCCAGACAGCTGGGGATTACACTGCCGCTTGCCAATATCTTCATTGATGAGCCTAATTTTTTGCATGAAGTCGGCGTCGAGGGAACAAAAGGCCTGGTCATTATTACCCCGTACGGCACGAGCCACCCCTTCTTCAAAACGCCGGAGATGATCAAATACCACAAAACCTGGAATGACCAGTGGAAGAATAAATGGAAGACGGCGCCTTACAACAGCCGGCTTTTCGAGCATGGGACGGAAAACACCAATTCCTGGGTGATGCATACCTATTGGCTCTTGAGCGTCATCGAACGGGCGAAGAGCACGGATGCGGAAAAAATCATCAAGACGTGGGAGGGCGACACCTACCGCACCGTGACGGGAAAAGTGCTGAAGATGCGGGCCTGCGATCACAAGACGATCCAGGATCTCAGTGTCAGCGAATACGTGCCGCCGGAACAGCAGAAGATATCCTATAATATACCTCCCTATTACTGGTTTAAGGGGACTTCCCTCTATGGTCCGATGTTCAGAATACCCGCAGAAAAGATTCTGCCCTGGATGGATCCGAAACTGGATCGCTGCAAAGGAAAGAACGGCTGGGGAGAGTGAGCGGTCGTCCGGCGTGAACGCAATTTCACGTCAATGAACACATGAACAAATGATCCCTCTAATCGCTCAGATTTGAGGGATCATTTTTTTTATTCTCGATGGCAGACAGAAAATATGAACGGTCACATAAAGGTATTTACTCTTGGAGCCGTTCGATTTTCAGTCGTCTTCCCGCCAAATGCCCGGGAACCAGTTCAACTATTCCTGGATGCCGGCCTTCGCCGGCATGACAGATGTATGTTTAATTATGAGACCGTTAATAAATCACAACGGTTTTCCGAAAAGCAAATTGAGCATATTGACGATCATCTTCTTTCGGCCCGCTCTCTCGGCGAGGATGGACAGATACAACATCTCCGTGTTCAGCGGAGGCACGGTGCGTTTGTCTTTCCTGATCAGTCTGGCCGCACCGGGTTTGCAGGTGGTGACGCACAGGCCGCAGCCGATGCAGCGGTCCAAATCCACCCGGAAGATCTTGCCCTCCGCAGCCAGCGCTTCCATCTGACAGCGTTTCACGCAAACGCCGCATCCCGTGCAGGAGGCCGCGTCGATGCGAGCAAAATAATTTGCGGCAAAGAATCGCGCGGGCCGGGGGTTTTTCTTGGCGGTGGTCAAAACCCCGCAGCAGCAGCCGCAGCAGATACAGATGACGTTCGGCTTTTTCGAGTTCCCGGGCTGCAGGACCATTCCTTTTTTTTCGGCCATGTCCAGGAGCGCGAGGCACTCATCTTGGGATATCCGCCGGGCGCGGCCGCGGGCCGTGTAGCCGGTTTCCCCGATGAGCACGCAGACCTCATAGTTGTCTGTCTGACGGCAGGGCTTTCCGATCAGGGCTTCACCCTGCTTGCAGACGCAGTTGGCCACATACAGTGGCTCCCGGGTGTGCGTGATGAAATGCCGCATGTTGTCGTACGTGTCGACAATGTATTCGGGCAGAATGGCCGCCAGGTGCGGGCTGGTGCGCAGCTGGGGCAGGGACGAACGGAAGAATTCCGCGCCGAAGCCCTCATCGAAGTAGCGATGCATCATGTCCACAAGTTGGGGGGTGAGGTCGTCGACGTGGTATTCAAACATGCCGATGGCCAGCATGGCGATGCCGTACCGCGGTGACGGGGCGCTCTCCGACCGGCGGATGACGCCTTTTCGGAACATGCCATCAAGCAGCACGTTCATGTCGTCGCGCGAATAGTCAATCGCAAATTGTTTATGGAGTCTTTTGCGGATGGCATCGACGCCCGTGGACCGAAGCGACAGACAAAGAGCAATCTGGGCCTCATGAGGCGTGAAGAAATATTTCAGGATGTCGATCTCCACGCCGCTTTTGGTCGCGGGGTATCCGATCGGCAACCGGTCTAATTGAATCTGAAGCTGCCTGTAAACGTGATCGTCCGCCATTCGTGATGCTGCTCCCGGCAGCCGGAGGACATCCGGCGCCCTTGGTGATAGATGTTACGATTATCGGAAAGCACGCCGCTTGTCCACCGTCAATTTGAGCTCAGTTTCAGTCATTGACGGCCGGCGTCCATTTGCGTATTTTACTGAAACAATGGAATCAGCATTAAAGGTATCAAAAGCGATGAAGGAAGCAAAACCCTTATATGATCCGCCGACGGTCCCGGGGATCTTCATGCAGCAGGCGCGCCGCTTCGGCGACAGGACGTTGTCGCTCATCAAAATGAACGGCGTCTGGAAATCCATATCCTGGAGGCAGACGCAGGAGAAGCTTTCCGCAGGCGTGATGGGGCTTGCGGCTCTGGGGCTGAAAAAAGGGGAGCCCGTGGGAATCATCTGCCGCACGCGCCGGGAATGGAGCGAGGCGGATGTGTCCATTCTTGCCGCGGGCGGGGTGACGGTCGGCATTTACCCGCAGGCGAGTCTTTGGGAAATGACCCATGTGGTCTCGGACAGCGGCCTCAACATCTGTTTTGTGGAAGACGAAGCGCTCCTGGACAGGCTTCTGGTTGTTGGGGCCAAAACCGGTCTGCCCCGAAAAATGATTCTCATTGACCCGCCGGTTCGGCCGCTTGCGCCCGGGGTGATCACGAACGATGCCTTCATTGCCGCGGGGCGCAAAGCCCATGCCGCGGACCCGGAGCGGTTCGAAGCCATCTGGCGGTCCGTCCGTCCGGAAGATCTGGCGACGATTGCCTACACCTCCGGAACAACGGGACCGCCCAAAGGGGCCATGATCACCCACGCCAATCTTTACGACACCGTCATCAATGCCACCAAGATGCACCATTACGAAGAAAGCGACTTCGGAATCGCTTTTCTGCCGCTCACCCATATGCTTCAGAGGATGAGCGTGTATGCGGCGATGCACCTTGGCGTTACCGGCGCTTATGCCGAAAGCATCGATAAACTCGTGGATAATTTTCAGGAGCTCCGTCCCACCATTCAGGTCAGTGTGCCCCAGATTTTTGAACGGATCTACAACCGGGTTCAGAAGCTCCTGGATTCGGGATCGCCTCTCCGGCGCCGCATCTTCCGCTGGGCCATGGAGGTGGGCGGGCAGTCGGCGCCCTACCGCCGGGAAAACAGATCGCTGCCGCCGCTCCTGGCCGGAAAGTATTGGATCGCTCACCGTCTGGTCTTCCGGAAGATTCACGATATCTTCGGAGGAAGGGTCAAATACCTTTTGTGCGGCGGAGCGCCCATGCCGCTGTACCTTCTGGAATTTTTCTATGCGGCGGGTCTGTTGATTCTGGAGGGATACGGATTGACGGAAACTGTGGCGCCGGCGGCGGTAAACCGCGCGGAGCGCTTCAAGTTCGGGACGGTGGGGCAGCTGATTCCGGGGATGGAGGCATCCTTTGCCCCCGACGGCGAATTGCTGCTCCGGGGCCGGGGGCTTTTCCGCGGCTACTACAAGGACCCCGAAGCAACGGCTGCGGCGATCGACGCCGCCGGCTGGTTTCATACCGGTGACATCGGCATGCTGGATGATGAAGGCTTTCTCACGATCACCGACCGCAAGAAAGATCTGATTGTTACAGCGGGCGGCAAGAACATCGCCCCCCAGAACATCGAAAACATGATCCGGACGCTGCCGCTCATCAGCCAGGTGATGGTTTACGGTGACCGTCGCAAGCATCTGACGGCGTTGATTACATTGAATGGCGAGGAACTGGATAATTTTTCCGGGCGGGAGAAAGCGCATCAGGCCGTCTCCGATCATGTGCAGGCTGTCAACAGCCGCCTGGCGCCTTATGAACAAATCAAGCGCTTCACGATTCTCCCCGGCGATTTTACGGAGGAACAGGGGGAACTGACCCCAACGCTCAAGCTCCGCCGCCGCGAAATTGTCAAGCATTACGGCGATGTGATCGATGATCTTTACAGCAGCTGAAAACGGCGCTCCGGCTGAGAAAAGCCTGGGAGCCGTCTTTTAGGCAATATTCTCATTTTGCGGCGTTATCCGGTGAGATCTTCTTTGCGAATTTTTCAATTTCATTTCCAGCTTCTTTCAGCCCCCGGCTGACGTCGTCGGCAACGACGCGCCCCTTCTTCTTGAGCTTCTGGGACAGCTCATCAGACTTTACCAAAACGTCGTTGGTTGCTTTTTCAACTTTCTGACCGGCCCAGGCGAAACTCTTTTCCAGATTCTTTCCCGCCGATTCCAGCGCCGCCCCGGTTTTGGCGGACTGCTTTTTGGCCCACGATTCCGTGGATGCGACATGGTCATTGGCGGCCAGAGCGAGATAAGCGCGGGCAAAAGCATCTTCCATTTTCTTTTCAGAGGTCACGGCGCCTTTTTTCATGTCGTCGGCTAATTGGTCCAGTTCTTTGGCCGATGTCGTCAAACCTTCTTTTCCCTTGGCCGTGGCCTTGTCCGCCTGAGCCTTCATGTAGGCCGCGCCTTTTTTAATGTGCTTCGCGGCGGCGTCCAGGTTCTTTTGCAGGTACTCCTGTTTGGCCTTTTGAAACGTCTGCTCGATGGATGAGGAAGCGTCCGAACCCGCAACGGCCGCCCCGGAAAGAACTGAGGCGCAAAGCAGCGCAAAAACGACGACGGCGAAAATACGCTGTACATGGTGCATAGTAAATCTCCTTTCCTGATATTCAACGACTGATGATAATCTGTCTATGCTCCGGAAGTTTGTCAACGGCGCTTTCTTTTCCTTCATTTTCCCATCGTAGGATTATTGATCAAGATGTGTTATAGCCATTGCGCCGATTTATCCGCCCCGGCCTTTTGTGGATAAGACGCACCCTATATTTGCAGCTGAGGTTTTTTTAATGCAGGAAATTCTGGTTGTCGCGGCAGTTGTTGTGGCGATATTTTTGCTTCCCCGCCTCTTCGGGAAGAAATCCGCTCCTGAAACCCCGCCCCCGGGCCGTAGCCTGGCGCCGCCGCCTCTGACAGGAAGGATCCGCCTGGCCATCCTGATCACGGTTTTATGGGTCGCCGGTTGGGCTGCCGTATTGAAACCCTGGGAAGGGAATAGATTTCTGTTTATTTGCCTGACGCTGGGACCCATCCTCCTCATCTGGGGCGGCGTCTGGGTCTGGTTTGGATTCAGGAAATACAGGCGCTGAGCCCTTCACATACGGTAACAGACAAGCTCCATCCTGCGGTCATTTCTGCTTTTTTCCGGAATTATTTTTTGCTTATCACGTCTGCCGCGGAAGTTTCAAAAAAGCCTGACCGCCGGTCGTTATTTTGTTGACTTTTCGGTTCATCTTGCATACACTGTCTTCGAAGCGGGAAACTTGCTTTGGCATAAGCACATGTGTGGAACTGAGTTTTATCATCTTTTTACATCATATGCTTATTCCTAAACAAGTCGCCCGGAGCTTCTTGTGCAGATTATGTTTTAGATTTCATGAATTACCAGGCAGTTGATGGTTAGAAAATATTTCTTGGTCATTTGTGTCAGCTACACGCTAAGTTAAAGCCATAATTTCCGCAGTGAATGTTTTTCGGACGACTTATTAAAAAATAAGGAGAAGAATATGTCCGAAAAAACTTATCTTGGCGGAGAGAGCTACGCGTATCCCTTAATCATCAAAAAACTTCTGAACACCCCCCTGATCTATGCACCGGATCAGGAGATCGTCTATCGGGACGAATCACGGTACACGTATCGAACATTGAATGAACGCATCGGGCGTCTGGCAAACGCGCTTGAGAAGGCAGGGGTTGCTGGCGGGGACACCGTGGCCGTGTTTGATTATGACAGCCACCGTTACCTGGAGTGTTTCTTTGCGATTCCCATGATGGGAGCGGTTCTGCAGACCGTTAACTGGAGATTGTCCGCTGATCAGATTGTCTACACCATCAATCATGCGGAAGCCAGGGCCATCATCATCCATGCCGATTTTTTCCCCATCCTCGCGGAAATTCAGGATCAGCTGGAAACGGTTCAAACCGTTATCGTGGTCTCCTCGGGCGGAGCTGTTCCGGGCTTTAAGCATCCTGTCGCCGGCAATTATGAAGATTTGCTGGCCTCGGCAGCCGTCTCCTATGATTTCCCCGATCTTGATGAAAATACGAGAGCGACGACTTTTTACACGACCGGAACAACCGGTTTGCCCAAGGGGGTGTATTATTCGCATCGCCAGCTCGTGCTCCACACGTTTTCCGTGGCCGTCGCCTTAGGGTCGTACAACACCATCGGACGATTCCGGTCCAATGATGTGTATATGCCCATTACACCGATGTTTCACGTTCATGCCTGGGGACTGCCTTACGTGGCCACGTTGCTTTGCGCCAAACAGGTTTATCCCGGCAAATACGAACCGGAAATGCTGCTTAAGCTGGTCGACCGCGAAAAAGTGACATTTTCTCACTGTGTTCCGACGATCCTCCAGATGATCGTATCCAGTCCGACGGCGCAGAAAATCGATCTCACAAACTGGAAGGTCATGATCGGAGGATCGAGACTGACCAAAGCGCTGGCCCAGTCCGCCCGCGAAATCGGCATCACTGTTTTTACCGGGTACGGGATGTCGGAAACCTGTCCGGTGATCAGCATCAGCGTGCCCAAGCCGGATTTGCCTCAAATAGAAGAAGATGTATTGGCCGACGTCGTCATCCGAACCGGCCTTCCCATTCCGCTGGCCGAAATTCAGGTGGTGGATGCCGAGGACAAGCCGCTGCCTCATGACGGCGCATCTTCGGGCGAAGTGGTGCTGCGATCGCCCTGGCTCACCAAAAGCTATGCCAAGGCCCCCGACAAAACGGAAGAGCTCTGGCGCAACGGATGGCTGCATACCGGAGACGTCGGACACATTGAAGACGGCTATTTGCAGATTACCGACCGCATCAAGGACGTCATCAAGAGCGGCGGCGAGTGGGTGTCCTCGCTGGATCTGGAAAATATGATCAGCCAGCATGAAGCCGTTCTGGAATCGGCGGCGATCGGGATTCCGGATGAGAAATGGGGGGAGCGGCCGCTCATATTCGTGGTCTTAAAACCCGGTTACGAACGGCAGGTCGGGTCCGCCGAATTCAAGGTGCACATGCAGGGCTTTGCCGGGCAGGGACGGCTGCCCAAATACGGCGTTCCCGATCGGTACGAGATCGTTGATCAGATCGCCAAAACGAGCATCGGGAAAATCAACAAGAAATGGCTGAGGGAACAGTATATCACCAGGCGATAAACAGTAAGACCCCACCCGGATCGGGCGTTTACGGCAGCGCTGTTGGCGGCGTGAACGCCCGATTTTTATTGTCGGGCAAGTGTTCATTGACACCGTGTTGCTCTTCTTGTACGGTGCCCGCATGATCGCTTATCCAAAAATACATGCCGGAAAAAGGAGCCATCCTTGCTGACCAATCAGACCTGGCAGCCGCTTCCGGGCACCCGACAGGCGGAAATATACCCCTATCTCAGGAGACCCGATGTCCTGTCCTCGAATTCCTGTCTCATCCGCACGCCCGATCAGATCATTCTCATCGATGCCGGCGCTCTGGCTTCGCAGACAGCGGAACTCGGCCGGATACTGACTGAATGTCAGAGCCTGCGTTCCCGTCCGGTGATGATTTATTTGACGCATTGCCACATCGATCATTCCCTGCAAGTCGCCGCCCAGAGGCAGATGGTGACGACGGCGCCCGTCTGGATTGCCGTTCAGGAGGAAGGAGCGGTCTGCCTGATCGACGGTGATCGCGATAAAACCATCGCCGAACTTTACGGCACGACCTTTCCCTCCATGCAGCCGGATATCCGCCTGCTGACGGCACAGGACCGGAAAAGACACGCGTCCCGCCGCATCGCTGTTGCTCCGGGCGTCGTGTTGACACTGCACATGGAAGATGTTCCGACGGACCGGGGCAAGCCGTGGGTCAGGCAGGTCATTTCCATGGGCGGAGGCGACCATCTGGAGGTCTATCCGCTGCCCGGCCACAGCCCGGACAGTGTCTGCATTCGCATAGGCGAGGTCCTCTTCATCGGCGATTTGCTGACGGCGGCGAATCCCATGGTGGCCGGCATATCCGGCTGGCACCGGGACGATCTCAGCGACTCGCTTTCGCGGGTCCGGTGGCTTCTGGATCATATGCCGATCCGTTCTTGCTTTCCCGGCCACGGCGCAATGATCCCGGCCGACAAGGTCCGCGGCATTCTGGAGAATCTGAACCGGAAAACACAATGTTTGGACGATGTGACTCAGATGAACGAGGAGCGTCTCTTTCAGATAACGGATTACGCACTGGAACTGATCGACGAAGCCGAGGAGGCTTTCTCGGCCATTGCCGGCCGGCTTCTTTATGCGGCCCATCAGCTGGAGCAACTGGAGGAGGCGGATGCCGCCCGCCGTTGTCGCGCGGCAATGAACATGGACGAGATCGATGCCTGTCTCTCGGAATTCAGGGCAATCTGCGGACGGTTTGCGGACGAAAAAATGCTCCGCGTGGAATTTGCGCACGGCGCGCTGCGGGTGATTGAAAAAATGAAGTCTCTGTTTGACCCCCGGCCGCTTTCCGCCGTTTTGCCTCAGTCGCTGATCAACCAGGGAACGAGTCTGCTTCTGGATTTCATCGGGATCGCGAACGGGCGCCGCAATCTTGAAGAATTTATTCCGACGGATGTGAATGCGCTGATCGGCGACGTATTGCAGGCGTGGCAGGTGAACCCGCATCAGGACACCGCCGTGATCGATCAGGCCGACGATGACGAAAAATACCTGGCGGCGCTGGTCCTGCGCGTCGGCTGCGGACCTTCCGTCAGCCGTCCGGCGGTGAATTTTACCGCCTGGCAAAACCTTCCTTTTGTTCGCATCGCCGCCGGCCGTTTTTTCAATACCCTGATGAATTTTCTGGACTGGCTCAGGCTCGCCGCTCCGTCATCCATCGATATGACCACGGCCGGTGATTTCAGCAATCCCGTGATCTGTGTGCTGCCCAAGGGGTGGAAGGGTGGGGCGCCGACGCCTCACGAGGAGAAAAAAATCAATTCCTTCGGACGCCGGTTTCGCCTGTGCGGACTGATCCTCACCGCGCAGGAAGACGGTTTCCGGCTGACGCCGGCCGAAAATCAGGCGGAGCCCCGTCGGTAGCCCCAGGAACGCGGCTGCGGGTTATTTCATCTTCTGCAGCATATCGCCCATCATTTTGTGGACCAGATTCACAGCCTTGAGCGGGCGCAGCATCACCTTGAAATCGGTGATCCGGCCGTCTTCGCCCCACGTGATCATGTCTACGCCGTTGATCGAGATGCCGTCAATGACCGTTTGAAATTCAAGAACGGCATGGTTGCCGGATATCACTTCGCGCAGATATTGAAACGTTTCGTTGTTCAGGACGTACAGAGCCGCGGTCAGATAGAGTTTGGTGATCGGTTTTCCCGCCTGCGGCGTATGCACGACGGGGGAGTGGAAGACGACGTTTTCGGCGAGAATGTCGTCGAGTCCCGCGGCGTCCTTTGTCGCCAGCAGTTTGTGCCATGCAGCGATCGTATTTTCAATCATCGTTCAAACCTCACAGGAAAGTAAGAAAGCGCCAGCTTTCAAAAAAAGACGAACACCCGGTCTTATTGGCCGGGCAGGACAATGCGGGATTGTTCCTGACGATGCATCTCCTCGGCTTCGGCAATCATTGCCCGAACCGCTTTTTCAACCGCATCCGGCAACTTGGCCGCGGCGTCGGCCAGCGTTTTGGCGCCTTCAATAATGCACTGGACGGGGATGGGCCCGTTCGGGGACATGAGCTGGGCCATTCCGGTGAAGATGGGCTCCCGGCTTTCATCGGGTGTGCCGTCGATTTTGACGGGGGTGAGGCGCCGGATCGTGGCGTTGGTCAGATCCGTAAAGGCCTCTTCCCTGTATAGATTGTCCGGATTCATCTTGATATTGGTTATTTTGGGTTCGTTGATGTCGCTCATGGGAGTCTCCTTTGCCTGGGGGGATGATGGTTCTATGCCCCGAAAATAGACGGGAAGCGCAAACGAACGGAGCGGCCCATGTTTTTTCGGATCACGGTTGATCCCTACACCGAAAAGACGGTCGGGTCAAATGAAATCGGGAAGCGGCGTCCGGGGAGAGCGATAGCGATCCGGTCGTGAACGGATGTCGGGACGAAATCTTGAGAGAGACGAGGGTTGCCGGTTTTTGTAGGACGGCAAGAAACCTGCATCTTCTTGGGGCCGCGCGTGCGTCGGCGGCGAAAATAAAAGAAGAGCCCTGTTCCGGGGAGCAGAGCTCTTCTTGTTTATTGATCCTAAATCAGCTCCAGCGTTTTTCTTTCACTGCGTT
>SBEK01000329.1 GCA_009668925.1 Deltaproteobacteria bacterium
TCTTATTACTGACCATCATCGCCCTCTGCGCCTTTCTTTTTGTACATTTTGACCTGTATCTTTTCTTCAAAGACAAGAATAAAATCTTAAATTTTATAAAGACATCGCGCTACGATGAACTTGTTTTCATTGCGCTGCAGATCGTCCAGGTCGTGATCGCAGTCATTCCGGGTGAGATCAGCGGTTTCATCGGCGGCTATTTGTACGGGCCTTTCTGGGGAACGCTCTATTCCACCATCGGCCTGACCATCGGGTCCTGGCTGGCGTTCATTCTGGCCCATTTTTTCGGCGAGCCGCTCCTGGAAAAAGTAGTTAAGAAAGAAGTATTTGAGAAATTCGACCATTTCATGGAACACAAGGGGCTCCTTGTTTCTTTTCTGTTATTCCTCATTCCCGGGTTTCCCAAAGATTACTTATGCTACATTATGGGTGTGAGCCGCATACCGGTATTGACGTTCATCATCATTTCGACGATCGGCCGTTTTTTCGGTACGGCAATGCTCTCCATCAGCGGCAACATCGCCCGTGAAGAACACTATAAGCTTTTAGCCGTTGTTATAGGCGCGGCCATCGTGGTCTCTATCCTGGCCTGGAAGTATCATGACAAAATTCTGGATATTCTCAAAAAACAAAAAAAAAGTGAATAAACGCCGCCTCATCTGCTGTCTCGCCTTCATTTCCGCCTCATGATTCGCCCGTAAGTTTGACATCCCCTGAATCCGGCTTACCTTTGTAATATGTTGTTTGTCGCGCGCCGTAGTGTCGATCGACCTGAAACTTCATCCGCCGGTACCCGCCGGATTATCGAGTGAATGGCAAAAGACCATGAGATTACGAATCCCTGAAAGTCCGGTAAAGACCCAGCCGGCCGCCGTGCCGGCCTGGATTGCCTGGCGCCGGGCGCTCAGGCTCTACTTCGTTCTGCCCAGCATTCTTCCGGCGATTCTGGGAGGGGCCATGGCCTGGGCTAACGGTCATCCCGTCAACCTGTTTCACTTCGCGCTGGTCGTCGTCGGCGTCACCGTCAATCATTTCGCCCTCAATATGGTGGATGATGTGCTCGATTTTCGTCACGCGGTTGATCTGCATAAAGGAGGAGAAAAGAACTTCTTTACCGGAGGCAGCGGCGTCCTGCCGGAGGGACTTCTTAAGGACACGCAGATGCTGAAGGTCGCGGGCTTATTTTTTGTCACGACGGCCGTCATCGGCGCTTATCTGACTTACGTCTGCGGATGGCCGGTTCTGGCCCTGGGCATTTTCGGCATGGCCTCCTCCATTTTTTACACCGCGCCGCCGATCCGTTTCGGTTACCGGGGGTTCGGCGAACTTGGCCTCCTGGTCAACTTTGGCCCGGTTATCGTCATGGGTTCTTATTATGTTCAGGCGCAATCGTTGTCCATTGAGCCATTGATTGCCTCATTCGTTCCGGGTTTTATGATGTGGTCGATGATTGTGATCAATGAAATCCCCGATTATGAAACGGACAGGCGCGGCGGGAAATGGAACCTGGTGGCCCGCTTCGGCAAGAAAGCGGGCGCCGTTCTTTATGGAGCGGGCCTGACGATTGCATACGGCATTTTAATTT
>SBEK01000330.1 GCA_009668925.1 Deltaproteobacteria bacterium
CGGCCGCCGTCTAAGTCCAGGTCCGCGATACACACAAGGCCGCCGGGATTTAAAACCCGGTAAAATTGTGTGAGCAGCGGTTCGACGTCTTTAATGTGATGCAGCGTCATACTGCATACGACGAGATGATAATGCCCCTCCAGGACGCCGGCCATCTCCGGATCCAGGAGAACCCCCTTTACATTCCCGATGCGGCTTCGGGCAATTTTGTTCCGAAAGACGTCGAGCATGCCCCGCGAACTGTCCATTCCGGTCACCTGCCGCACGAACGGCTGCAGCGCCAGTGAAACCAGACCTGTTCCGCACCCGAAATCAAGCACGTCCATATCGGCCGTAAGGTGCGCCCGGGCGATGACCGCCCGGGCAATATCCGTTGCCACCTTTACCCGTCCGGGATCTTCATCCCAGGCCGCCGCTTCCGGGTCAAAATCCTTCCTCCCCGCATCCATAGCCTTCAGCATCCCGCCGCAACACCTCCTGACCTATTTCCCCCGCAGGCACCCTTTCTCACGCAAATTTCCGTCAGCCTTTTTTTGACTTACCGATCGTTGAAATGTGGAAAGGCGCATAGAGCGGGCAAAAGCCGATTGCGCTGGTGACCAAAAAGATCAACGCGAAGACCCCCAGGATGATCGCCGCAACTCCCGTGATGCTTCCGTTCAGGTACAGGATCAGAACGACAATGGCCAGTAACGTTCTGATCAAACGGTCAACGGCACCCATGTTTTTTTTCATGACACCCCTCCTTGTATTGGCTGATGGGTTCGAAAATCCTCTCTTCTTCCGGCTTTGGTCCATCCGCAGCGCACCGGAGACCGCCTGCGCCTCCGGCAACCTTTTCTTGTAGCGTAATCATGTCGCCGGCAATTGGCAAGACAACCCGGCCCAGGCGGCATAACTGCTTTACTTTTTTCTCGCACACGGCCGGAAGCGTTTCCTCCGGTTCCGTCCTCTTCGGAGAGGCAATGCAGTTTCGGCGGGGGTAATATTTACCTGCCAATCACCTTGCAGACAACTATTATTGTCATTTGTCCTGGCGCGGCTATCTTATAAGCGAGAGAGGTTTTTAAGATGGTCATGAAGAAGATGAAAGAAACCATGAAATTGTGCTGCAGGGATCAGGTCCCTTTGCTGAGCGATGTTGCAGCCCTCTTTCTCATCCTGATTGCCGTCCTGGCGTTGGTGCGTTCCTGAGATGCGCTGCCGGCGGACGAACATGACTGACCCTGACCGACTCCAGGCCCCTGCCGAAAGGAGGCACAGACCGATGAAAGATATGTTTCGTGAAATCAGAAACGATGAAGATGTAACGGACATTGTGGCCCGCTTTTTCGCTTTTATCGCCATTCCCGCAGCCTTGTTCGTCATTGCCGTTGCGATCTGGACCATCCTTAAGAACCCCGGGATTCCCTGCGGGCCGACCAGTTGCTGAGCCTTACGGATTGTCGCCTCCGGGAGCATCACCCTTTGTTTCTTACCAGCCGCGTAAAAGGCGGCTTGCCGGTAACCGGCAAATGGATAAACTTCACAAACGCAGGCTGAAATTTCCGGAAGTACTCGCCGCCCCGTTTCGGATCGGAG